>JAGLCS010000162.1 GCA_023146115.1 Abyssibacter sp. | reverse complement strand
GGCGCAGCACCGGAGCTTTACCTGAACTGCCTGCATCCGCATGACGACAGCCTGTTCATGATGGGCATGGTGGAAGCCACCGGCCTGGGCTGGGAGGCACGCAATCGGCAGGCGGAGCTGGTCGCGCTGTACATCCAGCAGCTGAAAAACGGCGCTGCCTCGGCCAAGAAACTGCAGAAGGCCAAGGCCGAACAGATCGGCCAGCGCCTGGACGGCGGCTATGCCTATCTCAAGCTCGATCGCATGGCCTATTACGTCAACAAGCAGGTCTACAACCGGGTGCTAACAAACCACATCGAAGCACTCAAGGCCGATCTGCTGGCCGCCGACCAGGCGGCGGCGTAATGCGGGTTCTGATCACCGGCGCCGGCGGCTACATCGGCCGGCAGGTCGCACAGCAACTGGCCACGCGACACCAGGTGATCGGCATCGACCTGCGCGCCGACCCGAACGCCGGATTCGATCTGCGCGAAATGGACATCCGCGATCCGAAATTGCGCGACCTGGTCGTCGACAACGCCATCACCCACGTCGTGCATCTCGCCGCGGTGCTGGAGTTCAGCGGCGACCGCGCCCGTGACTACGACATCGATGTGAACGGCACCCGCAACGTGCTCGACGCCTGCCTCGCCGGCGGCGTGCAGCATGTGACGGTGACCAGCAGCGGTGCCGCCTACGGCTACTACGCCGACAACCCGCAATGGATTTCGGAAACCGACAGGTTGCGCGGCAATGTCGAGATGCCCTACGCCGACCATAAGCGCCAGGTGGAGGAGTTGCTGGCCGGCTACCGCGCACAACATCCGGAACTGGCGCAGCTAATCCTGCGCGTGGGCACCGTGATCGGGGCCGGCACCCGCAATCTGATCACCAACCTGTTCGAGAAAAAGCGTCTGCTGGCGATCCGCGGTTACGACTCGCCATTCGTGTTTATCTGGGATCAGGACCTGGTCGGCATCATCAGCCATGGGGTGGAGACCGGCAACGGCGGTATCTACAACGTCGCCGGCGACGGTTGCCTGACCATGGACGAACTCGGCCAGTTACTCGACAAGCCTGTGCTCAAGCTGCCGGCACCACTGATCGTCGCGGGGCTGAAGATCGGCCGGAAGCTGGGCCTCACCCGGTACGCGCCGGAGCAGATCAAGTTCATCCAGTACCGCCCGGTGCTGGACAACCGGCGACTGAAGGAAGACTTCGGCTACCGGCCCGCCAAGACGTCGCGCGAAGCATTTCTGCATTTTCGCGACCACGGATTGCGAAGGCGCTAGCTGTCGGACGAAAACCGGGCGAAAACGATACCAACAAGCGATGCGCAAGCAGGAGGCACCGCAGATGCAAACGCTCCGATCTCTCGCCGTCATGGCTTTCGTTGTTCTGCTGGCCGCCTGCGGTTCCGGCCAGCCACCCGGCGGCCAGGCTCCCGATGCCGGAGGCGTCACGGTCACCCGGACGGCTGGTGGCGTGCCGCATATCCAAGCGAACGACTGGTTCGGCCTGGGCTACGGCTATGGATACGTCTCGGCCAAAGATGCCATCTGCCGCATCGCCGAGTTCTATGTCACCACGGCCGGTGAACGCTCGCGCTACTTCGGAGCCGACGCGGACTTTCCGTTCCCCGCCAACGGCTTCAGCTTCAACAATCTCAACAGCGATTTCTTTTTCAAGCTAATCCGTGCCCAGGGGACAGTGGAGCGTCTTGCCGCAGAACCCCCGCCACTGGGCCCCGGACCAGAGATTCGCGACCTGTTCGCCGGCCATGTCGCGGGGTACAACCACTATCTCGCGGAGACCGGAGTCGACCAGCTGTCCGACCCGAGCTGCCGCGGTGCCGACTGGGTCAAGCCGATCGCCATCGACGACGTGTTTCGCATGGCCTACACACTGGCGATCTTTGCCGGCTCGGCCCCCTCGGTAGACGGAATCGGCGGCGCGGCACCGGTCGCGAGCGCCAGCGCCGACGACGTGCCGAGCATGATCTCTGCCCTGCGCAAAGCTCACGACTGGCATCCGGGCGGCCACATGGCCAGCAACGCTGTGGCGATCGGCACCGAGGCCAGCGCCGATGGCGCACCAATCCTGCTCGGCAACCCGCACCAGACCTACAACGATCCGGGCATCTTCTATCAGGCCAGCTTCCGGATTCCCGACCGGATGGAACTCTCCGGCACCACCTTTCTGGGCCTGCCTTTTGTCGTTATCGGCACCAACCGTGACGTGGCCTGGTCGCACACCACATCGGCGGCGTTTCGTTTCACGCCGTATCAGCTCACGCTCGTCGGGGCGCATAGCTACCTGGTCGACGGGCAGGTGGAACAGATGCAGGCGTGGCCGCTCACGGCGGAGACGCTGCAGGAAGACGGCAGCCTGGAGACCGTCGACCGTACGCTCTACACCACCCGTTATGGGCCGATGGTGACCAATATCGCCGGCCTTCCGATCTTCGTCTGGACACCGGTTCTCGGCTTCGCGCTGGCCGATCCGAACGCCGAGAACATGCGCTACCTGAACCACTTCGTGAAACTGGCGGATGTCCGTTCGGTGCGCGAATTCGAGGCGGTGCTGGACGGGTTGCAGGGCGTGCCGTGGGCGAACACGGTCGCGGTCGATCGCGACGGCGAGGCGTTCTACGGCGATATCACCGTTTCGGCCAATGTCGACGACGCCAAGGCGGTGACCTGCGGTTCCGTGCTGGGTGCAGTCGCCTTCCCGCTGCTGGGTCTGCCGATACTGGACGGCAGCCGCTCGGCCTGCGCCTGGGACGACGATCCGGACGCCGTGGTCCCCGGCATCTTCGGTCCGTCCAATTTGCCGCGGCTGTTCCGCGACGATTACGTCAGCAATTCCAACGATTCCTACTGGCTATCGCATCCCGACGAGCCGCTAACCGGATTCCCGCGGATTCTTGGCGAGGAAGGCACGGAGCGCCGGCTGCGCACCCGGCTGGGTCTGACCATGATCCGCGAACGTCTGGCCGGCACCGACGGCTATCCCGGTACCGGCTTCACCCACGACATCATGAAAGACTGGCTGTTCGGTTCACGCCAGTACCTCGGTGAGCTGTGGCGGGACGACCTGGTGACCGTCTGCAATACGCTGGGCGTGGCCATCGGCAGCGGCGGTCCCGTGGACATCTCGGCGGCCTGCCCGATTCTCGCGGACTGGGATCTGACCACGAACCTAGACTCCCCCGGCGCCCTGCTGTTCCGCCGCATTGCAGGCCGCCTGACCGGCACGACCCTGCCTTCCGGCACGACGACGCAGACACGGTTGCCGGGGACTCACGCGTTCCTCGTTCCGTTCCTGTCCCAACAACCCATCGACACACCGTCTGGTCTCAATCCACTGCACCCGACCGTCGCAATGGCGGTGGCAGACGCGGTGGCAGAACTCAACGACGCCGGCATCGAACTGGACGCAAGCCTGCGCGACTACCAATACATCGAACGCGATGGCCTGCGGTACCCGCTGCATGGCGGCATCGACCGCATGGGTTCGTACAGCATTCTCAATATCGAATGGGACCCAGCCTCGGGATACGCCAATCCCTACCACGGCAACACCTACACCCAGGTCGTCAGCTTTCCGGATGACGACTGCCCGCGCATGTCGACGATCACGACGTACTCGCAGTCCCCAGATCCAACCTCAGCCTTTCATGCCGACCAGACAGCAATGTACGGCGACAAACAGTGGTTGGAGGTACCGTTCTGCGGAGACGCGATCCGCGAGCAGGCCATCGAGACCATTGAACTGACCGCCGTGGACTGAACACCGAAGAGGTGTCAGAAGCTGTAGCCGACCTCCAGCTCGTATGAGGGACCGGGAAATGCGCCGCCGAAGTGGGTGCCGCGATAGGCGGGGGCATCCTGCGCACCGGCCAGCGATTCGTGACCGGTCACGTTGTCGCCGAATAGCGTGACGCGCCAGCCGTCCCCGCTGCTGGACTTCAGACCCAGCCGGACGCCATAGGTCGTGCCCGGCACGCGATAATCAATCGGATCAAGGTCGGTCGCCAGCGGCACGTCACTGGTGTAACTGGCGGTGATTCCGGCGGTCGCCACCACGGGCCAGCGCCAGGGGCTGCCCTCCCAGCCTGCGGTGAACGTGGTTTTCAGTTCGGGAGCCAGCCGCAGGCGCTGGCCGCCGAGATCGCAGGGCGGCGTGCCGGTCTCCTCGGCCGCGCAGGGCGCGCTGGAAAAATCATCGTACTCGGCCTGCGTGAACGCGCCATTGAGTCCGAGCAGAACCCCGTACGGTGTCAACAGCACGCCTTCGAATTCCACTCCCTGGATGGTGGCGGAGGCCGCGTTGCCGACGACGTAGGCAAACCCGTTGAACGTTGCGACCTGCAACCCGTCGAAGTCAGTCCGGAACAGCGAGACGTTAAGCCGCGCCGCTCGCCCGAGCAGTTCCGACTTGATGCCTATCTCGTAGGTCAGCGCGTCTTCCTCGTCGAACTCCAACTGCTCATCGTTGACCGGCTGTGCATTGAAACCGCCGGACTTGTAGCCGCGCGCGACCGACGCGTAGGCCATGGCGTCATCTCTGAAATCGAATTGCGCGGACAGCTTGGGAATCAAATTGACGTCTTGCCGCTCTCGATGCGCCTGAAACTGCGTGTCGCCGGCGATGATGACCGGAAAGATCACCGAACCCAGCGGCGAATCGCCGATTCCGAATCCGACCCCAGGCAGCCCCTGCGAACCGCTGAGAATGGCGTTGCCGTCCTGCCCTGTGCGGTTGTTGAGCAGGCGATGCGCCACATCGAGGATCTTCTTTTCGTAGTTCAGCCGACCGCCCAATATCGCCGACCAGCGCGGCGCGAAATGCCAGGTGAACTGGCCGTACAGCGCCAGACTGTCAGTGAGCTGATCGAAGCGGGTCAATGACGTTTCGACGGGTTGGGGCATGCCGCCCTCCAGCGCGAGGCGGGCCCGGATAGTCTGTCCGGCGACTGCACCGCTGACCGCGTCGTTCAACACGGCATCCTGGCAAGCCTCCGGAGCCGGGCTGTTGACGCAGGCGCGGCGCTCCAGCTCCCCGGTGATCTGCAGTATCTCGTTGAGCATCAGGTATTCAGTGATGTCGTAGGTGGTCCGCAAGTCGGTGCGCAGGCCGTACAGGCCGGCGACGTACTCGAAGTCACCCGGCGGTGACGTCAGCCGGAACTCCTGGCTGTACTGGCGCAGCGACTCATTGTTGTCGAGGACCAGAAACGGCACAGGAGAGACATCGGCATCCAGACTGACGACTTCGTCCAGCCACGCATAGTTGGTGATGCTAGTGAAGACCGTGCCCCCGCCCGTCGTGCGATCAATCTTGATGGTGCCGTCCCAGGCATCGCGGGCAACCCCGGCAGGAAAATCGGTGGAGGTTTCCTCGTCGTACGGGTTATCGCCGACCCGGTCGTCAAACACTCGCATCGCGGCCAGATGTCGGTCGCGCACCTCGATCAGCTGACTGCCGGAACCGTGCTGGTTGACGATGCTGGCATTGACAGTGAAATCCACGCTCAGGTCGTCTCCTGGCTCCCATAGCAGCCGCCCGCGCGCTCCCAGGTTGTCCAGGTTCTCCTCGTCGACGCCGGTGCCGGTGTTATGCACGCGGCCGTCACGACGGTCGCTTAGCAGTGCCACGCGCCAGCTCAGCTCATCCCCCGCGGGCCCGGTGGAGGCGAACCGGAAGCGTCTGTGTTCGTCTACACCGAACTGGGCATCGGCGGTCACGCCGAACTCGCGCTCCGGCCTCGCAGTGCGGAAATGGATCGCGCCGGCCGAGGAATTCTTGCCGAACAGCGTGCCCTGCGGCCCGCGCAGCACCTCTACGGACTGCAAGTCGAGCAACCCCTGGTTGATGTATGAGGCGCGCCCGTAGAACACCTCGTCGATCAGAATGGCGACAGACTGCTCGAAACCGCGGTTGTAGCTGGACCCGAGACCGCGCATGTAGATGCTCGGAAAGGTGGGCACTGCCAGCACGTCAAGGTTCGGAACGTAGCTGGCAACCTCGTTCATGTCGCCCATATCCTTGTCGACCAGATCATCGCCGCCGATCGCGGTCACCGACAGCGGCACGGTCTGGAGATCTTCCTCCCGCTTCTGCGCCGTGACGACAATCTCCTCCAGTGCGGGCCGGCGCCGGGCCCGAACCACCGATTCGGACGCCTGTTCCGGCAGCGGAATCACGTCCACCAACTCCGGGTCCGGTGACGCGGCGCTTGTGTTTGCCTGACCGGACTCGCGCCCCGCCTGCGCCTGCGACACAGCGGCAACCGCCGACAGCGCCGCAATCAACATACCCGTACGAATCATCGCGCTGTGCGACACACGCGTAGTGCGCATGCTCACCCCCTCTCTGTCTCCTCGACGGCCGTCTTTCTTTGGACGGTCCATTGGCTGCCGCCCCGATCCAGACGGATTCGACAACGTCGAGCACAATGGTACACTGGTAGAACCACTGAACCAAATGGTGCTCTTCACCCATGTTCGAAGCCGTTCAAAAACAGTCTGTCTCGGATGTGGTGTTCAACCAGCTACGCGACCGCATCGTCAGCCAGCAGCTCAAGCCCGGCGAAGAATTGCCGGCCGAACGCGCGCTGTGCGAATTGCTCGATGTCAGCCGCAACGCCGTGCGCGAAGCACTCAAGCGCCTGCAGCAAGCCGGTCTGGTGCGAGTCCGCCACGGCGGCACTACCACGGTCAGCGACTACCGTGCGCAGGCCGGACCGGAACTGCTGGCGAGCCTGATGATCGACGCCGCCGGACGCATCCAGGTCGGCGTGGCCCGCAGTGTGGTCCGCATGCGCCAGGTGCTGTCACCGGAGATCGCGGCCGATGCCGCAACGCATGGCAGCCCGGCCATGGCAGACCGGCTGGATGCCATCGTCGAACAGATGCGCGAAGCATCTGGCCCCGCCGAGCTGCAACCGCTGGCGCTGGAATTCTGGGATGTTCTGGTCGACGGCAGCGGCAACATCGCCTATCGGCTGGCGTTCAACTCATTGCGCAAGACCTATGAGCCAATTGCGCGACTCATGACCGGCATGCTGGCCGATGAGTTCTCCCGGCTCGACAGCTTCTCGTCGATGGCCCGTCATGTGCGCTCCGGCGAACGTGAAGCTGCGTTCGACGTGGCCCGCGACTACATCGACTCCAGCAGCCAGGCCATCAACCGCTTCCTGACCCTGTACGAACAGCATCTCGAGGGGATCTGACATGAATAGTGCACAGACAAGACCGCCGATACCGACCACCGCCGGCGAGACCATCCGCGAGCTGTACCGCAACGCCAGCCCGATCATCCTGACGATACTCGCGGTCGGACTCGTGGCCTATCGGCTCTGGCTCGGCAACTGGCGGCCGGCGGATCTGATCGCTCCGCTCGCAATTCTGCTGATATGGCCATTCTTTGAATGGGTCATCCACGTGAAGCTGCTTCACATGAAGCCGCCGCGCATGTTCGGGCGGACCATCAACCTGAACGTTGGACGCACCCATCGGAAGCACCACGTGGATCCGAACGATCTGTCGGACATCACCATCAATCTGGAGGTGTTCCCAACCGTGGTACCGGTCATCTTTCTGCTTGCCTACGGCCTGATGCCCACCATCGAACTGGCCACCGGGGCGCTGGCCATGTTCTTCGTCCTGGCATTGCACTACGAGTGGTGCCACTTCATGGCGCATGTCCGCTGGACACCGGCGCTGTCGTACTACCGCCGCCGCCAGCGCATGCACCGGCTGCATCACTTCCGCAACGAAAACCTGTGGTGGGGCGTCTCCACCGGCATCGGAGATCTTGTGCTGGGCACCGCGCCGGATGCCGCCGACGCGCCGCGCTCGCCGACGGTCTACAACGTCAACGGCATGGCCGGGACGGATACCGCGAGTCATGGCTGAGGGATCGCGCCGCTAGGGCGTCAGCAACACCTTGCCGACGTTCTTCCGGTCTTGGATGTACCGGCGCGCCTCCGCGGCCTCGTCGAGCGTAAAGCAGCGGTCTACGTGCGGGTGGATGGCGCCAGATCGATAGCAGTCCAGCAATTGCTCCATGTTCACGCCAAACCGGCAAACCCTAGTGCTTCGCGGTCACCCACCGCATCCACGATCTCCGCACGACGTGCTTGCAGAGCCGCAGCGCGCTGCTTTTGGATTCCTTCCCGCTTTGGAGCCCTCGATAGCGATGTTCGCTCTGAGCTACGCAGGTTCTCTTCCAAATCAGTCAGGCTGAATGCGGCTCGGTCCCACCACGTCGACAGCACTCGCGAGACCTTCTTGGCGGCGGGCCCGACATTTACTGATTTTATCAACAGCCATGTCGTAAGATGTCCACGCCATGCAAACGCATCTGCACTTCCAGCCGAACAGTGAACGCGACGGTCTGTTCCACCCCGCCGTATCCGGCTGGCTGCGGTCGCGCTTCGGCCAACCGACCGAGGTGCAGGAGCGCGCCTGGATGATCACCGCCGAGCATCGCAATGCGCTGATCGCCGCGCCCACCGGGTCCGGCAAGACACTGGCGGCGTTCCTGTCTTCGATCAACGATCTGGTCGAGGCCGGCATTGAACGCGGGTTGGACGATTCGGTGCACGTGCTTTACGTGTCACCGCTCAAGGCGCTGTCCAACGACATTCAGAAGAATTTGCAGGAGCCGCTGGCCGGCATCCGCGCGAACCTGACTGCGCTGGGCTACCCGGATGTCGCGATCCGCGATGGCGTGCGCACCGGCGACACGCCGCAATCCGAACGCGACCGGATGCGCCGCAATCCGCCGCATATTCTGGTCACGACGCCGGAGTCGCTGTACATCCTGCTGACCTCGGACAGCGGCCGGCGCATGTTCGGCGCACTGCGCACGATCATCGTGGACGAACTGCACGCGGTCGCGGGGAGCAAGCGCGGCGCACATCTGATGCTGTCGCTGGAACGCCTGGCGGCGCTGTGCCCCCGCCAGCCGGTGCGTATCGGTTTGTCGGCCACGGTCAAGCCATTGGCGACGATGGCGGATTTTCTGATGGGCGGGGCGGCTGCCCCCGCCCGTGACGACATCGAGATCATCGATGCGGGGCATGTTCGTGAGCGTGATCTGGCGCTGGAGATTCCAAACTCGCCACTGACAGCGGTGATGGCCAACGAGGTCTGGGAGGAAATCTACGACCGGCTCGCCCAGCTCGTGGCCGACCACCAGACGACGCTGATCTTCGTCAATCAGCGACGGGTCGCCGAACGCGCCGCCAAGCACTTGGCCGAACGCATCGGCGAGGAGCATGTGACCTCGCACCACGGCAGCCTGTCACGCGAACATCGCCTGAAAGCGGAGCAGCGCCTCAAGAACGGGCAGCTCAAGGCGCTGGTGGCGACCAGCTCGCTGGAACTGGGCATCGACATCGGCGATATCGATCTGGTCTGCCAACTGGGATCACCCCGGGCGATCAATGCCTTTTTACAGCGTGTGGGCCGTGCCGGGCACCGCATCGGTGCCACGCCCAAGGGCCGGTTGTTTCCGCTGGCGCTGGACGACCTGCTGGAGTCGGCCGCCCTGCTCCACGCCATCGACCAGGGCGAGCTGGACCGCATCCACATCCCGCAGACCCCACTGGACGCGCTGGCCCAGCAGATCGTCGCCGAGGTCGGCTGCCAGGAGTGGTCGCTGGATGATCTGTACAAGCAGCTTTGCCACGCCCAGCCGTATCGCGAGCTCAGCGCCGAGCGGTTCGAACAAGTCGTGCGCATGCTGGCGGAGGGCTATGCCACGCGACGCGGCCGGCGCGGTGCCTATGTTCACTACGATGCCGTGCATCGCATGCTGCGCCCGCGACGCGGGGCCAAGCTCACCGCGGTGACCAATGCCGGGGTGATTCCGGACCAGTTCGACAGCGATGTGGTCCTGCTACCCGAGGGCCACCGCATCGGCACAGTCGGCGAGGATTTCGCGTTCGAGGCGATCCCTGGCGATATTTTCCAGCTCGGCAACACCTCGTACCGCATCGCCAAGGTCGAAACCGGCAAGGTGCTGGTCGAGGACGCCGGCGGCCAACCGCCAACGATTCCGTTCTGGTTCGGCGAGGGGTTGGGGCGAACCGATGAACTCTGCGCCGCGGTGTCCGCACTCAGCGCCACCGCGGCGGAGCGGCTGGCCGAGGGGGTCGAGGCCTGCCGCCACTGGCTCATGCACGATGTCCACCTGCCCGCCGCCGCGGCCGACCAGCTCGCTGACTATCTGGCCGCGTCCTGGACCGCGCTGGGCGTGCTGCCCAGCCTGGACACCATTGTCTTCGAACGCTTTTTCGACGATGTCGGCGACACGCACCTGGTCATTCACTCGCCCTACGGCGCGCGACTGAACCGGGCCTGGGGCCTGGCGCTGCGCAAGCGGTTCTGCCGGCAGTTCAACTTCGAGCTGCAGGCCAGCGCGCTGGACGACAGCATCGTGCTGTCGCTAGGGCCAACGCACAGTTTTGCCCTGGAAGAGGTCTCCGGGTTTCTGAAAGCTGCAACGGTGCGGGATGTGCTGATCCAGGCGCTGCTGGATGCGCCGATGTTCGCAACACGCTGGCGCTGGGCCGCCACCGGGGCACTGGCAATCCGGCGCATGAACGGCGGGAAGAGGGTGCCGCCACAGTTCCAGCGCAGCGACGCCGAAGATCTGCTGACCGTGGTCTTCCCGGATCAGGTCGCCTGCGCGGAGAACCTGACCGGCCCGCGCGAGGTGCCTGATCATCCGCTGGTGCAACAGACCCTGCATGACTGCCTGCACGAGGTCATGGACATCAGCGGCCTGGAGCGCCTGCTGCAGGGCGTGGAAACCGGCGCCGTTCGCATTGTCTGCCGCGACCTGGCGGCGCCTTCGCCGCTGGCCCACGCGATCATTCATGCCAAGCCGTACGCGTTTCTCGATGACGGCGAGGCCGAGGAGCGCCGCACCCGCGCCATCAGCACCCAGCCGCTGATGGACCTGCGCACCGCCGCCGACATCGGGCGGCTCGCTCCGGAGGCCATTGCCCGCGTCCGCGATGAAGCCCAGCCAGCGGTCGGCAATGCAGACGAGCTACACGACGCCATGCTGACCTTCGGCTGCCTGACCGAACCCGAGGTCACCGCCCCGGCCGATGCCTTGCTGGCGCAGCTGCACGCGCAAGGCCGCGCCACACGCCTGCGCACGGCCACCGGTGTCACGCTCCACGTCGCGGCTGAACGCCTGCATGAATTTCTCGCCCTGTTCCCGGATTCGGCACGCACGCCACCGATCAGTGCCGTCCACCCGGAGCGAGCCGAAAGCGCTGATGCCCTGCGGGAGATTCTTCGCAATCGCATGGAGCTGCTGGGGCCGGTGACCATCGCGGAACTGGCCCGCCAGCTGGACACGGCCTTCAGCCAGGTCGAGCTCGCCCTGCTGCAGCTCGAGGCCGAGGGCGCCATGATGCGCGGCGCCTTCACCGCGCCAGAGGCCTCCGAATGGTGTGATCGTCGCCTGCTCGCGCGCATACATCGCTACACCCGCGACACGCGCCGCGCAGAGATTCGCGCGGTCGCGCCCAGCGAGTTTCTGCGTTTTCTGTTCCGCTGGCAGGGCGTGGCACAGCGCGATGGCGAGACCGATGCGCGATCCAAGGGTGACCAGGCGTTGCTCGCGGTATTGCAGCAACTCGAAGGCTTCCCGGCGCCCGCCATTGCGTGGGAGCAGGACATTTTGCCGGCGCGCATCGGTGACTACCTGCCACTGATGCTGGACCGGCACTGCGCGGCCGGGCGCATCACTTGGGCGCGGCCTGCGCCCGCGGGGCAGGACGATACCCGTCGCAAGGCCGGGCCGATCCGCACGACCCCGGTATTCTGGTCGACTCGCGAGCATCTGCCGTTCTGGCAACGATCGGACGGCACGACCGAAACCAGCCCGGAGCTCTCACCGCGCGGCGAACGCGCGCTGGACGCCCTGAAAACGCATGGCGCGAGCTTCCACTCGGACCTGCTGGCCGACACCGGACTGCTCGGCGCGGAGCTGGAAACCGCGCTGGGGGAACTGGTGAGCCAGGGGCTGGTGACCTGTGATTCCTTCGCCGGCCTGCGCGCGCTGCTGCAGCCCTCCAAAAAACGCGGTCGGCCACGGCGCCGACCATCAATGCGGGCGCTGGACCTGGACGAATCCGGCCGCTGGTCGCTGACGCGACGGCGCCGGATTATGACGGAGGACACCACCGCGCTGGCCGAGCCGCATGTCGAGCACATCGCCCGCACTTTGCTCGCACGCTATGGCGTGGTGTTTCGTCGCATGCTCGACCGCGAAGACGGCCTGCCACCCTGGCGCGATCTCTATTACGTGTACCGACGCCTGGAAGCGCGAGGCGAGATCCGTGGCGGACGCTTTGTCAGCGGCTTTTCCGGCGAACAGTTCGCCCTGCCGGAAGCCGCCGCGACCCTGCGCAGCCTGCCGGAGATGTCGGAGGCAGAACCCGAATACGTGTCAATCTCGGCAGCCGACCCGCTCAATCTGGCCGGCATTCTCACGCCGGGCGACAAGGTCGCACGCCTGCCCGGCAACCGCGTGCTATTCCGCAACGGTACGCCGGTCGCAAAGCGCAGCAATGGCGAGGTACAGCTACTCACCGAAATGGACGCCGTGGCCAGCTGGGATGCTCACAACCTGCTGATTCGCGGCACGGCGCAGGCTAGCGCGCCGACGATTCGTCCGCAGTAGCCGCCCTATTTCTCGACGAAGGCGCGCTCGATCACGTAGTCGCCCGGCTCGCCGATTCCGGCGGAGATCGTGAATCCGCGCTCGTCCAGCAGGCTGGCGGTGTCCTTGAGCATGGCCGGGCTGCCGCAGAGCATGGCGCGGTCATCGGTCGAGTTCATCGGCTCCAGGCCGAGATCATCGGTGAGCTTGTTCGACCGGATCAGGTCGGTGATCCGGCCCTGGTTGCGAAAGTCTTCCCGGGTGACAGTGGGGTAGTAGATCAACTGACCACCGACCAGATCACCGAGATACTCGTGTTCCTTTAGCTCGTGTTCCAGCACGTGGCGGTAGGCGAGATCGTTTTCGTAGCGCACGCCATGCACGACGACGACCTTGTCGAAGCGCTCGTAGCTCTCCGGGTCCTTGATGAGGCTCAGAAACGGCGCCAGGCCGGTGCCGGTCGCCAGCAGCCAGAGATTGCGGCCAGGGTTGAGGTCGTCCAACACCAGCGTGCCGGTGGGCTTGCGGCTGACGAGGATCTTGTCGCCCGACTGCAGATGCTGCAGGCGGGAGGTCAGCGGCCCGTCCTGCACCTTGATGCTGAAGAACTCGAGGAAGTCCTCGTGATTGGCGCTGGCGATCGAATAGGCCCGCATCAGCTTCTTGCCTTCCAGGTCCAGGCCCACCATCACGAACTGCCCATTGCGAAAGCGCAGCGTTTCGTCGCGGGTGGTGGTGAAGCTGAAGAGCGTGTCGTTCCAATGGTGGACGCTGAGCACTGTCTCGGGAGCTACGGCTGCCATGTCTTCGGTCGCCTTTTGCGAGTGAATACGGAAGCGCGACTGTAGGGTCGGCGCAGCACTCCCGCAATGCAGCATTCGCTTTTGTTATATCGATCAAACGGTTGTCGGCGGTCGGCCCGCGTTCGCCGGTTATTCACAAATGAGAACGCTTCCGTGAATCATTTAAATTGTCCTGAAAAATCAGTCACTTAGCTTGCCACCAAGCAAGGTGGAGCGTATCCTTCCGCAAAATTCACAGTGACGCACGGATTCCCCCGGCGACAGGAGAGCTGCCATGAAAGGCGACAGCAAGGTCATCGAATATCTGAACGCCGGTCTCAAGAACGAACTGACGGCGATCAACCAGTACTTTCTTCACTCGCGGATGCTGCAGGACTGGGGCGTCTACGAGCTGGCGAAGAAGGAGTACGAAGAATCCATCGACGAGATGAAACATGCCGATGCGCTGATCCAGCGCGTGCTGTTCCTTGGCGGCCTGCCGAACCTGCAAGACCTCGGCAAGCTGTGGATCGGCGAGACCGTGCAGGAAATTCTCGAGTGCGACCTGAAGATCGAAATGCAGGCACATCCGCTCTACAAGGATGCTGTCGCACACTGCGAAGCCGTGGGTGACTACGTGTCACGCGAGCTCTTTGTTCGCATCCTCGAATCCGAAGAAGATCACATCGACTTTCTGGAAACCCAGTTGTCGCTCATCGGCAAGGTCGGCGAACAGAACTACATCCAGTCCCAGGTCGGCGTCGATATCAATCAGGAATCGAAACCCGCGATGTAAGTCGACAGGTCGTGGGGGGCACCACCCCCACGACCGCGGCGCCTACAGCCGGGCGGACTCGGCGCCGGACCAAGCCCGATGAATGCGGCCGGTGATCTTCGCGGTCTCGTGAATCTCAAGATTCACCTCCCGGTAGAACCGAAGATCACCCTCAACCCGAGTCCCGGGGCCAATCACGACGCGCGGCACGTGTCGGCTGCCATGGTTGGTTTCCTCGTAAACGATATCGCCCAGGATCACCGAATCCGTTCCGGTGTCCAGCGGGCTGTTCACGGTTTCGATGCCGCCTTCGATGCGTGACCGGGTGAAGACGATCTCGCCATTCACGGTCTCGATTCCGTTCTTCACGGTGGCGCCTGAGCCCAGCCGGATGTCGCCGTTGACGGATTCCACGCCACCGATGACGGTGAGTCCGCTGCCGGCGTGAATCCCGCCATTAACCGATTCGATGTCCTCAACTCTTACGCGCTCACCAAGCTTGATGGACCCGTTGACGACCTCGATATCGCCCACCCGGCTGGAATCCCCCACCGACACGGAGCCGTTAACGGTTTCGAGATCGCCGACACGACTGTTCGGCCCGATCTTGATCGCACCATTGACCAGACTGAACTCGGCATTCGGGTCATCGATTCTCTCGATGTCCACCGAGTTGGCGCAGGCGGAAGTGGTCATTGCGCAGGCCACAAGGCCCAGCACCCAGAAACCTTGGCGGTGAATCATCGATTGAACTCCCAATTGGCGAATGACAGCAACCCAACTGCAGGGCGCATGCCAAGTTTATTTCTCTATGAATTCAAAAACTTATCGACGCCCAATATCTCAGGTGGGCGATATTTCGGTCATTCAGACCAAAGATTAGCGAGCTTCCCCGGCCCTTGGTCTGAGATGCGTCCAGGGCCAGCGCGGTCGCAACGCGATGATCCGCTTACAATTCGCTGACTCCACTGACACGCTAGAGCCTTCGAATGGAATTGTTCATAGATTCAGCCGACCTCGACGAACTGCGCCAATGTGTCGCCGGCGGTTTGGTCGACGGCGTCACCACCAACCCCTCTTTGGTCGCGAAGACCGGCCAGCCGTTCCACGACACCGTCGTGGCGATCTGCGAATTGGTCGGTGGGCCGGTCAGCGCGGAGGTCACGGCGCTGGACACCGAATCGATGCTGGCACAGGGACGAGAACTGGCTGCGTTGCATGAGCATGTCGTCGTCAAGCTGCCGCTGACCACCGATGGGCTGGCCGCCTGCCGGGCGCTAAGCGATGACGGCATCAAGACCAACGTCACGCTCTGCTTCTCCGCCGTGCAAGGACTGCTTGCGGCCAAGGCAGGTGCGACCTACGTCTCCCCGTTCATCGGCAGGCTGGACGACATCGGCCAGGCCGGCATGGATCTGATTCGCGACCTGCGACAAGTGTTCGACAACTACGGTTTCGAAACCAAGATTCTCGCCGCAAGCATCCGGCACACCGAGCATTTGTTACAGGCCGCCCTGGCCGGCGCGGACGCATCAACCATCCCGGCCAGCGTGTTCAACAAGCTGCTGAACCATCCGCTGACAGACAGCGGTCTGGACCGCTTTCTGGCGGACTGGAAGAAAGCCGGGCTCTAGCCCACCCTGGAGCCGCGATAAACCAGTCCGGCACGCGGCTTTTCGTCCGCGGGGGCTGAGACGGCGGGCTTCGAGCCTTCCACCGGCGCTCCGCGGTACATGCGCGGCTTGCTCGCTGCGGGCTGATCGGGTGGCGCCGCGGATGCGTCACGGATGTGGCTCATCGCCCGTTCCAGGGCCGCCATCAGTTGCGATACGCGAATCGGCCGCACGACATCGGCCGATTCGTGGGTACGCCGATCTCCGAAGCTCAACACGGCCACGTGTTCAGGCGTGTAGCGCCGAATGGCAGGCAGGTCGTCAAACCCGACAATCAGCAACTCGCCAGCCTGGCCTTGCACATGCTCGAATGCGACACCTAGCTGGCCGGACACGGTATTGAGCGCAGAAATCAGCGTGCGACGGTGGGCATCGGCGATTCCGACAAAGTCGAACCGAACTGGAGCCCTTTGCGATCTGGCCATCTGTTCCTCCCTGGAACCCGATGTCATCGCACTGCAACATCCGCGCCACGCGCGGGCGCCGTCGGTCGGTTCAGGTCACCACAACCGCCTCATCACGGTGCCGGAACGGGCTCCGTGGCAGCCATTGCCTGGGCGACCTGCTCACCACGGGCCTGCTTCAGCGCAATGCACAGATCGACCTTCTCCAGGGTCTGGTCCAGGGTTCGTGGCCCACCGAACAGCGACTCGACACGTGGCTCCAGGAACGCGGTGATCTCCGCGCGCCGCTCCGGGCTACAGAACTGCTCGGGGTACTTGGCGATGCGCCCGTGCGACGTTTCCGGCAGCCTGGCCAGTACCGCATCAGCGTGCTGACGCAGCCACTCCCAAGCGTCGGGCCGAGTGACCGACGCCGCGAATTGGTCACGCAGCACCTGCAGTAATTCGTTGCTGCGCAGGTCATCGGTGAGTGCCCGCCGCCGCGCTTCGGCGGCGATCTCGGGCTGAGGCGCCGTGGCGACAGCGGTCAGGATATGTTCCCGCAAGATGGCGTCAGTGCTGGTCTCGAATCGAGCCCATAACCGATCAGCAAAGGCCGGACCCCGCTCGATCACCCCCGCAATCAACGCAGGCTCAATCACATCGCCGGGCAGCGCTCCGGGCTGCATGGCGCCGCCTTGCGGGCCGATGTAGGCATCCGCCGCCTCGGCAAGGCGGGCCAGCGTCTCGCTGTCGGCGGCGTCTCGCACGAGAATTTCCGCCAGCCGCCCGCGCAGCAAGGCGTCGTTGTTCGACTCCTTGGGATCGGGCTGCAATCCCAGCTCCTGCTCGAAACGCGGCGCATATGCCGTCCTGAGCGCCGAGCGCATGGCCGCGTGCCCGGCTTCGTCAACCAGGCTGTTCTGATACTGCGCCCAGGCCTTCGCCAGGCGGGTCGCGACCTCCCAGTTGGGCTGCTCCGCGAGCACCGGTAAGGCATCGCGCAACACGCTGAATTCCAGTTCACCGGCCCGAAACGCTGCATCCAGATTATCGATCAGCGATAGCTGCTCTGGCGGACTCAGGCGGTCGATACGATCCAGCAAGGCAGCCCAACCGTCGCTGGGTAGCGTCCAGCGGTAGTAGCCGGCGCCCGCGGCGTTGGGCAGCAAGGCCTGGGGGCACTGCTGCAGCTCCAGCGTTTCGCGGGGCTTCGTCAGCAGGTGGCAGGTCTCCTCGGCTTGCTCCCCATCCAGCGCAACGAAACACACAGGGATTTGCCAGTCACCGCCCTCGGGCACGGCGGAGCCCAGCGGACGATACCGTTGTTGCGCCAACGTCAACGTGGGCACGCCATCGCACTGCACACTGGCGGAGACCAGCGGCACGCCCGGCTGCTCCAGAAAGCTGCGGAAGGCTGGAACCACGCGCTCATCTTCGCTGCCATCTGCAATGGACTGCATGAAGTCCTCGGCTGTCGCCACGCCATTCGCATGCCGGTCCATGTGCAGGCGTACGCCTTCGCGAAACGCGGTTTCGCCGACGAACCGCTCGAACATCGACAGCACTGCACCGCCCTTGCGGTAGGTGATGCCGTCGAAGGCATTGATGATGTCGTCGTTCGATTCAACCGGCTGGCGAATCTGCCGTGTGGATGCCAATGCATCGGTGGCCATGGTTTCCAGCGCAAGGCGTTGCAAGCGCAGCGAGAACTGCAGACTCGGGTTCCACTGGTCGGAGACCTTGTAGGCCAGCCAGGTCGCAAACGCCTCGTTCAACCAGATGTCGTCCCACCACAAGGGGGTGACCAGATTGCCGAACCACTGGTGGGCCAGCTCATGCGCGTGCGTGTATACAAATGCCTGACGCTGTTTCAGCGAGGCGTTTTCATCGAGCAGCAACCGCTGTTCGCGGTAGATGATTGCGCCGACATTCTCCATCGCGCCGAACGCGAAATCGGGCGCGGCGATGATGTCCAGTTTGGGATAGGGGTGCGGCGTGCCGAAATAGGTCTCCAAGCCTTCGAGCAGCGGCCGCGTGCTCTCCAGTGCATACGCAAGCCGTGCCCCCTTGCCGTATGCGGCCGCCCCGCGAAACGGTAGCGGCTCGTGTCGAATCGCATTTGGCGGCAGCGCGCCCGCATCGTTGATGTCCAGCGGGCCGACCGCAAACGCGATGAGGTAAGTCGGCAGCGGCGGCGTCTGTTCGAAAACATGGCGCACCGCCCCACCGACCGCCGTTTCGGTTCGGCGCACGGGCGTGGCGCTGATGACGCTGTGATCAGCCTTCGCCGAGACCGCCAGATCGAAAGGCACCTTGAAGCGCGGCTCGTCGAAACTGGGGAAGGCCATGCGCGCCGAGATCGCCTCGAACTGTGTAAAGGCATACGCGCGGTCATCCTCCTCAACCTTGTACAGGCCATCCAGCGTCGTGCTGAACGGCGCGCCGTAGTCGATGGTCAACCGCGCCTGGCCGGCGGACACCGAGATGGGCAGGCTCAGACGCGCCACACCGCTAGGGTCAACCTGAGCGTACTCGGCCGCGATCAGGGTTTCGCCGGCGCTAAGCGTCGCGGCCGACACGGTCAGATTCTTGCCATGCAGGTAGATGACGTCCACCGGCTCGGCGATGCGCACGTCGATGATCACACGGCCGGAGAAGCGATCGGCATCCGGGTCGATATTGAGGTTTAGCGCATAGGCCGTGGGCACGACAGCGTCACCCAAGCGCCCGCGAGGAATGGCCTGCTCGCGCACCGGCGTTTCTGTAGAGGGCGCGACCCACTGCGCGGCATCCGCCGGACTGGAATGCGGCTCCGGAGCATCCGAGCCGCCACAACCCGTCAGGGACAGGGTGCAGGCGCAAACCATCAGCGCGCGGGACAGCCGTGAAACATCCAATGTCATCGCCAGTTCCTCTTGTGCCCACCCGGCGACAGCCGCGCCGGAATCGAATGCGAGAATGTTACCCGTCCAGCCGCCGATCACGGCGATCCTCCCCGTTCGGCTCATGCAGCACAGCAAAAATGTCATCCCGTGCCGGTCTTCTGGGGACCGAAACTCACCGACAGGAGTCGACGATGTTGCTCAACTGGAAGCTACTTGCCAAAACCCTCGTGATCGGCGCAGCCGTGCTCGTGACGGCACCGGCCATCGCCGGACAGAAGATCTACACCGGCTGGTTCAGCGATGTCGCCATCAAGGGCTATGACCCGGTGGCCTACTTCACCGACGGCAAGCCGGTGGAGGGCAGCGACGCCCATACGACGCAATGGCAGGGCGCGACCTGGCAGTTTGCGAGCGCCAAGCACCGCGAGCTGTTCGAGAACAATCCCGAGCAGTACGCGCCGCAATATGGCGGGCATTGCGCCTATGCCGTGGCCAAGGGAGATCTGGTGAAAATCGACCCGCAGGCCTGGGCCATCGTCGATGACAAGCTTTATCTGAACTACAGCGCATCGGTCCAGAAAAAATGGCAGGCCGACCGCGACGCATTCATCGTCCAGGCCGACCAGCAGTGGCCGAGTCTCGGGCTGGAGTGAGTCGCTGCTCTCCGGCGGTCGGGGGGTAGGCCGCCGGAGGGCGCGCTTCGGCTAGTCCGACGTTCCCCAGAGTTCGTCCAGCCGCGCATCGCGACCGCAGGCGTACCGGTAATAACGGTAGCGCAGCGGGTTTTTCTTGTAGTAGTCCTGGTGGTAGGTCTCGGCACGGTAGAAGGTTTTTCCGGAGGTGATCTCGACCAACACCGGCGACACCTTGCCCGCCTCAATCACCGCCTGCTTCGAAGCCTGAGCGGCGGTTTTCTGGGCATCGTTCAGCGGAAATAGGCCGGGCCTGTACTGGCTGCCCTTGTCGCAGAATTGACGGTCATCGGTCGTCGGATCGACATTGCGCCAGTACACGTCCAGCAGTTCCTCGTAGCTGACGACCGCCGGGTCGAATTCAACCCGCACCGCTTCGGTGTGACCGGTTTCCCCGGCGGACACCGCGTGGTAGGAGGGGTTTTCCACCGAACCGCCGATGTAGCCGGAAACCGCCTCGCTGACCCCCTCAACCTTTTCGAAATCCGATTCGGTGCACCAGAAGCAGCCGCTGGCAAAAATCGCCTGCTCTGCCCGTAGCGGCAGCGCGGTGAGCAGAAGCAACAGGCCGGTCACCATGGCCAAGCGTTTTTCTCGTTGCATGAAACATCCTCGAAGACAGTTCTCGCATTAGACCGGATTCTGCGGAGACGCTTCACGCGCATCCAAAACAAGCCCGGCAGCGAAACCATGGGTGAGCGGATTGGAGGAGGTGGCAGGTCGTGTTAGCGGTGCTTGTCGGGGTCGAATCGCATGTAGGGCTTGCGCCCGTTCGTCGGGTCCGAAACAATCCCGTCATGCAGTCCACTCTGGCGGCCGACCTCACCGTACTTGAACGCATCGCCCGTGGTGATTCCACAGCGGTCGACGCGTGCATCAAGACGTATGGAGGATTGGTCTGGTCGATCGCCCGCCGCTATTTCAAGCGGCAGGCCGACGCCGAGGACGCCGTTCAGGAAGTGTTTCTGGACCTGTGGAAATCCGCGGCACGTTTCGATCGGAATCAGCGTTCGGAGACCGTGTTCGTCGCGATGATCGCGAAGCGCCGTGTCATTGACCGGTTTCGCGCGGAAACGCGGCACCCGGCGGCGGAAGAATTGCCGCCCACCGGGATCGAGAACCCGCACGCGGACGCCAATCCCGAAATTTGCACGGAAGCCGGACAGATACGCGCACGCCTCGGCGATTTGCGCGCGGAAGAACGCGACACATTGGACCTGGGCGTGGTGTACGGCTACAGCCACGCGGAGATCGCAAAGAAATTGGATATGCCGCTCGGCACGGTCAAATCGCATATGCGACGCGGCCTGATGCGGCTCAAGGGCTGGCTCGATGACGAGCCGGAAATCAAGTAATGGCACAGTCTGACGACAACATGGACCTCTGGCTGAGAGCGCTTTCGGGCGAACTCACAGCCGAGGAACGTCTGCGTCTGGACCGCGACGATCCGGAGTTCGCCGAACTCGAGGAACTCGCGGCCATTTACGACCTTGCGCGCACCGAAGGTAGCGACGAACCCCTGCCCGCAAGCGTGGCCGACCGGATTCGTGCGCAGGCTGTGCTGCCCTCCCCGACCGATGCCGCCGCGCCCTCGGCCGTCTGCCCGATTCAATCCCAGCAGGCTCGCATCCCTGCGCCCGCGAACGCAGGCCTGGCGTGGTTTGCCGCAGCGGCCTGCCTGATCGCGGCGATTGCGGGCTGGTGGCCGGCGGCGCCTGAGCCCATCGAAACACCGGCACCCGCACCGACCGTTGCGGAGTTGCGTGATCAGTTCGCGACGCAGGCACCCGACCTGGTCAAGTTCGATCTCGCGGGCACGGAGGACCCGGCCGCCAGCGACGAGACGACCGGAACCGTCGTCTGGAGCCAGCAGGCCCAGCGCGGCTTCATGACCATCGAGAACCTGTCGGTCAACAACCCGGCTGAAGCGCAGTATCAACTGTGGATCTTCGACGGCAGCCGGGAAAAGCATCCGGTGGATGGCGGCGTGTTCGACATCACCGACGATGGCCAGGTGATCGTGCCCATCGAGGCCAAGCTGCCGGTGGGCGCACCCACACTGTTCGCGATCACCGTGGAACGGCCGGGCGGCGTCGTCGTCTCCGATCAGGGGCGCATCGCCATGGTCGGCAAGGTCGGGGCCTAGCTCTCAGCGGCTAGAGTGTCGTCGAGGTTCCGCAGACCGGTCACGCGCTTTCCGGTTGAGATGGCGCAGCCACATCGCTGCCGCCAGCAGGCTGAGGCTCAGCAACCCAAATAACCAGAGCATTCAGCGCGCGCCGTCGTCCGGTGGCTTCTTGCCCCAGTCGTCATCGTCGTCATCCCACTCGCGAACCTTGCTCCAGTCGGCACGGGCTTCCTGCTGTTTTGCCAGCTGCAGCCGCTTGCGCACGAAGCCGTAACCGCAGATCACGAATACGACCAGACCGATCAAGACCCACAGCGCGACGGACATCAGCCCTGCCCCACCGACGCCTGCTTGTGGACGATCAGCATGGCCAGCTCCAGCGCCTGCTCGTAGTTCAGTCGCGGGTCCACGGTGGTCTTGTAGGCACGCGCCAAATCGGTCTCGGTGAGATCGCGGGCGCCGCCCATGCACTCGGTGACGTTCTCGCCGGTCAGCTCCAGGTGGGCACCGCCGAGGTAGGTGCCGGCCGCGGCATGTAGATCAAAGGCCTGTTCCAGCTCCGAGCGGATGTTGTCGAAGCGACGTGTCTTGACGCCCCCGGCGACGGATTCGGTATTGCCGTGCATGGGGTCGCACATCCACAGCACCGGCCGCCCGCTGTCGCGAACCGCCTCCAGAATCGGCGGCAGGTCGCTGCCGATGACCTCGGCGCCCATGCGATGAATCAACGCCACCTTGCCGGGAATGTTCTCCGGATTCAGCCGTTCGAGCAGGCCCAGCACCCAGGCCGCGTCCATGCCAGGGCCGATCTTCACGCCCACCGGATTCTGGATGCCGCGGCAGTATTCGACATGGGCACCATCCAGATCCGCCGTCCGCTTGCCGATCCATGGCATGTGGGTGGACAGGTTGTACCAGCCGGGCTGGCGCGGCACGCGCCGTGTCGATGCCTGCTCGTAGGGCAGGTGCAGGGCTTCGTGACTGGTGAAGAAGTCGACTCGGGACAGCTCGCTGATGGATTGCTCGGCCAGGGTTTCCATGAACCGCAGCGAATCGCCGATGGCATCCACCCGGCTCTGGTATTCCTTGGCCAGCGGCGCGTGCTCGACCCATTGCAGATCCCAGTACTCCGGGTGATGCAGGTCGGCGAAACCGCCATCGATCAGACCGCGAACGAAGTTCAGCGTCATCGCCGATCGCGCATGCGCGGTCAGCAGGCGCTGCGGATCGGGCACGCGGGCGGCCTCGGTGAATTCCGGCGCATTGATGATATCGCCCCGGTAGCTGGGCAGCGTCACGCCGTCGCGCGTCTCCAGATCGGATGAGCGCGGCTTGGCATATTGCCCTGCAAAGCGGCCCACGCGGACCACGCGCTTCTTCAGGCCGTGGACCAGCACCAGGCTCATCTGCAGCAACACCTTCAGACGGTTGGTGATGATGTCCGGCGCGCAGTCGGCAAAACTCTCGGCGCAATCGCCGCCCTGCAACACGAACTTACGCCCGGCGGTGGCATCGGCGAACTGCTGCCGTAAGGCCATGATCTCCCAGGACGTGACCAGCGGAGGCAGGTCGCTGAGTTGCTGCAAGGCGCCTTCCAGCGCTTCCTGATCGGGGTACTTAGCCTGCTGAACAGCCTGGTGCTGCGTCCACGAGGTGGGCGACCAGTTGCCTGATTCGGGTTTGAGTACAGCGCTCATTGGGCGTAGGTCTTGTTGAGGTAGCGAATGATGTCCTTCGATTCATACATCCGGACATCGGTGTTCGGATCAATCAGGTAGGGCACCTGCAACCGCCCGGTTTCCTCGAACATCCGCTGGCGATTGCGGCCGCGGATGCCAGCATCCGGATAAAACTTCTTGCGCACGATCGGCGGACCCATGTCGGCTTTCTGCGCCTTGCCCATGTTGCGAAGCACATAGGGCAGTTCGAGTTCGCAAAGGCGCTCGCGCACCGGCCGCGAGTACGGACTGGATTCGAAGGAATAAAGCTCCAGCGGCTGCGCGGGCTGCTTGGAACCGCGCGCCAGCATGCCCCGGCCCAGCCGCGGCACACTGGCCAACTGGCTGCCGAACGCGCGCAAGCCCTGCGACCCTCGACGCGGACGCCGGGCACCATAGGTCTCGGCCAGATACCGAATGATCGCGCCCGACTCGTAGAGGGCGGTACCCGTGTTGGAATCGACCAGGTACGGAAACTGCGCCTTGCCACCCTGCTCGACCACGGTTGGGCGGAAGCGCTCTCCGCGCTTGGGGCACGGCCGGATCAGCACATCCAGACCCATCTCGGTGAGCGCTTCGCGCACCAGCCGACAGTAAGGGCAACCTTCAAATTCGTAGAGTTCCAGCAACTGTTCGGGCTGACGCTGCACGCCGAACGCGCTGGTCCCGCGCCATCCCGCCAGCGAACTCGCTACTACCGATCCAAGTATGTCGCGCATGTGCCGGGCTCCAGAGCCTCGAAAAACCGGGCGCCATCTTAAACCTTAGGTTCCGCAGACCCCAGACCAAGCGGTCATCGGCAACGGCCGCAGCCAAGGGGTATTTCATCTGGAGCGGCCTCAATCCTCACGCTCGGCGTCCTCGCGTCCGCGCTGGCGGGCTTCGGCCTCAAGCCGAGCTTCTTCGATGTCGTCGAGCACGGCGTCGACATCGGCATCATGCTCGCTCAGCTCGAAGCGGCCGGTGAGCGACGCCTCGGGGGTCAACTCCCCGGCCTCGTACAGCGACCAGATCTCGTGGGCGTATCGGGTTTCCAGCAGCTCTGGTGCAAAGCGCCCACAGGTACTGCGGAGGTTATTGACGTCCCGCGCGAGCATACGAAATGCGTTGTTGTTCCCGGCCGCGTCCACCGCCTGCGGCAGGTCGATGATCACCGGCCCATTGCTGTCGACCAGCACGTTGTACTCGGACAGGTCACCGTGGATCAGCCCGGCGCAGAGCATGCGCACGATTTCGCCGATGAGCTGGCGATGCCACTGGCGGGCCTGTTCCGGCGTCATCTCCACCTGACCCAGCTGGGGCGCGGTGACACCGTCCGCGTCAACGATGCGCTCCATCAGCAACACGCCGTCGAATACGCCCATGGGCTCCGGCACGCGCACGCCGGCCTCGGCGAGTCGGTATAGCGCGCTAACCTCGGCGTTCTTCCACTGGCTTTCCTGCACCTCGCTGCCACGCTTGCTGCGCCGCTTCATGGCGCGGGCATCACGACCGCCGCGCCCACGGCGGCCCTCCTGATACTCGGCGAGCCGATGAAACCCCCGGCGCTGGACGTCCTTGTAAACCTTGGCGCAACAAAGCGTGTCGCCACGGCGCACGACAAAGATTTCCGCCTCCTTGCCGGACTGCAGACGATGCATGACCGCATCGATAATCCCGTCGTCCAGCAGCGGCTGCAGGCCGCGGGGCGTCTTCAAGACCACCCCACGGGTAACGCATCAACAATAGCCTGCAATCCACTCATTACTTCTTGCTGGCCGCCTTCTCGGCTTTGGCGGCACGCTTTTCGAGCAGCGTCTTCTGCGGCTTTTTCTTGACGTTCTTCTTGCTGTCCTGTGACTTGCTCATGTGCTGCGTCCTCAATGCTCCGGGGGGAACGATTCGACCCCGCGCAAGCGCCATATGATACCGACCACGGTCACCTGCGGGACGTGGCAATGACAGCGCCCGCCGCTCCGGCATCAGCCCGCCAGTGCTCACCATTGCCCGCCATCCGTCGGTCCGGCGCGAACATTTGCTTCCCTTGTGTGCTGTTTATTTATACAGTTTCTCGATGAACCCTAACCCGCTCAAAGGCCGCGGCGCACTCTCGAACCGAGAAAGCCGCTATCGACAGGCGACCATGCACGCCGAGGACGACGGCTGGTGGCAGGACGATGTCATCGAACGAATCACCACCGTCGTGCAGGCGGATCAGTCCCGATCGGTGATCACCCACAATCAGTCCCCCGATGTGCCCTTCGACCAGTCGATCAATCCTTATCGCGGCTGCGAACACGGTTGCATCTACTGCTTCGCGCGCCCCACCCACGCCTATCTCGATCTGTCGCCGGGCCTGGATTTCGAATCGAGACTGTTCTACAAGCCGCGTACGACCGAATTGCTCCGGCAGGAGCTCAGCCACCCCAAGTACGTTTGCAAACCCATTGGTCTGGGCACGAACACCGACCCGTACCAGCCAATCGAGAAACGGTTTCGCATCACCCGCCAGATCCTAGAAACCCTGCTGGAATGCCGGCATCCGTTGACGATCGTCACCAAGGGCACGTTGATCCTGCGCGATCTCGATCTGCTGGAGGCCCTGGCCGAACGTGGGCTGGTACACGTGATGATGAGCATTCCGACGCTGGATCGTTCGCTCAAGCGAACACTCGAACCGCGGGCTGCCGATCCGGCCCGGCGCGTACGGGTTATCGAAGCACTCACCGCACGCGGCATCCCCACCGGTGTTCTCGTGGCCCCGGTGATTCCGGCATTAACCGATCACCACATCGAAGCCGTGCTGGAACAATGCGCGGCTGCCGGCGCGACCGAGGCCGGCTACGTGCTGCTGCGGCTGCCTCGCGAGGTCGCACCGCTGTTCGAGGAATGGTTGCGCGCGCACCGCCCGGATCGCGCCGAGCACGTGCTGTCGATTCTGCGGCAAATGCACGGCGGGGCCACCTACGACCCGAGCTTTGGCCGCCGCCAGACGGGCCACGGGCCGTTCGCGGAACTGCTGGGCAAGCGCTTCGAACTGGCGCGCCGTCGCTACGGCCTGGACCGCGAACGGCGGGGGCGCCTGGATTGCAGCCAGTTTCGCCCACCTGTCGAACAGATGGCCTTGTTCTAGTTTCCCTAGGCCTTTCCGACGAGCGCCAATAGGCGCGCGCGCTGCTGACCGACCAGAATCGCGGACGCGATCCAGACGCCAACCGCCATAAAGAACAACAAACCGCCGTCGGTGGCAATCTGTGAGCTGTCCACACCGGCTACGGTTTCGTTGCCAACCACAATCCCAAGCGGCGTGAACAGGTGAAAGAAGATCGCACCACTGATAATACCGAGCGCCAGCAGGGCCCCTAGCGAATTGAGTATGCGCAGACCCGGGACGATCAACCCGACCAGAAGCAGCGCCGCGGCGACCAGCTCCAGCGAGCCGATCACCTTGGCCGAGAAGATGCCCCCCGGGTTGAACAGGCCCTCGATCCCCACCAGACCGGCGGCCCAGGCATCCAGGGTGCCGAAGATCAACTGCGTTTCCGGGGCGTCAATGAACTTGAAAAATAGCGACTGGACAAACACGAACGCGATGTAAAGCGACAGCAGCACCGGCAAATAGCGTTGCGCCTTGGACATTGGATGCACTCCCTAGTTGATCACGAATCTCCGCTCTTGCTCAGGACCGGGCAAGGCGGCTGGATTTCCCCTCCTCCTGCGACTGCGGACCATCAACAACAGTAACGATCGGCACGTGTACATCAGGTTTTTCAGCAACGATAAATGCTGC
>JAGLCS010000161.1 GCA_023146115.1 Abyssibacter sp. | reverse complement strand
GGCCAGTCATTCGGGTCTCGGCCCGGCCCCCGAAGCCGCCACCCTGACCTCGCTGGCCGTGGTGAGCGGGCTGGATACCTGGGCCTGACGTCAGCTTCTTGTCGCAGCCGGTCATCCGGCGCCGTCAATTCACCGCCGCCGGCGGTTGCCAAGCTTAAGACTACCAACTGAAACAGCGACTTACGGGCTGCTTGGCCGCTGGAGTTTCGGCGTGAATCCGTGGCACATGGCTTGCCCCATCCGGGCAGTCCTCAGTCCACACGAGACGCTCCGATGTCGCTGCACCACGCTTCTGTTCATCCTCCGTCACGCCGTACTCAGCCGTCCGGGCCGGGTCAGCAGTCGGGCAAGGCGCTGATACTCATCCTCGTCGCCGTCACCGTTGTGCTGGTGGCTGGCGGTGGCGCCGCATGGTTCTTCCTGAGCGGCGAGGACGAAACCGAACTCACCGAAGGAGATGCAACCGGCGAAACCGTCGCGGCCAAGGGTCCGGCGATCTACCACGCCTTCGATCCGGCCTTTGTGGTGAATCTCACCGATGCCGACGGCGCCATGCGATTTCTGCAGGTCGAGCTGCAGGTCATGACCCGCGACGACACCGTGCCCGAGGCCCTGTCACGGCACGAACCCATGATTCGCAACGACCTGCTGTTGCTGTTCGGCGGTCAGCGCTACGAGTCCCTGGAATCTCGCGAGGGGCGGCTGAATTTGCAGTCCCTGGCGCTCAATGCCCTGACCCAGGTGCTGGAATCGGAGAACGAGCCGAGCGCGGTTGAAGCCGTCTACTTCACCAGCTTTGTCATGCAATGAGCGACGTACTGTCACAGGACGAGATCGACGCCCTGCTGCACGGCGTCGAGGGCGGGGAGGTCGAGACCGCGACCGATGCGGCCGACGCGGATGGCGTGCGCGGCTACGACCTGGCGATGCAGGATCGGATCGTGCGCGGGCGCATGCCCACGCTGGAGATGGTCAACGAGCGCTTCGCGCGTTACTTCCGGATCAGCCTGTTCAACATGCTGCGCCGGTCGCCGGACATCACCGTCAAGGGCGTGCAGACGGTGAAGTTCTCCGAGTATCTGCACCAGTTGTACGTGCCCACCAATCTCAACCTGATCAAGGTCAAGCCCTTGCGCGGCACCGGGTTGCTGATCTTCGAGCCCAAGCTGGTTTTTGCGGTGGTCGACAACTTTTTCGGTGGGGATGGCCGGTTTCACACCAAGATCGAGGGGCGGGAGTTCACCGGCACCGAGATGCGGGTGATCCAGATTCTGATGAATCACGCCTTCGAGGATTGGTCGCAGGCCTGGTCCCCGGTGCTGCCGCTGGAATTCGAGTACATGCAGTCCGAGGTGAACCCGGCCTTCGCCAATATCGTCAGCCCGAGCGAGATCGTGGTCGTCTGCCGCTTCGACATCGACATCGACGGCCACGGCGGCGAGGCCCATCTGACCTTGCCCTACGCCATGGTCGAGCCGATTCGGGATCTGCTCGATGCCGGCATACAAAGCGACCGTGGTGACCGGGACGAACGCTGGACGGCGACGATGAAGCAGCAGCTGCTCGGCGCCGAAGTCGACATCACCAGCACCCTTTGCGAAGTCCGCATGAGCCTGTCCCGTCTGCTGCGGATGAAGACGGGCGATGTGATCCCCATCGACATGCCGGACACCGTTGATTTTTCCGCCGAGGGCGTGTCGCTATTCGATTGCGAATTCGGCGTCTCTGGCGGCAACCAGGCACTCAAGCTCGTGCGCTCGATCAGCGACGACATCCAGATTCATTGAGGCAGATAGATGACCACCGAACAAATCCCCGCAAACGACGCCGAACAGCCCAATTCCAACCCCAATCCCGGCCCTGAAACCGCACCCGTGCGCGAACTTCACGACGAGGCCGCGCCGGCCAATGAATCCGAACTCAATCTCGATTGCATTCTCGACGTCACGGTCACGCTGTCGATGGAAGTCGGCCGCACCCGCATGCCCATTCGCAGCCTGTTGCAGCTCAATCAAGGCTCGGTCGTCGAGCTGGATCGGCTGGCGGGCGAGCCGCTGGACATCTTTGTCAACGGCACGCTGGTCGCTCATGGCGAGGTCGTGGTCGTGAACGAAAAATTCGGCGTGCGCCTGACCGATGTCGTCAGCCCGGCCGAGCGCGTTCGCAAGCTGAGCTGAGATGGTGCTTGCCACGACATTGGGGTCGGCGGATGCCGGCGGCGCGCAACCAGCCGAGGTAGCGGCGCCGCAGGCGTCGTCTACGGTTGCACCGCGGGCCGAGATCGGTGCGGCAGTGCCCAAGCCCCAGGTCGGCACGCTGGGCGGCGCGCTGGTGCTGGTTCTGCTGCTGGCCGTCGGCGTGCTGTGGCTGCTACGCCGCGTGAGTGGCGGCAACCTGCGGCGCGGCGGGCTGCTGCAGGTGCGCGACAGCGTGGCGGTCGGCCAACGTGAACGCGTTGTGGTCGTCTCTGCCGGTGGGCGCGATTACGTGCTGGGCGTGGCTCCGGGCAATGTCCGTCATCTGGATACCGTCATCGGCGGGTTGTCGGTGGCGGATGCCGCAAGCCCGCAACCCGTGCCGGCCGCGCCATCGTTCATGGCCATCCTGGAGCGATCGCTGGGGCGGTCCAAATGAGTACGCAGAAACGGTGGTGGCTGCTCCCGGTGATCTGGCTGCTGCCGGCTGCGGGCGCCTGGGCGGCAGGGTTGCCGGCAATCACGCTGGAGCCCACCGAAGACGGTGGTCAGGCCTACAGCCTGTCCATTCAGGTGCTGGCGCTGATGACAGCGATTACCGTGCTGCCTGCGATTCTGCTGTCCATGACCGCCTTCACCCGCATCATCGTCGTACTGGCCTTGCTGCGGCAGGCGCTGGGCACCGGGGCGACGCCGTCGAACCAGATTCTGCTGGGGTTGGGCCTGTTCATGACCCTGTTCGTCATGGCGCCCGTGGGGCAGGAGATTTACGAGCAAGCCGCGCAGCCCTATTTCGACGACGTGGTGCAGGGCGAGCTGGCGGTGCAACGGGCCGCCGAGCCGATTCGCCGCTTCATGCTCGCGAACACCCGCGAGAACCATCTGGCGATGTTTGCCGGCATGCGCAGCGAGACCATTCCGGAGAATCCGGAAGACGTGGCGTTCTCGGTACTCGCAGCCGCCTTCATCACCAGTGAGCTGACCACGGCCTTCCAGATCGGGTTTTTCATCTTCATCCCGTTCGTGGTCATCGATCTGGTGGTCGCCAGCGTGCTGATGTCCATGGGCATGATGATGCTCTCGCCCATGCTGATCTCGCTGCCGTTCAAGATCATGCTGTTCGTGCTGGTGGACGGCTGGACACTGGTGCTCGGCACGCTGGCTGGCAGCTTCGCGACATGACACCGGAACTGGTCCTGGCGGAAGGGCAGCAGGCGCTTTACCTGACCTTTCTGCTCGCCGCGCCGCTGCTGATCACCGCGCTGGTTGTGGGGCTGGCGGTGGGGATGTTTCAGGCGGCCACGCAAATCAACGAAATGACGTTGAGCTTCATCCCCAAGCTATTCGCCATGGCCGCCGCGCTGGGGCTCACCGGCCCCTGGCTGCTGAGCATGCTCACCGACTTCACCACCGAGTTGTACACCAGCATTCCGGCAATGCTGGGCCTGATCCAGTGAGCATCCCTGCCGGCGAGATCGAGGCCTGGATCGCCACGTTCTTCTGGCCCTTTCTGCGCATTGGTGCGCTGTTCGCGGTCGCGCCCATCATCGGTACCCGAGCGGTCTCCACCCGTATCCGCCTGATCGCGGCGCTGGCGACCACTCTGGTGATCCTGCCCGTGGTGCCCACGCCGCAGCCGCCCGAGGTGCTGACGATTCCCTGGCTGGCCGCCGTGGCGCAGGAGCTGCTCATCGGCGCAGGCATGGGCTTTCTGCTGCAAATCGTGTTCGAGGCCATCGCCTTCGGCGGCCAGCTCATCGCGCTGGGTATGGGCCTGGGCTTCGCCCAGATGACCGATCCGCTGCGCGGAGTCGAAACGCCGGTGCTGGGGCAGTTTTTCAGCCTGTTCGCCACGCTGCTGTTCCTGACGCTGGACGGCCATGTGCGGCTCATTCTTCTGGCCGCGGAAAGTTTCGGCTGGCCGCCCGGCGTGCTGGTCGGCTGGTTGCCGGATGCCCACCTGGCCATCGCCCAGTGGGGCACGGCCATGTTCGTCGGCGCCTTGCAGGTCGCATTGCCCGCCATGTGCGCGCTGCTGCTGGTCAACTTCGCTTTCGGCGTGATGAGCCGATCCGCTCCGGCGCTTAACGTGCTGTCAGTCGGCCTGCCGGCGGCGCTGGTGTTCGGCCTGCTGGCGATGTACACGGCGCTGCCCGCACTGCAGCAGGTTCTGGACTACTGGCTGGAACAGGCGATGGCGTCGATTGCCGCGATTTATACCCGGTGAATACCGGCCTGCCTCGCGGGCCGGCGCCATGCCGGCGGCCGGCTCATGCCGCATCCGCACAGCAATCGGGCGCATCTACGCGCTCTGATCCAGACGCCAACGGGCCGTTGGCTGATCCGGGCGGACGACCCGGCCCCGATCAGCGTTGAGCGAATGCCGATAGAAACGCCTGCGCGAAGCGGGATTGCTCGACCGCGGCCTCGTCCAGCGGGTTGTGCCACCAGATGCCCTCGCTGTTCGCCAGCAGGATCAGGCTGAGATTCTGCTCAGGCACCTTCAGATAAAGCGACGAGGAGGCGTCCTCCCACCAGCCGGAATGCCAGACCAGCGACAGGCCGTCGTAATCCTGCAAGTACCAGCCGAGTCCGTAGTCGAGGGCAGCGCCACTGTTCGATCGCATCGGCGTCATCATCTCGGCGCGCGAGTCTGCCGAGATGAGTTTTCCATCGTCTAGCGCGATGTCGAATGCCGCGAGATCAAGCACGGTGGAGATCACCCCGCCGGCTGCGCCGTCCCCTTGTCGTGATCGCGGCCCCGAGGGGCGTGCAACGCCGGCCTCGTCAATTTGATACGACGTGGTGAGCCGTGCTGCGAGGTCGGCACGCAGCGGCAGATCCCGATACCGGCGGGCTGACTGCTGCATGCCGGCGGGTGCGAACACGTGCTGCGCGACCAGCGACGAAAACGTCGCATCGGTCACCGCCATGATCGGCCGTGAGGCCCAGGAATACAGAATGGGGTTGTACGAAAACCGTGTGCCCGGCGCGCCTGTGGCCGTGTGCGACAACAAATGCCGCAGCGTATGCGTCGGCGGCTCGCAGCGCAGATCCTGGGCGAAGATCGACGGCTGTTCGCTGAAGGCCTGGCAGAACTCGGTCCAATCGCTGTAGCTCGCAATCGGTTTATCCAGATCCAGCGTGCCCGCCTCAACCAGCTTGAGGGCCACGACAGCGGACAGCGGCTTGGTCACCGATGCAATGTCGTAGGGCGTCTGCGCTGTTGCGGCGACACCTTGCTCGATGTTGGCGTAACCCAGGCCGGCGGCAAGCAGCATTTCGCCATCGCGGACCACCGCGACCGACAAGCCGGGAATGTGCGCCTCGCTGCGCAGCGCATCCAGCTCCGTCAGGAATGCGGCCACGCCCGTGGGTGCAGCCGTCTGTGGCTCGGCTGCGACGCCGGAGCACGTCGCCAACGCCAGCGCGCAAAAGATGATTGTCTTCATAATTGGATCAGACCAGCCTGTGGATCACGTTAATCGCTATACGGCCCACCCTCACGCGTGGGTAGAGCAGGCATCGTCGCACGAGAGCCGTCTTGGGCGCCGCGAGCAGATGGCTAGAAATGCCTGGGCTTGTGTTCAAACCGATCTCGCTCATCCACTGCGAGCACGTGCTTTTTCATGGCCAGCTCGCAGGAGCCGAACTGCTTAAAATTATTTCGGCCCTCTCTCAACGTGATGCCGTGGTTCGGGCCAGAGCCAATGTCGAGCGCGTCGACATCCTGACCATCATCCTCCCAAAAGCAAACCGGGCAAATCTGGTCATAACCACGCGCGGGCAGGGTGACGTAATCACAGCACGGGCACTGCTCCTTCGCCGCCGCGGCACCGGGCTCATGCCACCGTAACTGTTTGAATTTGAATAGGTCGATTGCTTTTTTGAACATGCCCGTCCACGTGTGTCGTTTCGAGTCATCCGGACCTGCTCCCGGCAGGTACGGTTCTAGGCGGGCAGGTTACCCGTTCGGATTTACTGAGCCCCGTCGATGTCCGCCGATTATCGATTTGGCCTGGGCTCAGGACAGCAGCAGCCAGATGCCAACCCCCACCATCAGTCCGCCAGAAATGCGGTTGAGCCATCTGCCATGCCCTCCTCGGTGCAGCCAGGCAGCCAAGGTACGGCCGCCCTGCGCATAGCCGACCAGGCACAGGAATTCGATGCTCAG
>JAGLCS010000160.1 GCA_023146115.1 Abyssibacter sp. | reverse complement strand
CCAAGGCCAGCAGGGCTTCGTCTGCGGCCAGTTGCAGCCAGGCACTGGCGACTTCCGACACCAGCGACAGCTCGGCGCTGCGTCGCGCGGCCTCCTGCGAAAGGTACGCCTCCAGAGCCTGCGCCTTGAGGTTGGCCACCCGGCCAAACAGGTCGAGTTCATAGGCCGTCAGGCCTACCCCAACCGAATACTGACGCGAAATGTAATCCTGCCCCCCTCCACTGCCGCCGCTGCCGGCCGGCGACAACGATGACGGAATGCGTTGCACCGACCCGGAGGCCGTCGCATCGAGGGATGGGTAAACCTCGGCGCCTCGAACGCGATACAACGCCCGTGCCCGCTGCACATTCAGCGTCGCCAGTCGCGCGCTCGGGCTGTTATCCAACGCCAGCTCGATAACGGCCTGCAAGCGCGGGTCCAGAAAGAAATCGCGCCATGCCAGCGGCTCGGCAGGCTCGGCGGTTGCGGCGACCCTGTCGCTCCACTGCTCGGCGGCAGTCGCCGCCGGTCGCTGGTACTCGGGGGCCAGGTTCGCGCAGCCGGCGAGCAGCCCCGGCACGATGGCCGCCAGCGCGAGCGCCTTGAACTGTTGTTTGCTCATCATTGGGCCTCCGACGCGGGGCTGGTCTCGGTGACGGGTGACTGCCCAAACAGGCGGTTCACCACCACGAAAAAGACTGGCGTGAAGAAGATGCCCAGCAGGGTCGCCGTCGCCATCCCGCCAAACACGGCGGTGCCGATGGCGTTCTGGCTGGCTGAACCCGCGCCGGACGCCAGCGCTAGCGGAAGCACGCCGAGCATGAAGGCCATCGACGTCATGATGATCGGGCGCAAACGCATGCGGACGGCCTCCATGGTGGCCTCCAGCAAGCTCATGCCGCTGTCGTACAGATCACGCGCGAACTCGACAATCAGAATCGCGTTCTTGGCCGACAACCCGATTGTCGTCAGCAAGCCCACCTGGAAATAAACATCATTCGACAGCCCGCGCAGCCCGGCGGCCGCCAGCGCGCCGATGACGCCCAGGGGCACCACCAGCATCACGGCGAACGGAATCGTCCAGCTCTCGTAGAGCGCCGCCAGGCAAAGGAATACGACCAGCATTGATAAGGCGTACAAGGCCGGCGCCTGCGACCCTGACAGCCGCTCCTGATAGCTCAGGCCGGTCCATTCGTAACCGATGCCATCCGGCATGCCCGCCATCAGCTCCTCCACAATCGCCATGGCCTCACCGGAGCTCACGCCCGCCGCTCCGGCGCCCAGCAACTCCACCGAGGAATTGCCGTTGTAGCGCTCCAGCCGCGGCGACCCGAAGATCCAGCGCGTCGACGAAAACGTGCTCAGCGGCACCATGTCGTCAGAGGCGTTGCGCACGTGAAACTGGCCGATGTCCTCCGGGAGCATCCGGAACTCGGCATCAGCCTGCACGTAGACGCGTTTGACGCGGGTGCCGTCAACAAAATCGTTGACGTACTGACCACCCAGCAAGGCCGACATCGCCGCATTGACCTGATCCATCGACAGGCCCAGCGCTCCTGCCTTGGCAGCGTCGATGTCGATCTTGAATTGCGGCGTGTCGTCGAGCCCGTTCGCGCGCACTTCCGTCAGCTCGGACCGTTGATGAGCCAGCTCGAGGAACCGGTTGCGCGCATCCATCAGGGCTTCGTGACCGACGCCGCCCAGGTCGAGCAGCTGTACGTCAAAGCCCGCCGCTGTGCCCAACCCGCGAATAGGAGGTGGCACGAGCACGAAGACACTGGCGTCGCGAATCTGGCCCAGGGCCTGGTTCGCCTGGGCGGCGATGGCCTGCGCGCTGTGGGCCTGGCCGGGCCGTTCGGACCAATCGTTCAGCCGAACAAAGGCCATGCCCGCATTCTGTCCGGCACCGGCGAAGCTGAACCCTGCGATGGTGAAGATGTGCTCCACGTCCTCCTGCGAGTTGAAGTATTCCTGAATCTGCCGCATCACCGCTTCGGTGCGCTGCAGAGTCGCCCCCGGCGGGAGTTGAACCATGGTGATCACCGAACCCTGATCCTCGTTCGGCAGGAACGAGGTGGGCATGCGCGCGAACAGCAAGGCCATTACGCCGGCGATCACGAGATAGATCAGCATCATCCGGCCGCCACGATGGATCAGCTTGCCGACCCAGCCTTGGTAGCCACCGGCCGCCTGATCGAAACGGCGGTTAAACCAGCCGAAGAAGCCCTTGCGGGTTTGATGGCCTGGCTTCGGTGCCTTGAGCAACGTGGCGCATAGCGCCGGCGACAAGGTCAGCGCAACCACGACGGACAAGGCCATGGCCGAGACGATCGTGATGGAGAACTGGCGGTAGATGGCCCCGGTTGCGCCGCCGAAAAACGCCATGGGCACAAACACGGCAGACAACACCAGCGCAATGCCGATCAAGGCCCCGGTGATCTGATCCATTGACTTGCGTGTTGCCTCCAGCGGCGAGAGGCCATCCTCCTCCATCACGCGTTCGACGTTCTCCACGACAACGATGGCGTCATCCACCAGCAAACCGATGGCGAGCACCATGCCGAACATCGTCAGCGTGTTAATCGAATAACCAAAGGCGGCCAAAACGGCGAAGGTGCCCAGCAGCACAACCGGCACCGCGATAGTCGGAATGAAGGTGGCCCGGAGATTCCCCAGAAACAGATACATCACGAGGAACACGAGAATGACCGCCTCGACGAGCGTATGGACCACGCCCTCGATCGACACCTCGACAAACGGCGTCGAGTCGTAAGGCACGGTGACCTTGACGCCCTGCGGGAAGAATTCAGCCAGATCGTCAAGACGCGCTCGCACATCTTCGGCCGTGGCCAAGGCATTTGCGCCGGTCGCCAAACTAATGCCAATGCCGGCAGAAGCCTGGCCGTTGAGTTCCACCTTGACGCTGTACAACTCGGAGCCGAGTTCCACCCGTGCGACGTCGCCCAGCGTGAGCAGCGATCCATCCGGCAACACGCGTAACACGATGTCGCGAAACTCCTGCTCGGTGCTCAGGCGCGTTTGCGCCGTGATGGTCGCATTGAGCTGCTGTCCGCGCACGGCAGGCAGCCCCCCGAGTTCGCCCACCGAGACCTGCGCGTTCTGTGATGCGATGGCGGCCGTGATGTCGCTGATAGCCAGGTTGTAGCTGGTCATCAGGTTCGGATCGACCCAGATTCGCATCGCCGCCTGGGCGCCGAGCAACTGCGTACGCCCGACGCCATCCACCCGGCTCAGCGGCTCCAGCATGTTGGACGCGATGTAGTCAGCCAGCTCGTTCCAGCTGTGTTCGCCGGATTCGCTGATTAGCGCGGCGACCATCAAGAATCCGCCCGTGGACTTGGTGACACTGATGCCCTGCCGCTGCACGGCCTCTGGCAGTAATGGCGTGGCAAGCTGCAATTTGTTCTGCACCTGAACCTGGGCAATGTCGGGATCGGTACCCGGCTCGAAGGTCAAGGTGATCTGCGCACGGCCGAAAGAACTGCTGTTCGAAGCCATGTACAGCAAGCCGTCCAGCCCGGTCATGTTCTGCTCGATCACTTGGGTGACGGCATTCTCGATGGTCTGGGCCGAAGCACCTGGGTAGTTGGCGTTGATCTCCACCGTCGGCGGAGCGATCTGCGGATACTGCTCGATCGCCAGCGTTCGGATCGCCAGCGCCCCCGCCAACATGATGACCAGGGCGATCACCCAGGCGAAGATCGGACGATCGATAAAGAAGCGTGCCATCGGTTTACTCCACCGCCATGGCGGTTTGCTCGACGTCGACCCGCACCGGATTGACCGTGGCTCCCGGCCGCGCCCGTTGCAGGCCATCGACGATTACGCGGTCGCCGGCCGACAGACCCGAGGTGACGACCCAGTGGTTGCGCACCGCGCGCTCGGTCACGACGTCGCGTCGCTCCACCGTGTTGTCTGCCTTCACGACCAACGCACTGGCCTGGCCACGCGCATCACGGGTGATGCTCTGCTGCGGCACCAACAAGCCTTCGTCGTCGACGGCTTGTTCCAGCACAGCCTTGACATACATGCCGGGTAACAAGACCTGATCCGGATTCGGGAAAATCGCCCGCAGCTTCACCGTTCCAGTGCTCTCCTCAACCGCAACACCGCGGAAGGACAGCCGCCCTGCGTGGTCGTAGACGCTGCCGTCTTCCAGATGCAGCACGACATCAACGGTGCGCTGATCCGGATCTGCCGCCGCGGAAAACCGCCGGCGCAGTTCCAGCAAATCCCGGCTCGGCTGGGTGATGTCCACATAAATCGGATCGAGCTGACGCACCGTGGTCAGCGGACTCGCCTGATCTCGGGTCACCAGTGCTCCAGGGGTGAATTCGGACGTCGCCACCTTGCCCGCGATGGGCGCTTCGATATGGGTGTAGTCCAGATTGATGCGCGCCGAGGTGACCGCAGCCCTGGCTTCCGCCACCGCCGCCTCAGCTTCTTTCAACGCGACCTGGGCATCGTCGTTCTCCTGCTGCGACACCGCTTCGATCTTTGCCAAACCGGCATAACGCTTGGCAAGAACCGCCGCCGAATCGCGCGTGGCCTCAGCGCGTGCCAGCGACGCAGAGGCGCTGGCGTGAGCCGCTTCGTAGGGTGCGGCATCAATGGTGTAAAGCACTTGCCCGGCGTCGACCTGCGCACCCTCTTCGAATAGCCGTTCCTGGATGATGCCGGTGATCTGAGGACGCACCTGCGACACCTTGTAAGCGCGCGTACGGCCCGGCAGCGTCGCCACCACGGGCACCGGCTGAGTCTTCAGATGAACCACGCCGACCTCTTGTGGTGGCGGTGCCGCCTGACCTTCCACGCTGTCCTCGCAGGCCACCAGACACGTGGCCACGAGCAGTGGAAGAATCACTGCCCGCATTCCATGGGTATTGCGTTGATTCGACATGTCGGTTGCCCTGATGAGTTGGCGGCTTTGCAGCGCGCGAGCTCGGAGGATCGGGGTGACAGATCCGTTCCGAGTGCTAGAATGAACGTTCATTCTAATTGACCGGCTGGTCAGTCGGCAACCACCAACGCATCATTCGTGACAGCGAATGAGGAGTCAGACCATCCATGAGTGGGGCAGAACTAAGCTGCGACGTCGATCCGGCGGACGCGCGGCGCGACCAGATACTCGATGCCGCAGCCGAGTGTTTCAGCAAGAAGGGGTTTCATGCCGCCAGCATGTCGACGATTTCGAAGACGGCGGGCATGAGCGTGGGCCACATCTACCACTACTTCCAGAACAAGGAAGCCATCATCGCTGCCCTGGTTGTGCGCAACTGCGAGCAGCTACATGACGTGCTCAATGATTTCCATGCTCAGGGTGATTTTGTCGAGGCACTGCTGGACGATCTGCCGCAGGGTCTGGATCGGATGTCCAACCGTGAAGACTCTGCGCTCAAACTGGAATTCATCGCGGAGAGCGCGCGTAACGATGAAATCTCCTGCGTGCTCCACGCGGCAGACACCTCGGCCCGCCAGCGTCTAAGCGACGGCCTGGGGGTATCGCTGCGCGCTCGTGGACGATCCGACGATGAAATCGATACCAAGGTGATGCTGATCAGCGCCCTGTTCACCGGACTCGCTGCAAAAGCAGTCCAGGGCATCGACATCCGGACCGAGGCCTACGCCAAGCTTGTCCGGCGCGCCATCGAAGCGATTCTGTTCGACGACTGAAGTCGGTCCCACCCCAGTCGTCTGCGCTGCCCGCCGCGGCGTCTGACCACTGCGCGCGGCCTGCAAAGTTCCACCGTGGTTCGTAGTTCCCTCCATCCGGCATTGATTATCTAATTGCGAATCATTATCGTTCGCTCCTGCGATAGTAAATAATCCGAGCCCACGCGACCGGCAATCGGGCTGCCTGACCACGGCGGCCCGCTCCTGCACATGGACGTGACCGGTTCTTATCCGAAGGAGCACGCATGACATTCCGCCGAACGGCCATCGCCGCCGCCATTCTGACGACCTACGCCGTTCCCGCCGTCAGCCGTGAAGACGTCCAGCAGCCCCCTACAGAGGCGGACGACGTACAGGTCCTCTCCCCGGTCGATATCGAGGGCAAGAAGGTCGACGGCTACAAGGCAGAATCGGCGCAGTCTCCGAAGTTCACCGCGCCGTTGCTGGATACGCCGAGATCCTTCACCGTGATCAGCGAGGATCTGCTCCGCGACACCGCCGCCGACTCGCTGCAAGACGCGCTGCGGCAAGTCCCTGGCATCACCTTCCTGGCGGGCGAAGGCGGCCAGCCCATCGCCGACCGACCGGTGATACGCGGCATCAATTCCACCGCGAACTTGTTCGTCGATGGCGTGCGTGACATCGGTTCGCAAACCCGCCGCGTGTTCGATATCGAGTCGGTGGAGATACTCAAGGGCACCGACTCGGTCTACGCAGGACGCGGCGGCGGCGGCGGTAGCGTCAATCTGGTTTCCAAGACCGCTGGCGGGGAGGATTTCCAGCGCGGCGCGGTGACCATCGGCACCGCCGATACATTGCGTGCCACGGTCGATGGCAACTGGATGGTGTCCGACACCGCGGCGTTTCGCGTCGGGGTGCTGGGCGAGAAAGCGGGGGTTCCCGGGCGCGACAGCGTGGTGGAATCCGACGCCGTGGGCGTATCGCCGTCATTGGCATTCGGGCTGGGGTCGCAGACACGCATGACCCTGGACTACTACCACGTGCGCGAGAGCGGCATTCCGGACTACAGCATCCCCTACGACCTCGCCTCCGGTGAGCCGGTGACCGAAACGCTGGGCATCGACGAGGAGAACTTCTACGGTCTGCTCAACCGAGACTTTCTCGAGGGTGAAACCGACATCGCCACCGCCATCGTCCACCACGAACTGACCCCTAACCTGCGGCTGCGCAATCTGACCCGCTGGGGCAAATCCACCAACTCCTATGTCGTCACCAACCCCGACGATTCCCGTGGCAATGTCGAGGACGGCTTCGTCTACCGCAGCAGCAAGAACCGCTGGAGCCAGACCAAGACCCTGGCCAACCAGACCGATCTCAGCGGCGTGGCGGTCGCCGGCCGGTTCGAACACAGCTACAACATCGGCCTGGAATTCATCCGCGAGAACAAGGAGCAGGACGGCTACAACGTCGTCAGCGCCGCTTCGGCATTTGGCTCCGACTGTTCCAGCACCGAAGTCGACCCGGCCAGCGGGATGACCTTTGGCGAACTGCTGCGCGCCAATGGCGATTGCACCAGCCTCGCCAGCCCGACGCCGGCTGACGCCTGGATGGGTACGGTGACGCGGCGCAACACGCCGACCGTCTACGAAACTGACGCCACAGCGATCTATGCATTCGATACGGTCAAGTTGTCTGACCACTGGCAGGTCAGCGCCGGACTGCGCTGGGATCGCTATGAAACCGAAGCAACCAGCGCATCCGATCCAACCCTCAATGCCTACGCCGACGACACGTTCATCAATTATCAGCTGGGCGCGGTGTTCAAGCCGGTTGCCAATGGCTCGATCTATGTGTCCTACGGCACGCAGACCACCCCAGCCACCCTGGGCACCGGCGACGAGGACACCCCGCAGCCGGACTCCCCTGCCGATTGCACCCGGCGTTGCCGGCGCGACAACACCCAACTTGATCCGGAGGAGTCGGTCAACATCGAACTGGGCACCAAGTGGGATTTGTTCGACCAGCGGCTGCGCGTCACTGCGGCGATCTTCGACATCACCCGTGAAAACGCCAGCATCGAGGTCTCGGCAGGCGTCTTCGAGCAGGTTGGCGAAACCCGGGTGACCGGCGCCGAGATCGGCTTCGCCGGCGGCATTACCGAACGCTGGCACCTGTTCGGCGGCTACTCCTACCTGGACTCCGAACTGGTTCGCAGCGGTTTCGAGGACACTGCCGAAGGCCAGCAGCTCACCAACACGCCCGAGCATAGCGTGTCGCTGCTCACCAACTACGACCTGACCGAACGGCTCACCATCGGCGGCGGTGCCAACTACGTCAGCGAAGTCTTCGGCAGCGTGACCTCAGACCCTCGGAAGACAGTTCCGGCTTACTGGCGCTACGACGCCATGGCGGCCTGGGAGATTCTCGACGCGGTGGAAGTGCAGCTCAACGTGCAAAACCTCACCGACGAGGTCTACTACACCAAAGCCTATGCGTCACACTACGCAGCCAAGGGTCCGGGGCGGCAGGTGCTGCTGACCACGCACTTTTCGTTCTAGGCGCCTCAACAGACCTTCACGCAACGCGCGGCCTGCCTTCGGGTGGGCCGCGTCCTGTACTGACCATGCTGATCACCATTCCCGACGTTCTTGATACCGCCACCCTCACCCACTGCCGCAACAGGCTGGCGTCGGCCGAGTGGGTGGATGGGAATGTGACTTCGGGCCACCAATCGGCGCGCGCGAAACGCAATCGGCAACTCCCCGAAGACTCGGCCGCAGCGCGCGAGGTAGGCGGCATCATCCTCCAGGCGCTGTCCGCCAATACCCGCTTCATCGCGGCAGCCCTGCCCCAGCATGTGTTCCCCCCGCTATTCAATGGCTACGGCATCGGGGAGCGTTTCGGCACCCATATCGATAACGCCGTGCGCCAGCATGCCGCCTCGGGCACCCGCATCCGCACTGATCTGTCCGCCACGCTGTTCTTTGCCGACCCCGGCAGCTACGACGGCGGCGAGCTGGTCGTCGAAGACACCTTCGGCTCGCATTCGGTGAAGCTGCCGGCCGGCCATTTGGTGCTGTATCCGTCGAGCAGCCGGCATCACGTCACCGAAGTCACGCGCGGCGAGCGTGTGGCGTCATTCTTCTGGATCCAGAGCATGGTGCGCGACGACGGCCAGCGCCAGCTGCTGTGGGATCTGGATCAGGCGATTCAGCAGGTCTCGGTGGATCGCCCCGATGCACCATCCGTAGTGCAACTCACCGGCGTGTACCACAACCTGCTGCGGCGCTGGGCCGACGTCTAGACCCATGCCCGATCCAATCCACCAACCGCTGGATGACACCGCAGCCCGCCAACGCCGCCGCGGCGCCTGGCTGCATCACGTCACTCAGTGGCATTGGATGAGTTCCGCTGTCTGCCTCGTGGGCCTGCTGCTGTTCGCGGTGACCGGCATCACGCTCAACCACGCGGGGCAGATCGAGGCCACGCCGCATACCCTCACGCATCAAGCCGATCTACGGCCCGCCACCATCGAAGGGCTGCGGGGCCGGGCGACTCAAACCGAGGCCGGTCCGCTTCCGGCGACCGTGCGCCGCGAACTGGAAGCACGGTGGAATCTGCGCCTGCCGGCAACCGACGCCGAATGGACCCCCGACGAAATCTATCTCGACCTCCCCCGCCCCGGTGGAGATGGCTGGCTGGCCATCGATCTGCACTCGGGTGAGGCCCTGTACGAACAGACAAACCGCGGCTGGATCGCCTATTTCAACGACCTGCACAAGGGCCGCGACACCGGCGCCGTGTGGCGCTGGTTTATCGACGTATTCGCCGCCGCCTGTGTCGTGTTTTCCGCCACCGGTGTGGTGCTGCTGTTGCTGCACGGCAACCGCCGCCGAATGACCTGGCCCACGGTCGGTCTCGGGTTGGTACTGCCACTGCTCATCGCCCTGCTGTTCATCCACTGACAACCGCTCATGAAACATTGCCTGTACGCCCTGATCCTCAGCAGCCTTTGCGCCGTGGCCGCCGCGGCCGACCTCAAAGCCACCGTGGAGTTACCGCAACTGGATGTTGCCGAGTACCACCGCCCATACGTGGCGACCTGGATCGAGAACGACCGCCGCGAGGTCGTCGCGAATCTTGCCGTCTGGTACGACGTACGCATGGACGGCGAAGAAGGCGAAAAATGGCTGAAAGACCTCCGCCAGTGGTGGCGCCGAGCCGGGCGCAGCCTGGACATGCCGGTGGACGGTGTCAGCGCGGCGACGCGCCCGCCCGGCACCCACAGCATGCAGTTTCGTGGTGACCGTGGCTTGATCGCCGGCTTGCCGCCCGGCCGGTACACGCTGGTGGTCGAAGCCGCCCGCGAGGTGGGTGGACGCGAAGTGCTGCAGCTGCCGTTCGACTGGCCACCGACCGCCACTGTGACCGACCAGGCCGAGGGCGAGCGCGAGCTCGGCTCCGTCCGCTTGGAGCTTCTGCCCTGATCCGCCTCACCAAGGACCCCGCACCATGACCTACCGACTGTTCACGCTAACCCTCGCCCTGCTCCTGCCGCTGGCGGCACAGGCGCATCGCGTCTGGATTCTGCCGGACGCCACGCTGCTCTCCGGAGATGACCCCTGGGTCACCTTCGATGCCGCGGTGTCCAATGACATCTTCTACACCGACCACCACCCCTATGCGCTGGATCGTATCGAGGCGATCGGTCCGACCGGCGAGCCCGTACCGCTGCAGAACCCGTCCACCGGCAAGTACCGGTCAGTGTTTGATCTGCATCTGGAGAGCGAAGGCACCTACCGCGTCCAGTCCGCCAGCGGCGGGTTAAGCGCGCGCTGGGAAGAGGATGGCGAACCGCGTGGCTGGCCACGGCGCGGCGGCCAGTACAGCGCCGAAGGCTTTGCCGAAAACGTGCCTAACTCCGCGGAAAACCTGGAAGTGCGGCAGTTTTCGCGACGGGTGGAAACCTTCGTCACCGCCGGCGCGCCCACCCGCGAGGTCCTCAAGCCCAGCGGCAAGGGCCTGGAACTGGTGCCCACGACACACCCGAATGATTTGTACGCTGGCGAGACCGCCGCGTTTCAGCTCCTAATCGACGGGCTGCCGGCGGCAGGCGCCGAGGTGGAGGTCATCCCTGCCGGCATGCGGTACCGCAACACCCAGGATGAGATCACGCTCAAAAGCGACGACCAGGGCCAGATCCGCATCACCTGGCCCGCGGCCGGCCGCTACTGGGTCGGTGCGGAGTACAGCGATGATCAGGCCAAGGCACCCGCCACCATCCGCGCCGGCAGCTATGTCGCGGTCTTCGAGGTACTGCCGCAGTAGCCGATACTGATGCGCCCCACCACTTGGGTGCAGATCGGTCTGGGGCTTGCGCTGGCGCTGGTCGCAGCCGGTTTCGCGGCCCTGACTCCGGAGCTAAGCGAAACGCAGCCACCTGCGCCGCATCGTGTATTGCTCGGCATGCTGGTCATCACGGGCTATATCGCGATCAGCGCATGGCTGCTGAAGCGATCGAAACCGCGCATGGCGCCGTCTGGGTCATCGCCTGAGCGGCTGGTCTGCTACGCCAGCCAGACCGGGGCGGCCGAAGCGATCGCGCGGCAGTCCGCCGCGGCATTGGACTGTGCCTGCGTCTCGCTGGAGGCTGTCACGGCCGCTCAGCTACGCCATGCCTCGACTGCGTTGTTCATCGTCAGTACCACGGGCGATGGCGACGCTCCAGACCCGGCCCGTGGTTTCGTCACCGGCCTGCTATCCGAAACGCTCGATCTGCACGGCCTTCGCTACGGCGTGCTGGCCCTGGGCGATCGCCGCTACGACCGCTACTGCGCGTTCGGCCACATCGTGGACCGTTGGTTGGCGGCGCAGGATGCACGTGCCCTGCATGCGCCCATCGAAATGGACAACGGTGATCCGGCGGCCCTGGCAGCCTGGCGCGCGACGTTGCAGCGGCTGGGCGCCGACGCCCAGGCGGTGCAGACAGACCACGGAACCACCTGGCGGATCGAATCGGTGATTCCGCTGAACCCTGACAGCCCTGGCAACCTCGCCTGTCTCGTCCGCCTGCGGCCCGAGGGCGAGCTACCGAATTGGGCGGCGGGTGATCTGGTGGACCTGCGCCCTTGCAACGGACGCACGATCATCGACGCCTGGATGGCACAGGCGGGCATTGTGGCGAACGAGCAGGACACACCCGCCTGGCGCCAGCGACTGGCCGATCGCAGGCTGGAACCGCTAGCAGCCCTGCGCCAACCATTGACGCCCGCCGCCGCCGCGACCCGGCTCGAGCCCCTACCCTGGCGCAGCTACTCCATCGCCTCGATGCCGTCAGATGGCGCGATCGAACTGGTGGTCCGGCAGATGTTCGATCCGGACGGAGCCCTGGGTCCGGGCTCTGCCTGGCTGACGCGAGATGCGCGCCCCGGCGACAAAACCCAACTACGGCTGCGGAACAACCCTGGCTTCCACCTCCCCGAAACCAATCAGCCACTGCTGCTCATCGGCAACGGCACCGGCATCGCAGGTCTGCGCGCGCTGCTCAAGGCACGCATCGAGCGTGGACAGCACCGAAACTGGCTGGTCTACGGTGAACGCTCGCCAACCGCTGATCGCTGGTTCGGCGCCGAACTGGATGCCTGGAAGGCTGCCGGATATCTACGCCGCCTGGATCTCTGTTTCTCCCGCGGCGGTGAGCCTTCGGGCTATGTTCAGGATCAGCTGGAGCAGGCCGCCGACGACGTCCGGCGCTGGATCGACGATGGTGCCTGCATCATGGTCTGCGGCAGCCAGGCCGGCATGTCTCAGGGTGTGCACGCAGCATTGACCCGCATCCTCGGCGAAGGTCAGCTGAACGCCGTGACCGAGGAGCACCGCTATCGGCGCGACGTCTACTAATCCCGCTCCCAATTGATGACAGGGTTGGCACCTGCGCCCAATTCGACAGGGTAAGCTCGAACGCATCGGACCAGACAGACTTCCATGGGGAGAAAGGAGAGACGATGGCTACCGATCTTCAGCGTTTCATGACGGGACTCAAGCGGCGCAATCCAGGCGAGAGAGAATTTCACCAGGCAGTCGAGGAAGTCGCGGCCGACCTGATCCCGTTCATCCAGGCCAATCCGAAGTATCACCAACTGCAGATTCTCGAACGGCTCACCGAACCGGATCGGATCATCAGTTTCCGCGTGTGCTGGCAGGACGATGAGGGCAACGTCCGCACTAACCGCGGGTTTCGCGTCCAGCACAACAACGCCATCGGCCCATACAAGGGCGGGTTGCGCTTCCACAAGAGCGTCAACCGCTCGATTCTGAAGTTTCTGGCGTTTGAACAAACATTCAAAAACAGCCTGACCGGCCTGCCCATGGGTGGTGCCAAGGGCGGCTCTGACTTCAATCCCAAGGGCAAGAGCGAGCACGAGATCATGCGCTTCTGCCAGGCGTTCATGACTGAATTGTTCCGACATATCGGGCCGTACACCGATGTACCGGCCGGCGATATCGGTGTGGGCGCCCGCGAGGTCAGCTACCTGTTCGGACAATACAAGCGCATCGCCAACGAGTTCACCGGCACCATTACGGGCAAGGGTCTGGCCTTCGGCGGCAGTCTGATCCGCACCGAAGCCACGGGCTACGGGGCGGTCTACTTGCTGGAGAACATGCTGCGAACCCAGGACCAGGGGCTAGAAGGCAAGCGTGCCGTCATCTCGGGCTCCGGCAACGTCGCGACTCACGCAGCGGAAAAGCTGGTGGACCTGGGCGCCAAGGTCATCACCCTCAGCGACTCCAGTGGCTTTGTCTACGACAAGACGGGCTTCACCCGCGAGAAGATCGACTGGGTGAAGGAGCTGAAGGACAAGCGGCGTGGTCGCATCAAGGAATACGCCGACGAATTTGGCGCCGAGTATCACGAAGGCGCCCGCCCCTGGGGCGTGCCCGCCGAACTCGCCCTGCCCTGTGCCACGCAGAACGAGCTGAACGGCGAGGAGGCCAAATCCCTGGTCGCGAACGGCTGTATCGCCGTGTCGGAGGGTGCCAACATGCCGTCCACACTGGATGCGGTTCACGTCTTCCTGGACGCCGGCATACTCTACGGCCCCAGCAAGGCGGCGAACGCCGGTGGCGTGGCCGTCTCTGGCCTGGAGATGACCCAGAACTCCATGCGCCTGTCCTGGAGCAAGGAAGAACTGATCGAGCGCCTGCGCACCATCATGCACGGCATTCACGAGCAATGCGCCGAACACGGCCAGGTCGAGGGTGGACAGATCAACTACGTCAAAGGCGCCAATATCGCCGGATTCATCAAGGTTGCCGACGCGATGGCGGCCTATGGTGTGATCTAAGCCGCGCGGCAGGCGGTGCATCCGTCCGGCGCGTTCGTCCCGAATGCTTGAGGCAGGCCGGCAAAGAACCATCATCACGACGGTCTGAATCAACAGGGCCGCCCAGTCGCGGCGAGACCAACACCGGCCAGGGTGGCGCAACGCGGCCCCAGCCCAGCAAGACCCAGGGAGTCAGACCATGTACGGCACCGCCGAGTCTCGCAGCCATGGCGGTGCGCGCCGACGCATGTTTTGTGGCGCGGCCTGGCTCGCCCTGGCCGTCATCGGCGGGCTTGTCTGCGGCGCCGCTTGGGCGCAGGACGACAGCCGCAACAAAGCGCCGGAGGCACTGGCAACCATCCCCGTGCCACCGCTGGATAGCACCGATGCTGACCGCGACGACACCACCACGCCACTGGCACTGGAAGAACTGGTCGTCACCGCCTCGAAAACCGGCGATACGCTCTCGGAGACGCCGATCTCGGTGACGATCACGCCCGACATCGAGCTGCGAGAAACCGATATCACCGATGTCGAAACGCTGTCCGACCGCCTGCCCAATGCCCAGCTCGCGCTGACGCCCACCAACAGCTTCCTGTTTATCCGCGGTCTGGGAACCGGCAGTGTTCGCAGCGCCGAACAGTCGGTGGGGTTTTTCGTCGACGGCGTATTTCTGGGCCGGCCTCAGGTGGCCTTGTTCGACTTTCTGGATGTGTCACAGGTTGAAGTGTTGCGCGGGCCGCAAGGCGCCGTGCTGGGCAAAAACACGGTAGCAGGCGCAGTTAACGTGCAAACAGCCCCGGTCACCCGCTACACCGAAGGCTATGCCGAAGCTCTCACCGGTTCCGATGATCAATGGCGTGGCCGAGCCGCATTGTCCGCTGCGCTCAGCGACACGGTGGCCGCGCGCATTGCCGTCGCAAAAACGGACGAAGACGGCTATCTGTACAACACCACACAACAACGCGACGACCTCGCCCGCCCCGGTCAGGCCGGCCGCGCCAAGCTGCTGTGGACGCCCGGCGCCCGACAATCCTACGAAATCACTGTGCAGGCGGCCCGGATCGAGCAAAACGGCGACAGCTTCGAACTCAGCCAGGCCAGCGACCAGCTACTCGCGCTGTACCGCCGCTTCGATCCCGCAACCAGCACGGACATCACCGACAACCGCACCCATACCGACCACGCGCCGGCCGGCGGCCTGCTGGAAGGCGAAGACCTGTTCCTGCACGCAGACTGGGATCTGGACTTCGGTCTCCTGCGGCTGATCGCGGCGGCCTCCGGTCAGGACACCACCGCCGACCTGGATCTGGACATCAGTCCCGTGCCGTTTCTCACGCTGCCCTCCAACGAAACGTATCGCCAACGCAGCGTGGAACTCCGGCTGGACAAAGATCTGGGCTGGTCGGAACTCAGCGCCGGCCTGTACTACTTTCAGGCGGATCTCGATCTGCGTGTGGACATCGCCGCCTTTGCCAACGGCGTCGACGACCTGCTCGCCGACCTGCTCGATGGCAGCAGCGGCAGCGAACTGGGCTCGACGCTGTTCGGGCGCCTTGGAGAACTGCTGGCCGGACCAGGCGGCGCTCAGCTGGGTGCCGGCCGCAGCATTCACCAACTCATACAATCGCAACGCACCCTCTCCGGCTTCGGCTCGCTACGCTGGCCGTTGAGCGATACCTGGACCCTGCGCCTTGATGGACGGGTCACGCGAGAGACCAAGTCGGGCGATCAAAGCATCACGTTTGACGGCACCACCGGCCCGCTGCTCGGCGCGGCGCTCGGAGAGGAGGAATATGATCTTCAGGCGGAACGCTCCGAAACGGACTTTTCGCCCAGGCTGTCGCTGCTCACCGATTGGACGGACCGATTGAGCAGTTACATCACCGCCGCGCGCGGCTTCAAATCCGGCGGCTTCAACAACCTGGCGGCCGTGCCGGAGCGGGCGGAGTTTGATGAGGAGCGATCCCTGACCTACGAGGCCGGGCTGCGACTTGCGTCCTGGCATGGATTCAGCGGATCGCTGGGCCTGTTCCGAACCGACTTTGACAACCTGCAGATCGCCGCGCTGGACGGCACGGAGTTTTTCGTCGGCAATGCAGCCGAGGCGCATACCCAGGGCATCGAACTGGACCTGCGCTGGCAAAGTGGTTTCGGTTTGATGGCGGGCGCGCAACTGGGCTACCTCGACGCCAAGTACGACCGCTACACCAATGCACCGGCCCAGGCGGGGTCCGATGAAGGCAGCGATGACCCGAACGACGAAGGCGGCCAGGACTTGAGCGGCCGCGTGCTCCAACGCGCACCGGAGTATTCCGGCAGCCTGCAACTGGGCTTCATCGGTGCCTTGCCCTGGATGCACCTGCCCTTCGCCCTGGGTGTGGTCGCCGAAGGCGCAAGCCATCAGTTTCTGAACGTCGATCTCGACCCCATCGACAGCCAGCCCGGCTACCTGCGCTACAACGCGTTTGTGGGGCTTTCAGATGGCAGCGGCCGGCTGACGTTGCGCTTGATCGGACGCAACCTCACCGATGAAACCGTCCGCAGGGAAGCCGCCGACATCGCATTGGTCGGCGCCCATTCCGTCGGCGTGTACCCCCCGCGCCGGTTCGCCGCCGAACTCGGTTACCGTTTCTAACATGACCGAATCACGTCGCTCACTGGTCCGTGAACCCGCCGGGGCCGCCCGAGCCACGGAAACCCCAACAGGCAAGGCGATCTGGATCGACACCGACATCGTGTTCAACCGGTTTCCCGAGGATGTCGACGATGGGCTGGCATTGATGATGGCGCTGGACTCGCCCGCCGTTCGAATTCGCGGCATCAGCCTGAACCGGCGGGTGGACAACGGCGCGCGCGTCACCCGCCGCCTGCTGGGCCACTACGCGCGCTACGAGATCCCGGTCTACAAGGGCACCGACGATATCTTTGCCAGCTACGGGCACTGCACGGAAGCGGTGGACCGCCTGGCCGAGGCGCTGCAACGAGAGCGCCTGACCATTGTGGCCATCGGCGCGGCCACTAATCTGGCGAATCTGCTGACGTTCTATCCCGAGCAGGCCGGCAACATCGACGAAATCGTGTTCTGTGCCGGGCGCAGCGCCGGTACCCGCTTTAACGCCGGCAGCAGCCGGGTCGGTCTGCCGGACGCAAACTTTGACAATGACCCGCGCTCGTTTCTGCGGGTGCTGGATGCGGGCATACCGATCACGCTGTCCGGATTCGAGGCGGCTTCGAGCGTGTGGCTGGATCGCCGGGACATCCTCCGCATCGCCCGCAATGGCCGGCCGGGCGATCGCTGGGTCGCGCGCCGGCTTCGCATGTGGCATGTCGCGTGGCGTCTGGGCTTGCGGCTGGATGGGTTTATCCCGTTCGATGCCTGCACCATCGGCCACGTCCTGTACCCGGAATGTTTCGACTACCACCGCGACATTCCCGTACAGATCAACCTGCGCGACAACGATGCCCGGCGCTGGCGCAAGGATCCGCAGAAGCAGTACCTGGAAGCGTCCTACGCGTTCGAATCGCCCTACCGCGTCGACTTTGCGTACGCCGCATCTCCTCGCTACAAGGACAAGCTCATGTATCACCTGCTCGGACAGGCGTCGTCATGATCCGGCCATCCAACCGATACCCCCGCGTGGCCGCCACACTGGTCGGCCTGGGCCTGTTTGCCGGCTGCAGCAGCGTGCCCATCGATCCGGCTCCGGCGCCACCGGTGATCAGCCACCAGCCATCGCCGCTGCCGCGGACCGCCACGGCCGATCAGGCGATGTTGGACAGCCTGCATCCCGTGGCCTTGTCGGCCAATTTTGTCGACCGCGTGATCCACGACCTCCCGGTGGAGGCTCACCTCGCCCGGTTTGCCGCGCTGGAGCCGGCATCACTCGACGCGCAGCTCGATACGCAAACCCGCCAGCTGGCGTTCTGGATCAACGTTTACAACGGGTATACGCAGTATTTTCTCAAAGCCGACCCCGGCCCTTACCTGGATAACCGGTCTGCCTATTTTGGCGCCGAGCAGATTCACATCGCCGGCGACCACGTCAGCCTGGAGGATATCGAACACGGCGTGCTGCGCCGCGGCGCGACGATTTATACGCTGGGCCATGTGCGGATGCTGTGGTGGCGCCGCGCTTTTATCCGCCGCTTCGCGGTGGAATCGGTCGACTACCGCCTGCATTTCGCGCTGAACTGCGGGGCGTTGAGTTGTCCGCCGGTGATGGCGTATCAGGCCGAACGACTGGATGAGCAGCTAGACGCAAACTCGCGTTTTTATCTGGGCAACGCAGTCGAGTACGACCGCGCTGCCAACGTGGTGCGTGTGCCGGCGCTCATGCGCTGGTTTTCGGCGGATTTCGGCGGCAGCGCCACCGCCAAGCGCAGCATTCTGCGACGCTATGGACTGCTTCCGGCGGCGACAAAGCCCAAACTGGCGTATCTGCCGTACGACTGGACCATGGCGATCGAGAACTACGCTGTGACGGTCGACCGGCCACCGTCCGAGGCGGGTCGCTAACCGCGCAGCAGCATCAGACGTGCCTGCTCCACCAGGGCCCGTTTTTGCTCGAGGTCGAGGGTCAGCGGAAGCTGCGCCAGGCCCAGCAATCGCCGCAGCAACTCCACGCCGGCGTACTGATCGCACAGCGAGCGGGAAAAGCGTTCCGCGCCCTGATAGCGCCTGAACAGCGAGTCGATCACCTCGTCGGGCTGTTGTGCCAGCAGCAAATGCGCCTGCAACACGCCGAGGTCGAACTCAGCCTCCCCGAAAAAGCAGAATTCCGTATCGATCACCTTCACGCCGCTGCCCGAAGTCAGAAAACTGCCCGGAAAGAAGTCGCCATGCAGCAGGGTGTCACCGTTCGCCCGGTACCGGGCGTCCAGCGCCCGAATCGCCGCCATCAGCGATTCATCCAGCACGCATTGCGCCCCAAGCTGCGCCAGCCCCGGTGTGATCGCATCCAGGTCAAAGCCATTGTTCGGGTCGAATGGGAACCGAAAAATGTGCTCTGCGTTCAGCGCACGCATCGTCGCGTTCTCGATGTAGAAGTCGCAGCGATCGCGATGAAAATGCCCGTGCAGTGCGGTCAGGTAATCCGCCAGATCCGTGAGCGTGCTGATGGCGATGACCCGATCGCCGGCATAAAGCGTGGACAGGTCGCCCGCCGGGCCCAGGTCTTCCAGCAATAGCAGATGCGAGACCGGGTCATGCGCCAGTAGCCGCGGGGAGCATTGCGCGATCGCGTCCAGTGAGGCCGTCTGCCGGTAGAACAATGCCTCGATGTCTGCGCGATCAGCCGGCGCAGGCACCGACGGAAATTTTTCTGCCCAGGGACGGGATTGCTTGACGACATGGCGCGTGCCGTCATCCAGTTCCACGCGGAGTGTCAGATTCATGTTGCCCTCCCCCGCTTTGCTCAGCGCGACGATGGTTCGCGCCGGCGCGACCCAGCCCTGTGCGTGCAGATACGCCTCCAGTCGGGACGGCTGCTCGGGGTCGAGGAAAAAAGCGTCGGGAAGCGTCTCGGCGAAGGTCTGGGCTAGCGTCATGGGGTGGAGCGGCTCCGGTGGCGGCAGCGTGGTGGTGTGGGTCGGCAGCCTACCCGAGGCGGCCGTGTTGGTAATCAGGACCGGGGCGGCGATCTGGCTTTACCGTGGCTGGCCGCTACCGGACGATTGCTGCAAGCTTGCGCCACACCCGTTGTCGGCACCTCGGCCGCCCCCATGCAGTTCGATCCCAGAAGCCTGCTTGCGCTCAACGTCATCATCGCCGTGATGATGTACGGTGCAGCGCTGTCGCTGAGGCCGCGTGATTTTGCGCGGATTCTTCGCAGCCCGGTCGCGCCCGCCATCGGCTTGCTGGCCCAGTTTGTCCTGCTGCCGGCGTTCACCTGTCTGGCCGTGTGGGCCGGCGATATTCCCGCCGAACTCGCCCTGGGCATGCTGCTCGTGGCCTGCTGTCCCGGTGGCAATTTTTCCAACATCCTCACGTGGCTGGGCCGCGGTAATGTGGCCACTTCGGTGAGCATGACGGCCGCATCCAGTCTGGCGGCCACCGTCGTCACGCCCCTGAATTTCGCGTTCTACGTCGCGCTAAATCCGAACACCCGTCCGCTGGTGCAAGCCCTTGCGCTGGATGGAATGCCGATGCTGGAGCTGCTGCTGTGGGTGCTCGCAGCGCCGCTGGTGCTGGGGATGGCAACAGCCCATCTGCAGCCTGCCCTGGCGAAAACCCTGGAGCGGCCGATGCGCCTCGGCGCATTTGCGATTCTGCTGCTCTTCGTGGGGATCGCCTTTGTCACCAATGCCGAGGTGTTTCGCGACCATGCCGGTCGCATCGTGCCACTCGCTGCGGCGCACAATCTCGCGGCGCTATGCCTGGGCGCCGCGGCGGCCTATGCGGCGCGCCTGTCTGCCGCGGATTTTCGCGCGGTCACGATGGAAGTGGGCGTTCAGAACACCGGCCTGGGTCTGATCATCCTGTTCAACACGTTTCCTGATCAGGCGGTAACGATCTTGCTCACCGCGTTCTGGGGCGTTCCGCATCTGGTTACCGGGCTCGGGCTGGTGTGGTTCTGGTCTCGCCGGCCGGTGGTTGCGCCTGCCGGCAGCACGGATTCCGGCTGAGCAGCAGCGGACCAGTTCTCGGGCTTCATCCGGTGCAGGCCGGTATGCCGAAACCACAACCCGCCACGCTCGTGAAGCCAGGCCTTGGCGACCAGATAGGGCACCGGCTGTCCATCGAACAACGCGGGCGGCATACGACACAACACAACGGCGTCGCGGGCTTCATCGTTGTCGTCCACGGCCACAATGCGTCCGTGTTCGCTGGCATATAGATGGGTTCTCATCGGCTGGCGCTTCAGTGGGCATGTCGGTGGGTGCGTCCCCATTAAACGGATTCCACGCGAGAAACCGGACACGGCAGGACGCCTGCCGGGCAATCCCAGCCTGGCGCCAGCCAAGCCCGCTAGTCACCAACAAGGCTGACCGACACCCGACGGCGATGCGCCTGCGCCCGAAACTCCCAGACGAAGACTCCCTGCCAGGTGCCCAGCTGCAAACGCCCGTCAACGACCGGAATCGTTAGCTGGCAACCGGTGAGCACGCTTTTCACGTGGGCCGACATGTCGTCAAGTCCTTCTGCCGTGTGGATGTAACGAGGGTCCCCGTCCGGGGCGAGATCCCACAGAAACCGGCGCAGATCGCGCAGCACGTCGGGATCAGCGTTCTCGCAGATGATCAGGCCCGCACTGGTATGCCTCAGCCACAGCGCACACTGCCCGATCCGGATGGATTGGCTGCGTACCCATGTGGAGAGTTCATCGGTGAACTCGGTGAGCGCACCAGGCTTGGTTGCGAGGGTGAATTCGGTCGCGACGGCAGTCATGCAGACTCCAATGGGATCGGACTGTGCTGATATTCTCGCGCACTCAATGACGGGGGAGACAGCATATGAAACGCCGTGACCTGATCGGCGCCGGCCTGGGCGCCGCGGCGCTGGGTAGCCTGGCGGGCTGCAAGCAGAGCGACTGTGAGACCACCACGGGGCATGTCAGCTCAAAGAAGCTGCAGTGGAAGATGGTGACCACCTGGCCGCCGAACTTTCCCGCGCTGGGCACCGGTGCAACGTTTCTTGCCGACATGATTTCGCGCCTGTCGGGCGGCCGTCTCACCGTCAAGGTATACGGTGCCGGCGAGCTGGTCCCGGCCTTCGAGGTGTTTGATGCGGTCTCGGCCGGCACGGCCCAAATGGGCCATGGCTCGGCCTATTACTGGAAGGGCAAGATCCCGGAGGCCCAGTTCTTCTCATCGGTGCCGTTCGGTCTGACGGCACAGGAAATGAGCGGCTGGCTCTACTTCGGCGGCGGCATGGAACTGTGGCGCGAGGTGTACGCGCCGTATGGGCTACTGCCGTTTGATGCGGGCAACACCACCGTGCAGACCGCAGGCTGGTTCAACAAGGAAATCAACTCGGTCGCTGACCTCAAGGGCCTGAAGATGCGGATTCCAGGCCTCGGTGGTGAAGTGCTGCGGCGCCTCGGCGTCACCGTACAGAACATTCCAGGCGGCGAACTGTTCCAGGCGCTGAACGACGGCACTATCGACGCCACCGAGTGGGTCGGACCGTACAACGACCTGGCCTTCGGACTGCACAAGGCCGCCAAGTATTGCTACTACCCTGGCTGGCATGAGCCCGGCAGTGTGCTGGAGTGCATGGTCAACAAGCAGGCCTTCGATGAGCTGCCGGAAGATTTGCAGGCCATCGTCGAGGCCGCCTGCCGCGTCACCAGCCAGAACATGGTGGCCGAGTTCACCGCGCGCAATGACCGTGCGCTGCAGACCTTGCGCAACGAGCACGGTGCCGATATCCGTCCCCTGCCCGTCGAAGTGCTGGAAGCGATCAAGGGCGTGGCGGATACGGTGGCCAGCGAAGTCGGTCAGACCAACGCCATGGCCGGTCGAATCTTCGAGTCGTACTCCACCTACCGAGACGGCGTGGATCAATGGACGGCGATTGCCGAACGTGCGTTTTTGAACGCGCGTGGGTGACAGCGCATCCGGCGGCGACCGTCGGTTCAAACCGGCTTAACCGACTTCGAAAGCCACATACGCAGCCCGGAAGATCCGCTAGTAGCCCCGCATCGACGGCAGCCAAGTCACCAGACCCGGCCAGTACGCCAGCAAGGCCATGAGCCCGACCTGGATCGCGATGAACGGCACCACTCCGCGGTAGATGGAGGTTGTAGCAACCGCGTCAGGCGCCACGCCTCGCAAATAGAACAGCGCGAAGCCGAACGGCGGGGTCAGGAAAGAGGTCTGGAGATTCAGGGCCATCATCACGCCGAGCCACACCGGGTCCACCCCCATTGCCAGCAGGATTGGACCGACGATGGGGACGACCACAAAGGTGATTTCGATGAAATCGAGAATGAACCCCAGCAGGAACATGAGGATCATCACCGCAATGACGGCGGTCGCCACGCCCCCCGGCAGATCGTGCAGCAGGTTCGCAACCAGCGCGTCCCCGTCGTAGCCGCGGAACACCAACGAGAAAATCGACGCGCCGATCAGGATCAGAAATACCATCGCACTGATCTGTGCCGTGGATTCCACGCATTCACGCAAGACCTTCCACGACAATCGGCGTCGCAGTAGCGCAATCAGCAACGCGCCCACCGCGCCAACCGAGGCCGCCTCCGTCGGCGTGGCGATTCCCCCCATGATCGAACCGAGTACGGCGGCGATCAACACGCAGGGCGGCAGCAGCCCGCCCAGCAGCTGCCAAAGGCTGATCGGTGCCTGCTGGAAAGCTGGCGCCAGATCCGGGCGACGGGATGCCTTGATCAGGACCCAGGCCAGGTAGCTTGCGACCAGCAACATGCCGGGAAGCAATGCGCCCAGGAACAAGTCCCCGACCGAGACCGTCTTGGGTGAAAACACACCCTGCTGAATCTGGGCCTGCTGGTAGGCCGACGACATCACGTCGCCGAGTAGGACCAGTACGATCGACGGGGGAATCAGCTGGCCGAGGGTTCCGGAGGCGCAGATGGTTCCGGTCGCCATCTCAGG
>JAGLCS010000016.1 GCA_023146115.1 Abyssibacter sp. | reverse complement strand
GCCATGCGCAGCTCGATCATCACCTGCCGCAACTGCTCGACGCCGCGCGCACCATGAACGCTGCCATACGACACGCAGGTTGCCGGTTTGCGGACCCACTCGTCCACGGATGACCTCCTTGTGCGTTGAATTCAATTCGCACAGGTTGTGGCAATGCCTGGTGGCTAGAGTTCCGGGTTGGCGTGATCACGACCCCAGGTGATGCCGCACGGGATGGATCGATCACGGACCCGATTCAGTCACCCGGTCGGGATTCCAGCCACCGCTGGATGACGGAATTTGTCGGTTTCCGCGCACCTTCGGCCACCGCAGCGTCGTAGATTCGGGACTCGACCGGCTCCTCGGCAAAGTCGATCTCGCGAAATGCCTTGCGCATCACCACCAGGTCTTTCGCCGCCTGGACGGCATCCTTGCGCACGGCCATGTCCTGCGCCTTGAGCTGCATGCGCCCGCCAAAATAAAAGCCGATGATCACGCTCAGCAGTGCCCAGTAACCCGGCGGCATCAGTTCATAGGCCTGGGCGATGAGCAGAAAACGCTCGGGGTCCAGCGGCGCCAGCACGAAAAAGCTGATGATGACGATCGTCAGCAACGGTCGCGGCAGACGATTCAGTCCATCGACGAACGAATCCCATCGCGTGCGGTTTTGCCGGGCATGGAACTCCGCGGCGAACTGGCGCAACGAGGCCTTGTCGCGGTCGATATCCGCCAGCACCTCCTCGTGTCGGCGTTCGCCGCGATGTTCCTTGTTCTCCACGAAGACTTCGGCCACATCCTTGCCGCCCCTGAGCACGTCACCAATCGCATTCCACCAGGCCATTACGCCACCGCCTCTTCGAATTCGGCGGCCCGGTTCAGCCAACCCGCCAGAAACACTTGTTGGGACGGCCGCGCCGCGACGATCAGGTGATAGAAGTTCTTGCGTTCTTCGATCAAGGCTTCGAGGAACACATCGCCCATGATCGCCTGCGCCCACTCGGCAGCCTTGCGCGTGTTCGGCCCCATGGCGCCATCTTCGGACAATGGCGGCTGGTACCGCGCGTGGTTGCAGACCCGCTGCACGAACTTCACGGCCTGTCGCGGCCCGTGATTGACGGCGCAGTCGAAGACGAAAGGCTGGATTGGTGCGGGCAGTCGGTCGATTCGCGGCCCGAAGAAATAGTTGCGCTCGTAGATGTCTCGAGCCACATCCTCGCCCAGCGCTTCCACCTCGCCGCGCAGTGCAACCCGGCCGATATATGCCGTGAGCGTCTGTTGCGTGATCCCGAACTTGGTCGGCCCGCCCCGGTCGGCCGGGTGGTCCACAAACCCGCCTTCTCGGCGCAGGATGTCGTCGATCATTTCACTGACAGTTAGCACGATGCCCTCCTTGCCCGCGCGACGTGTCCGCTCACCCGCAGCACGGCGGGAATGCTCAACGTCCGCGTTGTGCCCTCTGATCATTACGCAACCGACACGAAAAACCGGACAGCCGTTGACCGGCTTTCTGGTGAGCCCGCTCGAACGAGCTCGCTCCTACTGCCCTCAGGGCAGCGTCGGCTTCACGGGTTCGACGTCATCAGGTGACCACCATTTCTCGGGTGGATGTTCCAAAGCCTGTTCGATCAATGCCCGCTCGTCCGCGATCACTGCTTCCAGACGCTGCCTCCATGCGGCGTAGTCCCCGCGGGATTTGAGCACATCGAATTCCGGATCAAGCAGTGCCGTGATGTTACTGAGCTCCAGGTCCACGAGCCGCTGCAACCAGACCATCGCCCGATCCGCCTCGCCCGATAACAACGCCCAGCGCGCATTCAACACCAGTCGCGATGGGTTGGTCACATCCTCCGGCCGCTCCCCGGCGTGTTTCCGGGTCAGTCGTTCACGTAGCTCCATGGCGCGTGAATCGCCCTGGGAGGACAGGACTCGATAAAGCGTCAACTCGAGGTCCGAGCTCGTAAGATCCCAGGTGATGAACTCGTCCAACTCTGCATGAAACGCAGACTCGTTCTCCAGAAACACGGCATAGGCCTGACTCGTGGCGCCAGCAAGCGCCAAACCGCTAAACCGGATGGTAGGCGGTTCGTCCGACGCCTCGATCAATTGTGTGGCCTGCGCACGCTCGCCCAGATACATCAGCTGCATGAACTCGCCGTAGCCTGGGTCGAGACGCCGGGCCAGATCGAACATGCCTAGCTCGGTGTACACCCAGGCCAGCGCCAACCGACTGGAGAAATGTGACTCGACCGCTTTGAGCACACGATGAGCCTCGACCAGCTTCCCGGCTGAAAACAGCGACCAGGCGTAACTCTGAATGGTGAATTCGGTCACTGTGCCGAGTTGAAACGCGTAACGCGACCATTCAAGGCTGCCTTGTTCGTCGCCCATATCGCTCGCCAGCCCGGAAAGATTTGCGGCCAGAACCTGCGATAGCGGATTGAGCGCATAGGCCTTGCGATAAGCCAACCGGGCCTGTTCGTACTGGCCATGATTGAACTGCAGATATCCCAGCCCTCGGTATGCCTCCGCGTTGTTCGGGTTGGCTGCAATGGCTGCATTGAAGCCCTCCACGGCCTGTTTGAATGGCACGGGCTCGGGCACCTGCTCCGTCAGCCACCAGGCGTAGTACGAGAGCACCTCGCCGTTCTCCGGAGCCAGAGCCTGGGCTCGCTGCATGAAGAGACTGCTGCGCGGTAGCGAACTGGTTTCGGGCATGTTGGCGTAGTAGCGCGCCAGACTGTAGGCAAAGCCCAGGGTTGCATGGGCCACGGCGAACTCCGGGTCCAGGGTCACGGCCCGGAGCAGCTCGGTGATCCCCTGGTCAACGCCCTCGACCGTACGCAGCAACGACAGCTCCTTGCCTTTGAGATACGCGTCGTAGGCTTCGGTGGACTGGGTAGGTCGCGGGACCGAAATCACCGGCACATCAATCTGATGTTGCAACTCCGCCACGATCGCAGTCGCAATCTCGTCCTGGATCTCGAAAATATTCTCTGCCGACAAGGGGCGATCGTAGGTCTCGGACCATAGGTGCACATCGGTGCTGGCATCGATCAACTGGGCCGTGATCCGCAGTGTGGAGCCCGCCTTGCGGATGCTCCCCTCCAGCACCTTGTCAACGCCAAGAGCTTTGGCAATTTCGGAGACACTCACATCCTTGCCGGCAAACGAGAATGCCGACGTCCGCGACGCCACCCGCAGCCCATCGACCTTGGCGAGCACATTGAGCAACTCTTCGGCAATGCCCGACGCGAAATAGCCCTGATCCGCACTCGGCGAGAAATCCTCGAACGGAAGCACCGCGATCGAATCCCCAGCGGCGCTACTCCCGCCCTGGGCCGCTGGGGTCTCGGCAACGACCGCATTCGGCGGTGCCTCGGCCCGAGGCAGAACTCGATCACCCAGCACCACCGCGCCCAGCAATAGCAGACTGACCACCAGGGCCACATCCAGCTTGCGGGCGGCGTATCCGGCCGTGCTGTCGCCCGCAGCGCCGACCTCCGTGCGCTGCACACCGTCCGGCGTCATTTCGAACGCCCAGGCCAGCAGCACCGCCACCGGGAATCCGATTAACAGCAGACTCACGACGACGCCGTCGAACCAGTCCGGCAAGCTCAACGACGATTCCAACGCGATTGCCACCTGCATCAACAGCCAGCCCACCACCGCGTAAACGCCTGCCACGCGAAACACATTTCGCCGGCGCAGCTCCTTCCAGAGGTTCATCCCCGCTCCCATGAGTACGGCAGACGCCGTGATTCAGTCATACGGTTCTAGCCACACGGGCTGCTCGGCGAGCACCCACGCCCGATCTGTCCGTCAGGCACCTGCGCTGTAATACGCCAGCATAGTATCGATCCAGATTCCGGGATCGCTGATCTGGCAGAAATGCCCCACTCCTGGCATCAGGCTGAGCTGCGCCGAGGTACACACATGCTGCTTGAGATAGTGAGCCATCTCCACGCGGGCGACCGCATCGGCCTCGCCCCAGCACAGATGAATCGGAATGGTCGTGGCCGCCAGCGCGGGCAACCAGCGCGCCGTTTCGAACCGGCGACGATCGAAGAGATAGCGAATCGTCAGATAGGACTTGCGATGGCCGTCCTGCAGGCAGTTGGCGGCCCACATGTGATCGATATCCACGTCCGAAAGCGTCTCTGCGCCATGGGCACTGCGAACCTGCTGCACGAAGGTTCTCTTGTTGACCAACCGGGTCAGCGACGGCCCCATTCGCGTGAGTAGCAGCCGCTGGGTCACCCGCAGGCTTGCCAGGCTCAGCACCATGCTGCCGTTGGTGAAGGTGACACTCTGGAAACCGGCGTCAAAGCCCGCAGGCAACAGGCCTTCCACCGACCGGGCAACCAGTTCGGTCGACACACTGTCGCCCATGTCGTGGGCGATGAGATGCCCGCCGCGTACGCCAAGATGCGCCCACACCATCAACGCAACGTCCGCCTGCTCCATCAGCGAGTAGCCAAATCGTGTTGCGTCCGGCTTGTCGCTTAAGCCGTAGCCCACCAGATCGAGCACCACCAGCCGATCGAACCGCTGGTGCAGCCCCTCGATCACCTTGTGCCAGGAGAACGATGACTCCGGAAACCCATGGATCAGCAGCGCCGTGTTGTCGGGACTGGCATCCCGAGAACCGAATTCGCGATAAAACACACGATGACCACAGGGTGGAATCGTCAGCCAGTCGCCACTATCAGCCCAGCTTTTCAGCGTTGGATGCAGGGTATTCACGATGGTTGCTCGGGGTACGGGGCGTGTTCCGTGCCGGCGCCCGGCGTGATGAACAGCATGCGGGTGGGCTCCTGAACCTTCGCCGTGTGCCAACAACCGGCCGGGATGATGACCGTGTCGCCCGCCGCATCGAGTGTATGTGATTCGTCGCCATCGTGTTGCCGCAGGATCATCTCCGCGCGGCCGCTGAGCAACACGACGGTCTCGTCACCGGCCGGGTGCCGCTCCCAGCTATTCCAGTCGGAAGAAAACGCATACTCGGCGATCAGCGTGTGCCCCCGAAAGCCGTCGAATCGCTCATCCAGTTGCTGGTAAACCGAGGGGGATACCGCGACCGGCTCAACCCGCTGATCCGGTTTGATGACGGCGAAGGTATTCGCCAGATTGAACACGGCCTCGTCCATAGCGGCCTCGCTGCTGCACTGATCCGGCCGCGAGGATAACCCGGCGCTGCGACGAGGCGCGGTTCCCCCTCTCGCGAGGCGTCACATCTGATCGGGAATTTCGGCCTCGACCAGCTGCGCCAGCATCGTCAGGGATTCCTGCCAGCCCAGCACGCAGGCCTGGGCGGGAATCATGTCGGGAATGCCCGCCTGCGTGATGGACAGTTCCGTGCCCAGCGGCCCTTCGCTGAGCTCCACCGTGGTCGTCATCTCTCCCGCCAGACCGGGGTCATCGAATCGATCCGTGTTCACCAGCCGCTTACCCGGCTCCAGTTCCAGATACTCGCCACCGAACGAATGCGTGCTGCCGGTGCTGAAGTTGGTGAACGACATCTGATACCGGCCACCGACACGGGCATCCTGGCTGTGAACCTCGCCGGTGAACCCAAAGGGCGGCAGCCATTTCACCATGGCGGCCGGATCGATGAACGCCCGATAGATCCGGTCGGGGGTGGCACGCAGTACGCGATGAAGGCGAATGGTTTGTGACATGACGTTGGCTCCTCGTTTGATGATGTGTCATCCGATCGTCGAACAACGCAGGTGGGATTCGACAGCCCCCGGTCAAATGCCGCCCGACGGCTCGCTGATCGGCACCGTCAACACCGAGACGGTTTATGCCCTGCGAAGTCCGCAACGGCCCTTGGCGGTTGCTATATTGGCAACCTCACGCCGCGCCCGCCGCGCCGATCCACCCCGATCCCAGCGTTCACGATGCCCACCTCCTTTCTCGTTGTAGACGATTTTCTAGATAACGCCAACGACCTGCGAAACGCCGCGCTGCAGCTCAGCTACCCGGAGCAGAGCACCTACTATCCGGGCCGGAATTCCGTCCAGCGCATCGACCTGCAAGGACTCACCGAGGGCATTTCGCAGTTGGTTGGCGAGCCGCTGAAGCCGGCGTTGCCGCGAGAGGCTCACGCCAAGTGCAGGATCACGCTGGCGAAGGACGTCGGCACCGCCAAAGTGCACATCGACCGCGCCCACTGGTCAGGCATCCTGTACCTCAGTCGTCCTGAAGACTGCCGCGGCGGCACGGAGTTCTTCCGCCACCGGCCGTCCAACTCGGACCGCGCGCCCTACGACGACCGCGAGGCCCAGCAATGGGGTTACGCGTCGGCAAAAGCGATGGTGACCGAGGCCGGCGAACAGACGCTGGACGATTCGAAATGGGAACACACGATGACGATTCCCATGCGATTCAACCGGCTGGTCCTGCTGCGGCCCTGGCTTTGGCACACCGCGGGCGAGAACTTCGGGACAACGATGGAAAACGGGCGGCTGGTCTATCTGATGTTCTTCGAATCCGCGCCGCGCGTCTGATACCGCCCCGCGCTCTCAGCCGCCTGTGCGTCGTCGGGGACGGCCAGGGACCACATCACTACGCTCGTGCGGCGCGTGCCTCGGCGACAGAGACCAGGCGTTCGCGCTCGGTATCCCACAGCACGTAACGCAGCGACGCCCGAACATCCGCCAGACCAATGCGGCGCACGTCCTTGAACAGGCGTGAATAGCTGCGGTGACAGTCAGCAATCTGGTAGTTCGGAATACGAGCCGACAGGTGGTGCACGTGGTGATAGCCGATGTTGGCCGTAAACCATCGCAGCACGCGGGGCAGCACCAGAAAACTCGTGCCGTGTATGGCGGCGCGGTTGTAGCACCAACCTTCGTCGCCCGTCGCATAGGCGTGTTCAAAATTGTGCTGCACCGTGAACAGCACAATCCCGACCGCACCGGCCAGCGAAACGCTCAGCACATACAGCACACCGAACAGTACCGGCCCCAACCACCAGGCCATCGCGACCCAAGCGCCCAACAACACCAGATTGTTCAGCAGCATGTGCCTGCCTTCGGCAGGCGTATCCCAGTAACTGGAATTAAACGCGGCGGCGTGGGTTCGCAGCGTGCGTCCGCCCCGCCGTGTATAGCGCGCCCAATGCGTCAGCCACTGCAGCGTTCCCTTGATCCAGGTCAACCGAGGATTGATCAGCACGTAGACCAAGCCCGCCACCGGCGCGAGAAAAATCGAGCGAGCCCGCACGTAATCCCGTTGCTGAGACGGACTGAGAGCATCGAACTCGGCGACCGACAGAATCGCCAGCGGGCCTCGGTAGCGCTCCCAGTTGCCGTTGGTCGCGTGGTGCACATTGTGGTGGCGCGACCACACGTATTGAGGCATGCCCGAAAGCACGCCAAACAAAAAGCCGAAACCCTGATTCAGTGCTGGGGTGTGGAACAGGCTGCCGTGCCCGCATTCGTGCATCAGCACGAAGGATCGAACGAGAAAAAGCGTCATCAGGCCGAGAATCGGCACGCTCATCAGCGGCATGGTAGGCACGACCATTGCGGCAGCCACCCACAGTCCCGCCAGCGGGATTAGCGTGGTCATGCATTGGCCAAGCCCGGCCCAATTGCAGGAGCGCGCGTAGCGCGCAACCATGGCTTGCTTTTCTTGTTTGAGCGCAGCGACAGCTGGCACAGACCACCCCTTCCCCAAGTCCGGTGCGAACCGTCTAATCAACCCCGACGCTCGAGTGAGGGTGGCGCAGCCGCGCGCTCATTCTAGGGGAAACTCCGATCGGGTGCTGGCATTCGCACCGGGCCGTCCCCATTCACTGCTCATTCATGTCACGCCAAGCGGTGTCCACCACACGCGGGAGCCCAATGACCAAGCTATCCGTTCTCGATCTTTGCCCGATCAACGAAGGCAGTACCGCGAGTGACGCGCTCGCAAACTCGGCCGACCTCGCCCTGCACGCCGAGCAATGGGGCTACGAGCGATTCTGGCTGGCCGAACACCACAACATGCCCGGTATCGGCTCCGCGGCAACCGCCGTGGTGATTGGCCATGTGGCGGCGGCGACCTCGCGCATCCGCGTTGGTGCGGGCGGCGTCATGCTGCCCAACCACGCACCGCTGGTCATCGCCGAACAATTCGGCACGCTGGATGCGCTGTTCCCCGGCCGGATCGATCTCGGGCTCGGCCGAGCCCCGGGTACCGATCAGAACACCATGCGCGCGCTGCGCCGCTCCTTCGATCAGCAGGTCGATCGCTTTCCGGACGACGTGCTCGAACTTCAGCGCTATCTCGGCGGCGATGCCAACGCCCTGCCGCGTGGTAACGACATATACGCGACACCGGGCGCCGGTAGCCAAGTGCCGCTCTGGATTCTCGGCTCCAGCCTCTACGGCGCCCAGCTGGCCGCGCGGCTCGGACTGCCCTACGCCTTCGCCTCGCACTTTGCGCCGCAGATGCTGGATCAGGCCATCGCGGTCTACCGCAGCCAGTTCCAGCCCTCCGCACAGCTCGACAAGCCCTACGTGATGCTGGGATACAACATTTGCGGATCAGATACCGATGAGGCTGCGCGCTACCTCGCCAGTTCCGGCGCGCAAATGCTGCGCAACCTGCGCCTGGGTCGCCCCACCAAACTGCCGCCACCGGTCGACCACTTCGAAGCCAGCCTACAACCCACCGAACGCGCCATGCTGGATGCAACCCGCGCCTGCTCAGCCATCGGCTCGAAGGACACCATGCGCTCAGCCATGCACGCCTTCATCGAGCGCACAGAGGCAGACGAGCTGATGCTGGCGGCGCACATCTACGATCACGACGCGCGGCTGCGTTCGTACGAAATGGCCGCCGAGGTGTGTGGCGTGGAGTGAGACTGGGCCGAGCCTACGCAGCCCTCAGGGCCTCTCGATACCAGGCCATTCCCGGCTCGATGGAGTCCGCATAGGTCGGCGAGCTTTCCCAGAACTTTCTCAGCGTCGATAGTTAGGCAGCGTTGCTCCAGAGCTATCGTATTAGCTGCTTAATTGAGTCAACATCCCCGCCCGCGACCAAGTATGCAAATGCCAACACGTTCAGACCCGCTGTCATCCAAAACACCGACAAGAATTCACGCTTGCTAGTTTTGTGACGGAAATAACGCTGTGCCACCACTCCGCCAGGCCAGCCACCAAGCAAGCCCATGAGATGCAACGAGGATTCCGCGGTACGCCATCTTCCAGACTGGGCTGATGCCTTATCCCACCCGTATGCAAGAAACGTCATCACGCTTAGCGCGGCGTAGACGAATAGAACAAACCACGGCAATCGACCAAGATATGCCGATGCGATCACCAATAAACAGAAAAACAACGTGAACGAAATTGGAACACGGCTGCTACCAAGCCTATGTGTGAAAATAGGGACAGACCACAGTTTTGAGCAATGTGTGAAAATAGGGACAGACCACAGTTTTGAGCAACACACCCTATTTATCGCTTACCCCCTTCCCTGATTCGCCCCACTTCCCTCGCGAGTAACCATAAAACGTGGTCTGCCCCCTATTGTTCTATTGTTCAACGCAGCCCCGCTGCGTCCGGCACCGAAAGCACGTAGTTGATTGAGTTGTTATACGGCAACTTTCTCAAGAGGCTGGATGTGTTGAGACGGCCTAGTGGACGACAGATCATGGTTGGCCTGAAGGTTCAGCCAGAACTCTGGCGATGTGTTCAGCGCCTCCGACAGCAGCCACGCCGTTTCAGGAGTGACCCCGCGCTTTCCACGAACAATTTGATTGACCCGCTGAATGGGAATGCCGAGGTGATCTGCAAGGGCGCGCTGCGTCTGACCCATGGGCTCCAGGAATTCCTTGAGCAAAACCATCCCAGGATGGGACGCTTGGCGATTTGATGGAATCATGATTTACCTCTCTGCATCAATGGTAGTCAGCGATACGGACATCGCTACAATTTGATCCGAGCCACCGAAACACGATGCGCCATTGAGCATTGATACGAATGCTGTGAAATCCTGCGAGATCGCCACGAAGCGCTTCAAGCCGATTGCCCGGCGGCGAGCGCAAATCATTCAGTGATGCCGCAGCATTCAGCAGATCAAGCTTGAGCAGGGCTGACTCAACGATGTTGGCCGGAATCCGTCGTGCCCTGGCGCTGTTCTTGCCATGGAACAGATCTTCGGTTGCTCTATCTCCGAATGACTGAATCATGCCCCAACATTAACGGATGCACGACATCCGTGCAACGCCGGTCGGCTGTTGCCG
>JAGLCS010000159.1 GCA_023146115.1 Abyssibacter sp. | reverse complement strand
TATGAACTTTTTGATCTGGCATGGGGCATGCTCTGATCACCGCAACACTCACTCAAGCGAGCTTTCATGAAAACCTTGATTCTTCCCTTCGCCGCGGCCGGCCTGTTGATGACCTCCGGTTGTGTGCTGAGCATCGGCGGCGACGATCACGACGCCTATGACCACACCAGCGTTCGCGCGCAGGAGCGCAGCAATCGTGACTACATCAGCAGCATTTCGATGGGCACGCCATCGACTGCCGTGGTGACGCATCTGGGCATCCCGGATTTCACGGACGTGTTCAAGGGCGAGCAGGGCGAATACCGAATTCTGCGCTACCGCACGCACCGTACCGATGCAGACGGCGACACCACCCGCGACGAGACCACTCCACTGGTGTTCCTCAACGGCCATCTCGTTGGCGTGGGTGAGCAGGCCATTACGCGACTGCAGTAAGCCTATAGCCGGGTCGCGCAGCAGCGGTTGCCCCAAACCCGAGGCGCGACAGTGCGGACCGGCCGGTTCGCGCTGTCGAACGAGACGTTATGATCATGCTCATACAGCGCTGGAGCAGACCTCATGAAACGAGTCGGACGCCGTTATCGGCCACAACGCGTCGACGAGCATTACGACGTGATCGTCATCGGTTCCGGCATCGGCGGGTTGGCGAATGCGGCCCTGCTCAGTCGCCTTGGACGCCGAGTCTGCGTGCTTGAGCAGCACTACACGGCCGGCGGATTCACCCACACCTACGAGCGCAACGGCTACGAGTGGGACGTTGGCGTGCATTACATCGGCGAGGTCCACAAACCTTACTCGCCGCTGCGCCGAATCTTCGACGTGATCTCCGATGGCCAGCTGCAATGGGCGCAGATGGACGACACCTACGATCGCATCATCATCGGTGGTGAACGCTACGACTTTCGCGTCGGGCGCGAACAGTTTGCCGAAGACCTCAAAGCCCGCTTTCCCGAAGAAGCCGATGCCATCGACCGCTACGTGGACCTCGTGGTGCGTGTCGCCGGCTCCATGCGCAACTTCTTCACGGGCCAGGCGCTGTCGCCCGGCATGAACTGGCTGTACCGGCTGATCCGCGACCAGCGCGTGCCCAAGGAATGCACGATGACGGTCCGCGAGGTGCTGGAATCGCTCACCCAGAACCAGCAGTTGATCGGCGTACTCACCGGTCAATGGGGCGACTATGGCATGCCGCCGGCCGAGGCGACGTTCCTGATGCATGCGTCGGTGGCCAAGCACTATTTCAGCGGCGGCTGCTATCCGGTCGGCGGCTCATGGAAAATCGCCGACACCATTGTTCCGGTCATCCGCGCCAGCGGCGGCGAAGTGTTCACCTACGCTGAGGTCGCCGAAATTCTGGTGGAGAAAGGCGCGGCAACCGGCGTGCGTATGGCCGACGGCCATGTGATCCACGCCGGACGGGTCGTCAGCAGTGCGGGGGCCCGCAACACCTTCGAAAAGCTGCTGCCCGAAGCCGAGCGCGGCCGGCTGGGCGTCTCTGACAAGATGCAATCGGTGCGGCCTTCGGCCTCGCATATCTGCCTGTACGCGGGTTTCAAGGGAACCGCCGAAGAACTGGGACTGCCGCGCACCAACCTCTGGGTGTACCCCAGCGCGGAGCACGAGCAAAACCTGGCCCGTTTCGAGGCCGACCAGAACCAGCCGCTACCGCTGGTTTATATCTCGTTTCCATCGGCGAAGGACCCGGACTGGATTAACCATTATCCGGACAAGAGCACCGTGGAGGTCATCTCGCTGGGTCCATACGCCTGGTTCGAGCAATGGCGGGAGACCACCTGGAACCAGCGCGGCGACGACTACGACAGTTTCAAGACCCAGCTGTCGGACCGGCTGCTGGAAGCGCTGTTCGAGCAGATGCCGCAACTGCGCGACGCGCTGGACTACTTCGAGCTGTCCACGCCGCTGTCCACCGAATGGTTCAACTTTTACGACCAGGGCGAGATCTACGGCCTGGACCACGACCCCGAGCGCTTCCGTCAGCGCTGGCTGCACCCCGTGACCCCGGTCAAGAACCTCTACCTGACGGGTCAGGATGTGGTCACCGCAGGGGTGGGCGGCGCCTTGATGGGCGGCGTCCTGACCACGGGAGCCATGCTCGGCCTGCAGCAACGCAAGCTGTGGCAGCTGCTCAAGGACTGGCAGCCCCCGGCCGGCGACGATCCGCACCGCCTGCAGAGCAAACCGGCATGACATCAGCGGCACGACAAGCCCACCAGCAGCGTGTAGGCCGATGGTTCCAGCAATCGTGAAACGACATCCGGTGCGATTCGGCTTGCTGGCGGTCGTGCTGGCGACCCTGGTTCTCGCGGCCTGCCTGGTCTCCAGACAGCTGCCGGACGGCCCCATTCCGACGGAGACCTACGCCGCGCTCAGCGGCAAGGCCGATGGTCCGGTCGTCGTCGTGCTGCCCGGCATTCAGGACGACATGGAGAGCTTCAAGGCATCGGGCATTGTCGAGCAGATCCAACAAGCCAACGCGGATGCCACCGTCATCCTGGCGGCCGCCGAATTCGGTTACTACATGGACCGCAGCCTGCTCGAACGCCTGCAACGCGAGATCATCAATCCTGCGGTCGTGGCGGGGCATTCTGAATTCTGGATGGCGGGCGCGTCGCTGGGCGGCTTCGGCGCATTGCTATACGAGCGTGCGCACCCCGAGTTCCTGACCGGGCTGGTTCTGATGGCTCCGTTCACCGGCCGCAAGGAACTGGCGAAGAACATCGCCAAGGCGGGCGGCCTGGCCCAATGGCAACCGGGCCCCGCGCCCTCGGTCATCCACCCGGACGATGTGCCGTACGAAGTCTGGCGCATGCTCAAGCAATTCACCCAGCAACCAGAGCGCGCCGCGCGCCTGTGGCTGATCTGTGGGCGCGACGACAAGTTTTATCTGGCGGCACAACAAATCGCCGGGGTGATTCCCGACTCGCATTACGTCGAGCCCGACGGCGGACACAAGTGGAAGGTTTGGGCACCGGCGGCCGGCGAGGTGTTCAGCCGCATCTTCCAGAACGCGCCGGATTCCGCCGGACCGCCGGACTAGACGCTCATCGCCCAACTTACGCATGGCGCCGTTCACCGGTACACTACGCGCCGAAGGGCGCACGCTGTTCGGTCGCGACCAGGGAAGCGACATCGTGCTGCACCGCCAGGTGCCTTCGAATCCTTCCGTCCCGCGCTCTCGGCGCGGGGCCCTACGTGCCAGCCCATCGCTTTAGATCATCAATGAAATCGCAGGAAGATATCTTTTCGACGCTCCAGCAGCTGTTCGAAGAACTGTTCGAAATCGAACCCGAGAAAGTCACGCCGCAGGCCCGGTTGTATGAGGACCTCGACATCGACAGTATCGACGCCGTCGATCTGGTCGTGCGCCTGAAGGAGATCACCGGCAAGGCGGTCGAGCCGGAACAGTTCAAAAGCGTGCGTACCGTGCAGGACATCGTCGACGCCGTTGACGAGATGATCAGCGCCTGATCCCGTGGCCGACGGACAGCCGATCGAACCGGTCGAACTGGACCGCAGCGGCGATGGCGCCCTGCGTCGCTATCAGCTCCGCATTCCGACCGACCTGGCGTATTTCGCCGGCCATTTCACGCAAGCGCCGATCGTCCCCGGTGTCGCCCTCACGCATTGGGCGATCCGGCGGGCCTGCGCGGCATTCGGCCACGAGCCGAAAGTCGCCAGTATCGCGAATCTCAAGTTTCATCATGTGCTGATGCCTGACGACACCGTGACACTGGAACTGGCCGACAACGCCGAGGCCGCTTCCACCCGGTTCAGCTACGCGTGTCACGAAACGCTTTATGCCAGTGGCCGCATCAACTGGCGCTGACGGGATGCCACATATCAGCCCCGATGCGGACGCGTTTCGCCCCTGCATCGTCATTCCGGTGTTCAACCATGGTGGCGCAATCGCCGGCGTCATCGATCGACTGCGCTCGTTCGGCCTCCCCTGCTGGCTGATCGACGATGGCAGCTCGGCTGACTGCGCAACGATTCTCGATGCGCTGGCGGGTGCCGAATCCAGCTGGGTACATCTCGAACGGCTGCCGCTCAACCAGGGCAAGGGCGCCGCGTTCCGCCATGGCCTGGCCTGCGCCGAGCAGGCGGGCTTTACCCATGTGTTGCAAATCGATGCCGATGGCCAGCACGACCCCGCCGACCTGCCGAAGCTGCTGGAACAAAGCCGACTGCATCCGGAAGCCGTGGTCACCGGAGTGCCGATTTACGATGACTCGGTCCCCAGGTTGCGTTTGTACGGGCGCTACCTGACGCATGTCTGGGTGTGGATTAACACCGCGTCGCTGCAGATTCAGGATTCGATGTGCGGCTTCCGACTCTATCCGGTGCCCTCGACCAGCCAGCTGATGCGGCAATGCCGGATCGGCAACCGCATGGAGTTCGACACCGACATCATCGTTCACGCCTACTGGGACGGCGCGCAAATCATTAGCGTGCCCACCCGTGTCCGTTATCCGGAAGACGGCGTTTCGCACTTTCGCATGCTGCGCGACAACGCCCGCATCTCGTTCATGCATGCCCGGCTGTTTGTCATCATGCTGTGGCGACGAATGGGCCTTGGCCCGGCGATCAAGCCCTGGACCAGTACGGGTAAAAATTGAACCAGTTGTAGGGATTGCGCCGGGCATGCGCCTCGATCCGGTCCAGATACCCCTGCGCCTGTAGCTGCACGAAATCCATGCGCTGACGCGAGCCGATGGCCTCCCCGCCTGGATGAAGCAGTTCGAACGACACCCGATAGCGATTGGCGCCTTCGTAGGTACACAGGCCAAGAATCACCGGCACCCGCAGGACAGCCGCCAGCAGCCACGG
>JAGLCS010000158.1 GCA_023146115.1 Abyssibacter sp. | reverse complement strand
TCGCGGATGCGCAAGCCCAGCTCATTGGCCGCCTGCGATGAATCGATGATGGCGTCCAGAAACGCCGGATTAACCGCCCGCAGCGCCTTGTTCAGCGCCTCGCTATGCGACAAGTCCATCAGGATGCGCAGGGAAAACGCATCCTCCCGCTGCTCGGCCGCCACGCGCATGGCATCGAAACTGCCGAAATGGGCGCTGAGCAACAAGGCCCCGCGGCCGGATTCCAGAATCGGATCAAATAGTTCGGCGCCATCCACCCTCACGTCGAACGCGGCCGTGCGGCCAGCATAAAAATAAAGCCGGTCCAGAATGGTGGCGGCGAAATAGAAAAAATGTCGCCACTGGTCGCCCCAGCGCACGGGCCGCCGCAACGCGACGCGCAGAAAATCTCGCGACGCCCGCCGGGCTGCGCGACCGGTCAGCAGGAAATACGCGACAATCGGCCACAGCACACAGCGGGTGGCGGGGCGCCCCAGACGCACACCGAACCAGAACACGGATCGAATCCAGAACCCGCTGCCCCGCTCTTGGTAAGATCTCCACTGTTCGCTCACGCGACACTCTGTTCACTGATTCAAGACTTCGATATCCCTCGCGCCGGACGCTGGCCTCGCTGCAAACAGCTTGGCCATCACCTCCCGGCACGACGGGGCTGCGACCCATGCTGACCGTCCAGACAACCACCCTCAATCGCGAATGCCTGCTCGACCGGCCCGACGTGCTGGCCGTGGTCGACTTTGATGCCAACCCTGGCGAACGCCCCACCGATGCCCGGCATATTGTCACGCCGCTGGCGGCGGATACACCGTATCGCGAAGTCTGGACCAGTCCATCCGGCCCGGTCACCACAGGCACCAGTGGCGCTATTCATTACGCCCGAACCGACAGCGAAACCATCGGCAGCCTGATACTCGAAGATCAGGGCGAGGACATCGAAACCCTCGCGCATCGAGCCTATGCCGAGTTGCTGGCCTGGCTAGGCCAACAGAACCACCAACGTCTCTGGCGCGTATGGAATTTCTTCTCCGACATTAACGACGGCGAGGGCGATGACGAACGCTATCGGCGTTTCAGCCTGGGCCGCCACCGCGCACTGCGGGAATCTGCGCTTCCGGAACAGGCGCTGCCCCCGGCAACCGCCATCGGCTGCGAGGCCGCACAGGTATTTCTGATGTTCATCGCGGGCGCGGCTCCCTGTGAGCCGGTCGAAAATCCGCGGCAGATCAGCGCCTACCGCTACCCCCGGCAATACGGCCCAGCCAGCCCGTCATTTGCCCGCGCCGCCAAGGTCAACAATGCCGCCGGCGGGGCCCTCATCGTGTCGGGCACCGCGAGCATCGTTGGGCATGAAACCCGCCACGAGGGCGACTGGCGGCGGCAACTGGATGAAACCCATCGGAACCTCGCCAGCCTGACGCAGCGGGCGGATGTCGCTGCCGCTCCGGCAGCGCTGCGCGCCTACACGCGCCCTGGCGTGCCCGCAGATGAACTCATCGAACGCATCCAGGGGCATTGGGGCAGGGAGACGCCGGTGATCCCGCTGCGTGGCGAGATCTGCCGGCGCGACCTGCTGCTGGAAATCGAGGGTCTGTGGCCGCTCGCGGCCCCGGGTGCGACCGGCGAACCGGAATCCCAGCCCGCCGACACGACCGCTATTCGAACTTGACGACCTCGCCCTTCATCGTCACACCCGCCAGAACATTGCCCGCGCCACACATGTACTCCGTCTTGGACGTGAACGGCGTGTTGCGATAATTGCTGGTGATGTTGACGACGGCATCGCCGCCCAGCTGCAACGCTCGGTCCCGCAGCGACAACATGGCGGAGAACAAGGCCCATTCGCAGGCTTCCTGATCCGTCTTGTTGAACGCGTTGGTTTTCTTGTTTGACTGGTACTCGCCAAGGCGTGAAGCCACCGCGGGATGACTCTGTTCGCCAAAGTAGAACTTGACCTCGTTGCCGAGGCGGTTCTGCACGTCTTCCCGAGCGAAGAAATCCTCCAGCGGAAAGGTCGAGTGCTCATCACGTGCCTGAGCCATACCAACCGGCAGCGCGAGCAACGCCATCAGTGTTGCCGCAAGAATCTGTCTCGTCATGAGGTTGGAACTCCCTGGTGATCAATCAAAAATGCCACCGGCGAAATACTAGCGAACTGTTCACGCCCCCAAAAGCGAAGTTGTTGTTCATCACGTACTCGGTCCGGATATCCCGGCTCTGGTTCATGACGTAGTCCACATCTCCGCATTCGGGGTCGGGATTTTTCAGGTTCAGCGTCGGATCGAAGCGATCCCGATTCATCATTTCGATCGCAAACCATGACTCCAGCGCGCCGCATGCGCCCAGCGTGTGGCCCATGTGCCCCTTGTAGGAGGCGAACGGTTTGTGTCCAAGAACCTCCGCCGTGGCGCGGCTTTCGGCAATGTCACCATGGTCCGTCGCCGTGCCGTGGGCACAGACGAACCCGATGTCCTGTGCCGAGACGCCGGCATCCCGAAGCGCGAGCCGCATCGCGGCGGCCATCATGTCCTGATTCGGCCGCGTGGCATGCCCGCCGTCAGAACTGGCCCCGTAGCCGACGATTTCGGCGAGAATCGGCGCCCCGCGCCGCTGCGCGGATTCCAGTGATTCCAGCACCAGCGTGCAGCCACCCTCGCCAATCACGAGTCCGTCGCGGTCACGGTCGAACGGCGAGGGCGTCTGCGTGGGGGTGTCATTCTTGATGCTGGTGGCGTACAGCAGATCGAAGACCACGGCCTGCGACACGCAAAGCGCCTCCGAGCCACCGGCGACCATGGCGTCGACGCGGTTGAAGCGGATCGCCTCAAACGCATAGCCAATCGCCTGGCTGCCCGAGGTGCAGGCGCTGGACGTCGGGATGTTCCGCCCCTTCAGGCCGAAATGCATGCTGATGTTGGCCGACGTGGTGTGCGGCATCATCCGCAGGTAGCTGGTGGAGCTCACTTCGCCGCGCCCGTCGCCGCCAACGAAGCGGCTGAGTTCCTGCGTGGCCGCCGTGCAGCCGCTGGATGACCCATAGGCCACACCAATCTGCGTCAGATCGGCCGCCTGCAGATCAAACCGGGCCTGTTCCAGCGCCAGTTCGGTAGAGCGCACGGCCAGCTTGGCGACCCGACCCATGGTGCGGATCTTCTTGCGCGTGTAGGTCGGCGGCAGTTCGAATGCCGGCACCTCGCCCGCCAGGCGCGTGCGCATGTCGGTGTAGCGATCCCAATCGTCCATGCGGCGGATACCGCTTCGATGGGTCGCCAGACCATCGGCGATCTCATCCCAGCTGCCGCCCAGCGGACAGAACCCGGCCGCGCCGGTGACGACCACGCGTTGCAGGTCAGCCAAGCATGCCTCCGTTCACCGAAATCACCTGTCGGGTGATGTAGCCGGCGTCCTTGGAACATAAAAATGCGATCAACGCCGCGACCTCTTCAGGTTCGCCGACACGTTTGGCGGGAATGAGCTTCACAATTTCCTCCAGCGGTGCGCCATCGATCATTTCGGTGCGGATCGGGCCGGGCGCCACGCAGTTCACGGTGATCTTGCGGCCTGCCAGCTCGACCGCAAGCGCCTTGGCCGCGCCGATGATTCCGGCCTTGGAGGCGCTGTAGTTCACCTGCCCGCGATTCCCCATCAGGCCGGACACCGAGGTGAGCGCGACAATGCGTCCGGGGGCACGCCGTCGGATCATCGGCATGATCAGCGGATGCAGCACGTTGTAAAAACCGCCGAGATTGGTATCGATCACCCGGTCCCAGTCGGCTTCGCCCAGGGCGGGAAACGCGCCGTCGCTGGACACACCCGCACTCAACACAACGCCGTAGTACGCGCCGTTCGCCGCCACGTCGGCTTCAATCGCCTCGCGCGCAGCGCCGCGGTCGCTGACATCAAAGCGCAGCAGCCGCGCCTGCCCGCCGTCGGCGCGGATGGCGTCGATGACGGCCTGGGCCTCGGCATCCCGCTGGCGATAGTTCACCACCACCTCGTAGCCGTCGGCAGCCAGTCGCAGCGCGGCCGCCTGGCCAATCCCGCGACTGGCGCCGGTGATCAGAATGGATTGACGACGGTCGTTCATAGGCCCTGTTCCAGGTATTTGATCGGGTCGGCCGGCTGGTAGACGTTGATGCGGGCGGTCATGAGTTCATCGCCGTCTTGGACAATCCGGCAATCGAAGGTGGCGAGACCATCGTCCGGCATGTGGACCTCCTGCACGACGACACGCAACCGGTCGCCAAAGTTGAAACTGTCCACCGCGCAGCTCACGCGCCGGGCGCTGACCAGAAAGCCGATCTTGACCGGCTCACCCCGGCTGCGCGCCAGCACGCCACCGAAGGCCGCGATGCCCTGCGCCATGTATTCGACGCCGACCCACACGGGCACGCCGTCCTGCGCCGCGAACTGGCAGGCGGGGTGGATGGCGACGACAGCTTCCAGGCTGCCTTCCGACACGCTGACGATCTCGTCGATCAACGCCATGGGCGCATCGTGCGGGAGATAGGGTTCGGCCGCACAGGGCAGCTCTGGAATGGAAAGCGCGTGCATAGACAACGGGAAAGGCGCGACGGTGGCTCGCGAATCAGCTCGCGTCGGGTATCGGTTCGGCCGACGCCGGGACCGGTCGGATTTCAAGCGTATAACCCAGTTGGTGATTGAACAACCGGGCACTGCCGTCCGCTGCGAACTGCACCTCCGCGATCAACATGTCGCGGCAGTACAACCGGCGTGATCGCGTGTCGTGGTCCAGGCGCCACCGACCCTTATCCAGCCGCCCAGCCAGCGAGTCGGCCGGCCAGTGCACCAACTGGTAATCCGACACCAGCACGCGGGCATCCAGGGCCGGTGCTTCGCCCGTCAGCCAGACGATCTCGGGGCTGCCCTCGTGGTGATCCAGACGGAACAGTTCCAAGCCAATCAGGTTAAAGCCGCGCAAACGCAATAGTTGCGGTGACCGCTCTCCGACCACCAGCAACTGGCGACGGTGGCCATCCGGCCCGAGCAACGTAATCACCTCGGCCTGTGATTGGGCACCCGACCAGCCGGCCACCGGTTGCGGCGGCAGAATCGGTGGACAGGGCGCCGGTCGGGGCAAGCCCGCGCAGCCTGTCAGCCACAGCGCGGCGAGCAGAGATGCCCCGATACTCCGCCGCCTCATGCCGCCACGCCTTGGCGCCGCCAGAGCAACCAGGTGGACGCCAGCGCGATCACCACTCCCAGCACCACGGTCGATCCGAACTCCGCAAGCGCCGGCGTGGAACTCAAGCCCAGCAAACCGAAGGACAGCAAGGTGGTCAACGCCGAGAGCGCAATGGCCAACAAGGTCGGACTGGCATGACTGCCGGCTTCACGGGCAAACACCGCGTAGTCGATGGACAGGCCGATGACCAGCAGCAGCGCGAACAGTCGAAACACGGTGAATGGCTGCCCCAGCCAGCCGCACAGGCCCAGCGTGCCGACCACCGCCAGCAGCGACGGGAGCGCCACGGTCACGGCGCCTCGAGTGCCGTAGCGCAGCCCAAGTACCAACAGCACCGCGGCCGCTGCGAGCACAAGCACACGCGCAGCGCCCTGCCGCGCCGCGGCCAGTTGCCGCTGTGCCGCCGCAATCGTGTCCCGCCATCGAACATCCACGCCCGACGCCCTCTGTGCCGCTGCCCATTGCACGACTGCCTCGACATCGCCCACGTCACTCACCCGCACCAGCCCCACCCAGGCATCCGCCAGCGGCGCGATCAGATCCGGGTACGGCGTGCCGGCCATGTCCTCGCGCCAGCCATCAAAGCGCAGCGGCGTGCTGTCGTTGAATGCGGCGCGCCGGGACTGCGCCCAGGTGTCGGGTGCGTTCAGGTCGGCGGCGAGCTGATCCAGCGCCTGCCCCGGCGCGTACACCAGGGCATCCAGGCGATCGTGGACGAGCTGCTGGCGCCGCTGCGACGGCAGGGACCGCGCGACATGCAGGTAGTCGCGTAGCACGCCACGGCGCTTCAGATCATCGAGACCCGGTTCCAGCCGCTCCAGCGACTCCAGCAACGATTGCCGCTCCGCGGCTCGGACCACCAGCATTTGCGAGGCATCCCAGCCTCCGACAATGGCGCGTACGGTCCGCGCCTGCGCTATCAATTCCGGCGGCGAAAAATACATGGCGCGCAAATCGTCCCTGGTCTGCAACTGCAATAGTCCGGCCGCGCCCACACCCAGCAGGCCCACGATCCAGAGCACGGCCCAGCGGTCGGACTTCGGCCGGCCGGCCAGCAGGCGCTCGGCGAATTCCAACCCGGCCTCGCGCGGCTTGAGGCCATCGGCTCGCAGCCATCGCGGCAGTACGCAGAACACCGTCAGACAGGCCCCGCCGAGCCCGAACATGGCGAATACCGCCACCTGCCGCAGACTCTCGAAGGGCGCCATCAGCAATCCGGCGAAGGCGACGCAGGTCGTCAGCAAACCCAGTGAAATGCCCGGCATCACCGCGCGCAGCCGCTGCTGGCCATCGCCGGGCGCGATCAGCAGATGCAGGGCGTAGTCCACCGCGATCCCGATCAGCGCAGCGCCGAACACCATCGCGATCAAATGCAACCGCGGAAATAGCAGCGACACCGCGGCAAACCCGATGAGCATGCCCGAGGCAATGCTGAGCACGGTGAGCACCAAGGGACCGGGGTGGCGAAACAGCCAGCCGAGCAACAGCGTAATGGCGATGATGGACAGCACACCGATACGGCTCATCTCCCGCTTCGACTGCTCGGCTGCGCGGTCGGTATGCCGGCTGACGCTCAGGTCCAGATAGCGCGCGTCAGCCACCACCGCGGTGACGGCCGCAGCCAGCGCATCCAGCGCCGCTACCGTATGGCGGGCGCCCTCCAGCCCGAAGGTTTGCGCGCCGGTCGACAGCCGCAGCACCGCCCAGTCGACACCCTGACCGGCCTTGATCGGGATATCGCCGTCCAGCTCGAAGCCGGCATCGGGCCAGCGGCTGGAGGCAAAGCGACCCAGGGTGCCGAAGGGGTCGGCGTCGAAGCCGAGGCTGGACGCCATGCCTGTCGGCGCATAGAGCCGGCGCAGCGCCTCGGCGGCTATATTGCTCGCGGTGGCATGCTGAACACGCTGCCAGTCGCCAGCGGACAGCAGATGTCCACGGTGAGCGAGCAGCGAATCGGCCGGAGGCGGCCGGGCCCACGGCTGGCGCTGCAAAACCTCGCTGCTGTCGACAAATTCGCGGGCGGCCCGCACCGCAACGCGCAACTGATCCCGTTCCGCATGCCCGAGCAGCACCATGGTTTCGCCGAGTGACGCCGCCGTCTGATCCTCCAGCCAGCGGTCAACATCATCCGTTGCCGTCACCCCAAAGGCCCGGCGGATGTCGGTCTCGATGCCTTGCCCATTGATCCAGGCGAGTCCGACCAGCAGACCGGCCAGGGCGATCATGCCCAGCCAAACAGCCAGCCCGGCGCGGTGAAGGAATGCGGCGCGATTCAATCAGGGCGGCCCCAGAATGTCGCGTTCGCGCGGCGTCAGCTCACGAGCGGGTGCCGTGTCCAGGCGGATGGTCGTAGTTTCGCCGGCCCCGTGGTCCAGCACCACCCGATCAACATGCGCACCGCCGGAGACACTGATGGCGTGCAGATAGGCGGCGGAGGCCTCGGAGCGCGGCACCAGCCGGACGCGCCAGCCGTCATCGCTCGTATCGGCCGTCAGCGCGAACAGTCCGTCCAGCGAGGCGAATCGGCCGGACAGCAGATCGGTGAGCAGTCGGGCGGTCATCCGGTTGCCCTGCTCGCCCAGCGGCGGCGCGGCCCACGTGGACGCCTCGCCCCCAATCCGCTCCTGCACCTGCCCGTCGCGGATGCGCAGTTCCGATTCGGCCGGAGTCAGCACATGCCAGTAAAGTCCCTGCTCGCGCTGCAACACGAACTCACCGGACGAGACCAGCGGAAACGGCAGCGATGCCACGCGACGCTGCTGGGTGAACTGACCGGTCACGATGGATTCCTGCGCCAGCTGAGCGGTCACGACATCCAGCTCGGACGCCGCCGCAGTAAGCCCCCACAACCACAGGACCGCCACCCAGGCGCAGCGCCTGATCACGACGCCCCTGCCAGCAGCTCGCGCAGCGCGGCGGCGGCGGGTTTTCCGGTCGGCGTTTTCGGAATCGCGCTGACATGACGCAGCGGCCGCGGAATAAAGACCGGATCGACCCGCAAGGCCAATGCACTGCGAATCGCCGCGGCGTCCACACCGGGCGCGACGACCACCGCCGCCACGCGGTCGGCCGCGTCCAATATCGTCACCGCTGCGTCCTCGACACCGTCGACGCTCAGCAGGGCTTCGGTGAGCGCCTGCTTCGAAAAGCGCTTGCCACCCACCTTGATCATGTCGTCCGGGCGCCCAAGCAGCCGGAACCGCTCCGAGGACAACACCTCGAGCCGGTCCTGTATGGCGGTGCCGGCCGGCAGATGATCGCATTGCAGCCGTGCGTGGCTGGCGTCGAAACGGACTCCCGGAAACAGGTTCCAGGTCTCGTCCGCGGTGGGCTCGCGGCTGGCGATCGCGCCGGTTTCCGTGCTGCCGTAGATCTCGACGACACGGCATGCCAGCCGTGTCTGCAGTCGCTCGGCCAATGCGGTCGGCAACGGCGCCGCCGCCGACACGACCACATCAACAGCCGGCACGGCGATGTCGCTATTCAGCAAGGCCTTGAGATGCACCGGCGTGCTGACCAGCATGCGGGGAGCGGGCAGGCTTGCCAGCGCGGCAGCAATATCCGCCGGGAAGAATGGCCGCCCGGCGTACACGACATAAGGGGCGGCCAGCGCCGTGAGCACGGTCGTTTCCAATCCATACATATGCTGCGGCGGCACCGTGGCGACCACCCCGGTGTCGTCGCTCACCCCGTGGCGCGCCAGTGCGGCGACCAGACAGGCGGCATCGCCCAGCAGCGTCGGCCAGGTTTTGGCGACGGGCTTGGGCGTCCCGGTACTGCCCGAGGTATACGCCACGGTGGCGGTGCCGGCGTAATCCAGCACGGCACGCCAACCGGCGTCGCTGGCGGGGGTCCGGGCATCGTCGACGCTTCGTATTTCGATGGCATCGGGGTAACCGGCCCTGACCGCTTCCAGCGCACTCGCCGAGTCGGCGCTGGGCAGCAGGCAGGGTTGACGCCGCATCGCGCTGGCCAGCAGCACGGTGACGAAATCCAACCGGTCAATGCAGAGATTGAGCAGCGGACGGTCTGGCAACGTCGCGACCAACCGACTCGCTCGGGCAAAGGCGGCGTCAACTGACCAAACCGCACCATCGGACCGCTGCCACACGCCGGTTTTCGGGCGGGCGGTCATCGAATGTCGCGCACGTCGGTCTTCGCCAGGCCGCGCAGGTAGTCGCGAATCGAGGTGTGCGCCTCGTTCGGAACGATTAGCCGGCGCAGGAAGAACTCCAACACAAACACCGCCGCGACAATCAGGTAGCTGATGAAATTCGTGAACAGCGACCAGACCTCGTCGCTGGCCCCGATCGCCAGCAAGATGCTGATCAGCGCCATCACGGCGAAAAAAAGGCTCCAGAACGCGGTCAGCCTGCGGGTGTAGCGGACCAGTGGTTCGGGCAGGGCCTCGCCACGAATCTTGCGCGCCATGAATGAAATAATCGGCGTGCGTCCCGCGGTCAGGCTTTGTGCGAAAAACACGCACAGAAACCCGTTCATCAGCACGGGCGGCAGATAGAGAAAATAAATCGCCAATCCCGACAGGCTGACCCAGATCAGTCCGGCAGTCCCCAGCAACGCCGTTGCCAGCGCCCAGGGCCGGCGCCGCAGCAGGGCGCCGGACAGACTCATGAGCAACAGCAACACCAGGGCAGCGGCGTACAAACCGTTGTATTCGGTGACGATCGCCGCGTGCACGAGCAGTGGATAGGCGAGCCAGAGGGCGCGCATGGTCAGTCCTTGTTGGCGACCACGAACTCCGTCAACGACCGCAAGGACCGAAAAATATCCTTATTGCGGGCGTCATCGGCCCGGATCTGAACCCCGTACTTCTGGGCGATGGCCTGTGCGATTTCCAGGGCATCGATGGAATCCAGCCCCAGCCCGGTCTCGTCGGCGCCAAACAACGACGCCTCGGGCTCGATGTCTTCTGGGGATTCGTCCTCCAGGTTCAGGGTCTCGACCAACAGGGAGGCGATATCCAGTTCGGACTGGGACAGTGAATTCTGCATTGCGCGAACAATTCGATAAGGTGATAACGGTTAATTCTACCGTTCCCGGACCCCGACAACACACGTCCACGACAGGCAGCCACGCCGGGCCTCCAATAACCTTCGCGCATGCACCAACACGAAACCCTGCTAACCGTTCCGTTTCACGACGCCGACATGATGGGCGTGACCTGGCACGGGCATTACATCCGCTACATGGAAATCGCGCGCTGCGAATTGCTCGAGCGGATCGGCTACACCTATCTGGACATGTACGACTCCGGCTACGCCTGGCCGGTGGTGGATCTGAAAATCCGCTATTCCAAGGGCTGCACATTCGGCGACCGGCTGCGCATTCTCATCACCGTTGATGAAGTCGAATTCCGGTTCAAGCTGAGCTACCGGATCGAGAATGCCGACACCGGCGAGCTGCTGACCAAGGCGTCCACCACGCAGGTGGCGGTGGATACGAAAACCGGCGAGATGAGCTATCCCTCGCCGAAGATTCTCGTCGACCGCATCGAGGCGTTTGCCGCAGGCCCGTCCGCCGCCTAGGGCTCAGGCTTCCGGCGCAGCACCGGTATCGGAGTTCAGCATCACCCGCACACGCGCGCGCCGGCGAAACCATTCTCGAATCGCGGCCGGCAGCTGCAGCACGCTGAAGAAGTAGTAGAGCCCGCGGAAGAACATCAGCCGCGGTCGCACGCCGTTGTCCCGCTCCACGTCGCCGGCGAGCAGCGAGGTGACCGCTTCCTGCACCCGCCACGGATTGCCCGGATTGGTGAACAGATGCCGAATGCCCGGCGAGTTGAAGCGGGCGATCATCCAGGTGAAATCCTTGACGCTGCGGCGTGAGATCCGCTCGAAGGATTCGCGTAACGCCACCGCCTCGGGCGCGCCACGCAGCTCGGCATCCACGTAATCGGCCCCGCGCAGCGCAGCTCGCATGCCGAGCAGCACGCCGCTAGAGAACACCGGGTCGACAAAGGCCCAGGCGTCGCCAACGAGAATCGCGCCGGGAAAGCACATACGTTCGCACTGGTAGGAGTAATTGCCCGCCGCGCGCACCTCGCCCACCAGCTTCGCATCGGCCATTCGCTGCTGCACATGCGGCGGCGTCATTGCGATGGTCTGCGCGAGAAAGTCCTCGGTGCTGCCGCGTCGTGTCTTCAGGTAGGCCGGGCTGCACACCGCACCCACGCTCATCATTCCGTCGGGTAACGGGATGAACCAGATCCAGCCGTGTTCGAACCAGCAGACGCTGATCAGGCCGGCTTCGGGTCCGGGATTGCGGGGCACGCCGTCGAAATGGCCGAAGATCGCGGCGCTGGCATGCCGCTGGTTCTTGCGCTTGATGCCGAACTTGCCGCCCAGCATGGCGTCGCGCCCGGAGGCATCCACGACATAGCGCGCGGCCCAGGTCTGCGCATCGCCTTGTTTGGGCTGGACCGCCAGGGTCGCGCCCGCCCCGTCGGCGGCGAAGTCCACCGCCGTGACCCGTGACTCCTCGCAGACCGTCGCCCCATTGCGCTCGCAGTTGCGCAGCAGCACCTCATCCAGCTGATCGCGACGTACCTGGTAGGCATCCGGGAAATTCTTGTCCAGCGCATCCCGAAAATAGAAGCGGTGTGGCGGCTGCTTGGGGTCCACGTCGTAGAACTCGGCGCCAGGCTTGTACACACCGATGCGCTTCACCTCGTCGAGCACACCGATTTGCTCGAACACCGGCTGGTTCATCGGCAGCAGCGACTCACCGATGTGAAACCGCGGGTGCCGTTCCTTTTCGAACAGCACGACCCGCCAACCTTTTTTCGCCAGTGCGTAGGCAGCGGTGGAGCCAGCCGGCCCACCGCCGATCACGGCGACATCGCAACTATGGGTCATTCGGGATTCCGACATGTGAAGAACTTCCGCTGTGGGCCGGGGGGCCGCTCAATCGAGACGATGAGCATGCCGATGGTGTTCGAGAAAGGCTTCGAGATGGCCCGTCAGCTTTCGCGCCGACATCGCCCGGCTCGAATCCGCATCGAGAAAGGGTTCGATGTCGATCGGCTCGCCGACGCGTAGCGAAATATGAAACCGGCGCGCCGGGACCGAATACCAGGGCAAGCCCTTGGTGAGCGTGCTCGGCTGGCAATCGATCATGATCGGTCGCAGCGACTTGCGGGCACGCAAGGCGATATTGGCCGTGCCCCGCTGTAGCCGCACCGGCTCGCCAGGGCGGGTGCGCGTACCTTCGGGAAAGATGATCAGCGTCTGGCCGTCATCGAGCACCTCGGCGCAGCGGTCGACCAGCCGCGCGGAATCCACATTCGGCACATAGCCCGCGGCGCGGACCGGACCGCCGGTGAACGGATTGCGGAACAGCGAATCCTTGACCACGCAGCTGGTCCGCGGCACCTGCGACAAGACCATCACCACGTCGATTAGCGTCGGATGGTTGGCGATGATGATCTGCCCCGGCTCGCGCAGCTTTTCGGCGCCCTCGATGGAGTAGGTCATCAGCCGCAGCCTGCGCATCAGCTCCACGAACAGACGCATGACGCAGTGGATCACGAACTGCATGCGGTGATGCACCCGCGTCCGGTCTCGGGTTAACAGCACGACCAGCGGGAATACCAGCAGACCCACGCAGATGCCGCCTAGTCCAAACACGGTGAACGCCAGTCCGGTGGCGAAAATACGCCAGGCACGATTCAGCGACCCCCCAAACGGGGCGACCCACGCGCCGCGCGTCGAAACCTCCGAACGCGTGTTCATGACTTGGGTTGGTACGACATGCCGAGCCCCCATTTCCCCGACGGCATCGGGGTCACCACCTCGCCCGGCACCTCGCGCGCGACCAGCTCCAGCAACGGCAATGCGCGCGCGGCCGGGTTGGCGGTGCGAAGTGGTTCGAGCGCTCCCTGCATTCGAGACTCGCCCAGAGGGGCGGCAGGATCAAGTCGCAGTTGGCCCAGACTGCGCAATGGATCACCGGACAACAGCATGGCGACAGCAAACGGAAACGGAACCGGTCGCGCCAGCGCCAAGGGCGGGCGCGTCATCACGTCAAAACAGACCAGCAACACCGGTTCGCCGGATGATTCGTTCACTTGCAGCGAGGCCTCGATCAGGCCGGCCGCGAAGCTGGCGTCGAAGGCCGACAGGCTCGTCGATGCGGCCCGCGCCTGGTTGGCAATGCCCCAATAACCCGCCGAGGCGTTGTGCACCGAATTGTGGAATTGCGTCGGAGACAATGCGACCGGCTGCTCCGTGAGCGCCCGACAGATGTCGTCGACGATATCCATGTCGCCGCTGCAGGACGCGAACACGCTACGCAAATCACCGCGCGCGCAATCGGTGTTCGCCAGTGCATCTTCGCTGGCGGCAAAGGCGATCCGCGTGATCGGGGAGGTGCGGCGGCGCTCGTTGCGGGGCAGGCCGGCCGGTGGCGGATACCGGTCGATGTCCTCCGGTATCGGGATCGCCACGTCGCCGCGCAGGCCGGCGCGTGCGCTGGCCCAATCCGGCCAGCCGGGCGCGAAAACGCCCACCCCGGCGACGTGGGCAGTCAACACACTCATGCGCCGCCCCCCAGCAACAGACTGCAATTGCTGCCCCCGAAACCAAAGGAATTGCTGAGCACATGCCGAACCGGCCTCGCCTGGCCGGTCAACGGGATGGTGATGCCGATATCGGGATCAATGGACTCGGTGTTCAGGCTTTGCGGCACGTAACCGGCGCGAATCGCCAGCAATCCGACCACCGCTTCGAGGATGCCCGCGGCACCGAGGCAGTGACCGGTCCAGCCCTTGGTCGAGCTGCATGGAACCTCCCGACCGAGCAGGGCTTCCACCGCGCGGGCCTCGGCACGATCGTTCGCCGGCGTGCCGGTGCCGTGCAGGTTGACGTAGTCCACCGATCCGGCATCCAGCTCCGCCTGTTGCAGGGCCTGCTGCATGGCCAGACGGGCGCCCGCACCGTCGGGGTCGGGTGTCGACATATGGTGGGCATCGCTGCTCTCGCCATAGCCCAGCAACTGCCAGGGCGCGGCGATCTCCGGCCGTTCGAGCAGGGCGAAACCGGCGGCCTCGCCGATGGAGATCCCGTCACGCATCGCATCTGCCGGGCGGCAGGCCCGTGGCGACACCAACTGCAGGGCATGAAAACCGAACAAGGTGGTTTCGCATAGCGTGTCCACGCCACCGACGACCGCCGCATCGCAGACTCCCGCCCGGATAGCCCGTGCGGCGGCCGCGAACACCTTGGCGCTGGATGAACAGGCCGTCGAGATGGTCTGGCTGAAACCATCCACGCCCAGCGCCGAGGCCACGAAGGCGCTAACCGAATGCACGTTGTGGGTGTGGCGGTAGTCGTACCAGCCGGGCAGCGCATCGAAGTCAGACGCCGCCGCGGCCTGGTAGGCCTGCTCGGTCTGCGCGATACCGGAGGTGCTGGTGCCGAGAAACACGCCGACCCGACCGGCGCCGTAACGCCGGACGGCATCGCCGACCCGATCGGCAAACCCGTCCTGATTCAACCCATGCCAGGCGAGGCGATTATTACGGCAATCAAATGCGGCGCTGCCCGCCGGGAGCTGGATCGCATCCAGCGACTCGACCGCGCCGAGCCAGCCAGGGGCATGGGTGTAGCCGGGCGTCGATGCCGCAGGCTGCAAACCGCTGCGCCCCGCCAGCAGGGCGGCCTCGTGAGCAGACAGGCCGGCGCCCAGGCTGCTGGTGACCGTGGCCGCGGTGATGGAGAGGACGGGCATGAAGAATCTGGCGTGGCGTGTTGGTGTGAGTCGATGAAGCGCCTGCGCGCTCACGGATCGGCTGACCGATCCGCCGTCGCGGCGTCAAGCGTGGATTCCCTGGGATTCGGCGATGTCATCGCCGATGCGCATCCGATGCCTGGAAAAGCG
>JAGLCS010000157.1 GCA_023146115.1 Abyssibacter sp. | reverse complement strand
GGGGCCAACGAAAGCAACACATCATCGAGGTAAGGCCGCACCTCGAAGCTGCGCCGCTCGTCGCTGGACTGATCGACCGCCACTTGCTTGAAGCCCTGGATCAGTTCGGCGGCGCGACGCAGGTTGCCCAGCAGTATCCCTGCGCTGTCACTCGCCATCTGCACGTAGGCTTCCAGTTGCGATTTTTTTAGCTGTCCGCTGGCCATCCGTTCGACCAGATCCTCGGTTTGTTCCTGCAGATGACTGGCGGCGGTCACGCCGATGCCGATCGGCGTGTTGATCTCGTGTGCAACTCCGGCGACCAATCCCCCCAGCGACGCTAACTTTTCAGACACCAGCAACTGCTCACGCGCCGCCTCCAGACTTTCTTCGGCCTTCTTGCGTTCGGTGATGTCGCGAATGGCGCAGACGACCATGGGGCTGCCATCGGCCATCATCCGACCGATCGAGACCTCAATCGGAAACTCGCTCCCATCTTTACGCCGCCCGATGCCTTCACGGTCATTGCGATCCTCGTCGCGTGCGGTATCTGCCAGCACGCTCTCCATCAGCGCCTGCACCGGGCGCTGTTGTGTGATGGCGCTGAGTTCGTGGATCTTGCTGCCGACCAATTCTCCGATGCTGTAGCCGAACATGCGCACCATGGCCGGATTCACGGTCTCGATTAACCCGCCCTCTCGCACCGTGACCAAGCCGTCGGGTACGGCGGTGACGATGCTGCGAATGAGGTCCTCGGACGCCCGGCGGACGGCCTGTGATTCTTTGACCTCCTTCGCCCGTCGCTCGATGGCATAACGAATCGTGCGCAGCAGCGCATCGCCGTCTTCGTAATCGCCCTTGACGATGTAATCCTGCGCGCCCTGCTGCAAGGCAGTCGTGGCGATGGTGTCGTTCTTGAGGCCGGTCAACACGATGATGGCGGTGTCGGGAGACACCTGCGTAATCGCCTCGATATTGCCCAGGCCTTCGCCGTCCGGCAGCCCGAGATCAAGTAGCACACAGTCGATGGACTGCTGCTCCAGCGCCTGCCGCGCCTCGGACAGGCGGCTGACATGCTGCACTTCCAGCCCACGGGGAAACTCTGCCATCGACAGAAAGGTTTCGATCAGGCGGGCGTCGAACTTGGAGTCCTCGACCAGCAACAGTTGCATGGGACCGGTGCCGGGCAGGTTAACGCTCGGGGGCGGCGAATCAGTGCTCAAGTCTCTTCCGTATCGATGGACATTTTTTATCGCTCGGGCGCCCGGCCACACAGCGGTGGTTTCATGGCGGCGGCACGCCTGTTTCGACGGTCAATCCAAGCTCATTTGACTCGAATTCGCAAGCAATTGCTGCGGATTGTCGCGAGCCTGGCCAGGCGTTATCCCAAACCAGCGCCGAAACGCCCGAACGAAGGCCGTCTGATCCGAAAAGCCAAGCATGAACGCAAGCTCTGCGCCCGCGAGCTGCTCGCTGCAAATCAGGTCGACCGCGAGCTGGCGGCGCGTGTCGTCGACCAGACGATGATAGGTCCAGCCCTCGTCTGACAGACGCCGCTGCAGGGTGCGCGCAGACAGCCGCGCAAACACGGCAGCGTTGTCCAGGTGGCAATCGCCCGAGGTCAGATGCTGCCGCAGCCAATGCCGAAGCTGCCCTTCCAGCGAGGTGGCGGACGCATACTCATCGAGCAGCCGATGTGCATACCGATCCATCTGCGCGCGAAGGCCGGGGTCGGCCTGGACGATTCGGGTGCCGAGCAGCTTGGCCGGAAACTCCAGGGCCGTTACGCCGGCATCAAAATGGACCGGGCATCGAAACAGGGCCTGGTGCGCGTCGGTCGTGGCCGGCGCGGGATGCGGGAGCAAAACTGCGTCCGGGTTCGACGTGTCGGCGGTGATCCAGCGGGCATACGTGACCCAGCCGGCGAGATTGTGCTCCGCGAGCTGGCGCGTCGGCGGGGTCTGGGTGGTCCACTGCAGGCGCAGTCGACCACCATCGACAGGCTCCAGCCTCGCCTCACCGATATCCGCCACCAGGGCTTGGTAGCGCAGATGCCGTGCCAGCGCGTCACCCAAGGTGTCGCAACTCATCACGACGTACCCCAACACGCCGTAGTGGCCTGGCTTAATCGCCGCGCCCACGTGCAGGCCCAGGTCAGGATCATCCAGTTGTGCAGCCGCCAAATCGAACAGATGCGCAAACCGCTGTCCGTCGATGCGCGCGTTCGGGTCGCCAAGCATCGCGGCGTCCAGTTCGATGGCGCTCAGCAAGGCTCGCGAATCACCACCCGCCCGATCCGCGTATTCGAGGATGGATTGCAGGTAGGCGGCGGAAACCGACGGCATCAAAACCCGACCGGCGGGCGCACCAGAAACCGCCAGGCCGGCATCATGCTGGCACCGGCGGCAAAGTACGCGGCGCGCGCGGTCAAGATGTACAAGCTATGTTTAGACACCATTCAATCAGGAAGGAGACAGGTATGCCCAAGCAACGGATTGCCATTACGCAGGATTTTGCTGCGCCGCGCGAGACGGTTTTTGCGCATTTGACCGATCACAACAAGGTTGGGCCGATTCTCGGCGCGAAGATGGTTCGCATCAAGGACGGCGACGATGCCACGAACGGGCTGCATTCCGTTCGCAAGGTCACGATCGGTCCGCTTTCGTTCGAGGAAACGGTGGTGCGTTTCGAAGCACCCGAGCGCATGGAGTACACCGTGACCACCAAGGCACCGATCAAGAACCACCGCGGAATCATGCTGTTCGAGGACACGGGCACCGGCTCCCGCCTGCACTACGAAATCTTATTTGATGGCCGCTACCCGCTGACGGGAGGCCTGATCCGCAAGCAACTCGAGACCGCAATCAGCAAGGGCTTGAGCCGCTACGCCGCCTCGCTGGCCTGAACCGGCGGGTTGTCGGCGCGGGATCAGCGCGGCCACTGGAGGACCTGATGGAATCGTTGATCCTGCTCGCCCTGGCGCCCATCTTCTATGGCTGCATGCTGTGGGAGGCCCTGTACTGGCGTCGCCGCGGCGTGGCCATGTACACATGGCGCGACACGCTCTCGAACATGACTCTGGCGGGGATGCACCAGCTGGCCGATGGTCTGGCGTGGCTGGTGCTGCTCGGGCTCTACACCCTAGTCTACCAATTTAGGCTGCTCGATCTGCAAACCGGCGTTTGGACGGTGGCGGCGCTGTTCCTGGCCCAGGATTTCTTCTACTACTGGTTCCACCGCGTCAGCCACGGCATGCGCTGGATGTGGGCGTCGCATGTCACGCATCACTCTTCGGAACGCCTGAACCTGTCTACAGCCTTCCGGCAAAGCCTCACGTACCCGATTTCCGGCATGTGGGTGTTCTGGCTGCCGTTGGCGTGGATCGGCTTTGAACCGCAGTGGGTCGTTCTGGTGGTGGGCATCAACCTCGGCTACCAGTTCTTCGTCCACACGCAGGCGGTGCACAAGCTGCCGGCCTGGATCGAGTTCCTGTTGAACACGCCGTCGCATCATCGCGTGCATCACGCCCGCAACGACTTGTACGTCGACCGCAACTTCGGCGGCGTACTGATCATCTGGGATCGGCTGTTCGGAACCTTTGTCGAGGAGCGGGACGATATGCCCTGCGAGTACGGCATCACGCGGCGCCAGATCACCACCCACAATCCGATCACGCTGACGTTCCAGGAGTGGCGCTACATGTGGCGGCAGGCAAGCCGCCCCGGCTTACGGGTGAGTGAGCGGCTGCGGTATTTGTGGGGGCATCCCGACTGGGAAGCACCCGGCGCCATGGCTCAGCCAAACAGTCCGGCGATCCAGGCCACGGGCCAGCCGGTCAGCACGGTCAATAAGGCCGCGTAAACCCCTGCAAGCGCGTCATCCAGCATGATCCCGGTGCCACCATCGACATGGCGGTCGATCCAGCGAATCGGCCAAGGTTTGAGGATGTCGAATACGCGAAACCAGACGAAGGTGATGAGCGCCCAGGCCCATATCGGCAGCGGGCCGAACATCTGAGGGATCGCCATGTTCAGCGGGATCAGCGCGATCAGGATGCCCACGATCTCGTCCCAGACGATGCCGGGGTCGTCATGAACACGGAGCATGCGGGCGCTGGCGCCACAGACGTAGAGCCCGAACAGAAAGCCAACGGCGATCAGCGCCCAGAACAACTCACGAGGCAGCCAGCCGACTAGCGCGTACACGATCAGCCCGACGAGACTGCCGAACGTGCCGGGCGCCACCGGCGCCAGACCACTGCCGAATCCGAACGCCCAGAAGTGAACAGGCGTGGTCAGGATCAAGCGGTGCGGAGGACGTGGTTTCATGCGGATGAATCAGATCGGCTAGAAGTGCTGGTAACCGGAGGATACGGGATCCATCGTCGGCGCGTCGCCGGCCCAGTGCAGACCGGAGGCCTCGGTGACGCGGCCGATTTCGATGGGTTGCAGCCCTTGCTCACGCCAGATTTCGAGCAGCGTGCGCGCATGGGTCGGCGGTACGGCCACGAGTAGCTCGTAGTCATCTCCACCCGCCCACATCCACTGCGCCGCCACACTGCCGGTGCGTGTGGCAGCGGCCTGCAGGTCCGTATCCGGGGTCAGCGCGTTGGCATTCAAGCGTGCACCCACGCCGGAGGCGTCGAGCACATGCCGTAGATCAGCCAACAGACCGTCGGACACATCGATCGCAGCATGTGCCAAGCCGCGCGCCGCGCGCCCGGCAGCGACGCGTGCAACCGGTCGATCCAGGCGATGCAGCAGCGAGGGCGGGATGTCTTCTTCGGTGACGCTCTCCAGCAGTGCCAACGCGGCGGCGGCTCCGCCGGTCGCGCCGGTTAGCACCAGAACATCGCCGAGCCGCGCGGCGCTGCGGGTCAGGGGCGCATCAAGACATTCACCCAAGGCAGTGACGCCGATGGTCAGCGGACCGCGCGTGATATCGCCACCGACCAGTTCGGCCTGGCAGGAGGTCGCGGCAGCCCGAAAACCGGCGGCGAATCCGGCCACCCAGTGATCGTCGGCTTCGGGCAGCGTCAGCGCGAGCGTCAGCCAGCGCGGAAACCCGCCCATGGCCGCAATGTCGCTGAGGTTCACCATGGCGGCCTTCCAACCCAGGGCCTCCGGATCGACACCGCTGCGAAAGTGGCGCCCCTCCACCAACGTGTCGGTAGACACTACCAGGCTGGCGCTAGGGGTCGGCCGCAAGACCGCCGCATCATCCCCTATGCCGACCTCCACGCTGTCCGACTGCGCGGGTCGGGAAAAATGCCGCGCGATTAGGTCGAACTCGCCCATTAAGACCGAGGCGCCTTGACCTCGACGGCCCGTGCCTCGCGCGCAATTCGGTCCAACACGCCGTTGATATATCGATGACTGTCCTGTGCGCCGAACAGGCGTGCCAGTTCCACGCCTTCGGTGATCACCACGCGATAGGGGGTGCCGAATTCCTGGGTCAGTTCGTACGCCCCCAGCAGCAGCACGCCCTGCTCCACCGGGTCAATCTGCTCCCAGGGCCGGTCGAGGTGCACGGACAACTGGCTGGCCAGCGGCCCCGCATCGTTGAGGATGCTGCGCAGGGCGTCGGCAAACCAGTCCGGGTCGGCGCTGCGCATGTCCTCCGACGTGCGGAACTCCGCCAGCAGGGCTGTCAGCTCGGTATCGGCCAGACGCCATTGGTACAGCGCCTGAACGAGCAGCCGCCGCGTCCAGTGGCGCCGATTCGGCCGCTTCTTCTTGGTATCGGGTTCGCTCACAGCAGCCGCATGGCGCGATCAAAACGCATCATGTCCAGCATGGCATCGGCGGCCTCGCGTCCCTTGTTGTTATCCGGCGTGGCGCGCGCCTGGGCCTGCTCGATGGTGTCGACCGTCAGCACGCCGAAGCCGATCGGCAGCTCGCGCTTGATGGCAATGTCCTGCACTCCGCGGGCGCATTCGCCGGCGACAAAATCGAAATGCGGCGTTTCGCCACGGATGACCGCGCCCAAGGCGATGAGGCCGTGGAAACGCCCGGTTCCCGCCATTCCGTCGGCGGCATGCGGAATCTCGAACGCGCCGGGCACGCGAACAAAGCGTATGGACGACGACGAAATGCCCGCCTCGTGCAAGGTCGCGATCGCGCCCTCGACCAGGTTATCGATGATATCCACCGCCCAGCTCGTGGCGATGATGCCGATGCGGGCGTCCGAGACATCCTGATCCAGCGCGATGACGGGGACGCCGAAGTCCGCGCGTGTCTGCGTGGACCGGGCGCGATGATCACTGGACATATTCGATGACCTCCAGGTCGAATCCTGAAATTGCGGATAGACGTTTCGGTGCGGATAGCACCCGCATCTGACGAACGCCAAGATTGGACAGTATCTGCGCGCCCAGCCCATAGGTGCGCAGTTCCTGTTCCGATGCCTCGGACTCAGGTTGCGATTCGGGATTATCCAGGCCACTGACGCGCGCGACCATTTCCGCCGGGGTTTCCGGCATCCGCAGGATCACGACGACACCCTCGCCCTCCTCGGCCACGCGCTTGAGCGCGTTTTCCAGCGGCCAGCCGAAACTGGCGTGCTGGATCTTGAGCAGATCGGCCAGGGTGTTACGGACGTGGACCCGAACCAGCGTCGGCCGCTCGGGACTGGGCTGGCCCCGCACCATCGCCAAATGCAGGCAGTTGTCGATCTGGTCTTCGTAGACCACCAGCTGAAACGGTCCGTGAGGGGTCTGCACTTCCTGCGACGCCACCCGCGAGATCGTGCGCTCGTTGGCCAAACGGTAGCGGATAAGATCCGCGATGGTGCCAATCTTGAGCCCATGATCCTTGGCGAACGCAATCAGATCCGGCGCCCGCTTCATCGTGCCGTCGTCATTGACGATTTCGCAGATCACCCCGCAGGGTCGCTTACCGGCGAGTCGCATGAGATCGACCGTGGCCTCGGTATGACCGGCCCGGCTCAGCACCCCGCCCTTGTCCGCGCGCAGCGGAAAGATATGGCCCGGGCGATTGAAATCGCGTTCGTGCGACTCGGGATCGGCCAGCGCGCGAATTGTCGCGGCCCGGTCTGCGGCGGAAATGCCCGTCGTCGTACCATGCCGATAGTCCACCGATACGGTGAAGGCCGTGCGGTGCGATTCGGTGTTCTCGGGCACCATTTGCGGCAGGCGCAACGCCTCGACGCGATCCGACGACATCGGCGTGCAGATGATTCCGCTGGAATGCCGCACGATAAACGCGACCTGCTCGGGCGTGATGCTCTCGGCGGCGACGATCAGATCGCCTTCGTTCTCGCGGTCCTCGTCATCCATCATCACGACCATGCGGCCGGCGCGAATCTCGTCGAGAATGTCTTCGATTGAATCAGTCATCGGTTGAACGTCCTGTCGTTTCCAGCAGGCGCTGCGCATAGCGCGCCATCAAATCCACTTCAATATTGACCGCCATCCCCACGGCCCAGCGGCCCAGCGTCGTCACTTCCCATGTATGCGGAATCAGATTGACGCCAAATACCTGGTCGCTGACCTCGTTCACCGTGAGGCTGACCCCATCCAACGCCACGGAGCCCTTGGACGCGATGAATCGCGCCAGTGCGCGCGGTGCCTCGATACGCACCCGGCGACTGGCGGCATCCATCTCGAGACCGACAACCGTCGCGACGCCATCGACATGCCCCTGCACCAGATGCCCGCCCAGCGGCTTTTCCAGGGTCAGGGACCGTTCAAGGTTCATCGTCGTGCCGGTGCGCCATTGTCCCAGGGTTGTGACCTGCAGCGACTCGTTGGAGACGTCGGCTGAGAATCCGTCCGGCGCAATCTCCAGTGCCGTCATACAGGCGCCGGAACAGGCCACGCTCGCGCCGTCGAGCAACCCGTCGGTGAACCCCGGCGGCGTGGCAATGCGTATCCGGACATCGCCTCCTGGGCGGCGGCTGTGCTCCACTACCTCGCCGGTGGCTTCAATCAATCCGGTGAACATCGATCAGCGTGCGCTTGCGGGCATGACGGGGCGCGCGATCATACGCCAGTCCGAGCCCAGCTTGCGAACATCGCTGACGTCCAGCAACGGCGCCTGCGCTAGATGGTCCACGCCCGGCAGATCCAGCAAGCCACGCGCAGCGTTGCCGAGCAGGCGGGGCGCCATGTAGAGCACCAGCTCGTCGACGAGGTTGTCGGCAATGAAGGCGCCTGCCAGGGTCGGGCCACATTCCACGAACAGCTCGTGAATGTCACGCCGCGCCAGGGTCTGCAAGGCATCGAGCAGGCCCACGCGTGCTCCGCCCTCCACGCCAATGCAGGTCACATGATCAGGGTAACGACCCATGGGCAGCACATTGGCGCGCCCGATGAGCAAGACCGGGCTTTCCACCGCGATGAGGGCGGAGTTCGCCGGGGTGCGAAACTGGCTGTCGAACACCACACGCACGGGCATGCGGTCGGTCTCGACCGCGCGCGGCGTGAGTCGCGGATTGTCGACCAGCACCGTCTCGATGCCGGTGGCCACCGCACTGGCCCGGGCTCGCAAACGATGCACGTCGGCCCTGGCCGGCTCGCCGGTGATCCACTGGCTCTCGCCGCTGGCCATTGCCGTGCGGCCGTCCAGGCTCATCGCCATCTTCAATTGCACCCAAGGGCGTCCGCGCTCGAATCGGGAGAAGAAACCGGGATTGAGTGCACGGGCGGCGTCGGCCAGCACGCCGGCGTCCACGGTAATACCCGCTTTCTCCAGCCGGCCGCGTGCGCGGCCCGAGGTCCGCGGGTTGGGATCACCCACCGCATAAACAACGCGTCCGACACCGGCTTCGATCAGGCCATCCACACAGGGCGGTGTCCGGCCGAAATGTGAACAGGGCTCCAGGGTGACATAGGCGGTAGCGCCTTGGGCCCGGTCGCCCGCGAGGCTCAGCGCGACCCGTTCGGCGTGCGGCTCACCGGCGGCACGGTGCCCGCCCGCACCGACACAGGCATCGTCACGGACGATGACGCAGCCAACACGTGGATTGGGGTGGGCGGTGAACCGGCCAGCCTCGGCCTGCCGAATGGCCTCGGCCATCCATCGCTCGTCGCACGCCAGTTTGGGGGACTGCATGACGGCTGGGCAGTCAGCCGGACACGGGCTATCGATCGCCCGCGATCAGCGAGAGCTGATGGCGGCGCACGTCAGCCGGGTCGGGCTCGGATTGCAGGCGTTCGATCTCAGCGCGGAAGGCATCGACATCCTCGAAGGACCGGTAAACCGACGCGAAACGCACATAGGCGACGTGATCCAGTTCGCGCAACGTGTCCATGACCAGATTGCCCACGACATCGGCCGAAACATCGCGGTCGCTCATGGCGACAAGCTGCCGCTTGATCTGCGCGACTGAAGCCTCGATTTGCTCGGCGCTCACCGGCCGCTTGTACAGTGCGTGCTCCATCCCGCTGCGAAGCTTGGTCTCGTTGAACGGCTCCGGCTTGCCGTCCCGCTTGACCACACGCGGCATCTTGAACTCCGCCACCTCGAACGTCGTGAACCGGCCTCCGCAGCCTCCGCATTCACGCCGCCGACGCACCTGCGCCTCTTCGGCAACAACCCGGCTGTCGACCACGCGGGTATCGCCGGTACCGCAGAAGGGACAGAGCATCGGAGACTCGCCGCCTGCTCAGGCGGTCTTGGCGACAGGTGCCGGTTCGGCGTACACCGGGTAACGCGCACACAGCTCCTCGACCTTGCCTCGAACCGTGGCGACTGTCTGATCGACTCGGGCCGAATCCCCGGCATCCAAGGCATCGAGTACGTCGCAGATCCAGTGCGCCACATTGCGCATGTCGTCTTCATTGAAGCCCCGCGTCGTGGACGCCGGCGAGCCCAGACGCAAGCCGCTGGTAACCCGCGGTGGCCGCGGATCGTTGGGGACCGAATTCTTGTTCACCGTGATATGCGCCTGCCCCAGCGTCTCTTCCGCGTCATGACCGGTCACATTGCGGCCAACCATGCTGACCAGGATCAGATGGTTATCAGTGCCGCCGGAGACGACGTTGTAGCCACGTTCCAGCACGACCTCGCCCATGGCCTGGGCGTTGACGCGAACCTTGGCCTGGTAGTCCTTGAACTCGGGCTCCAGCGCCTCGGCAAACGCGACGGCCTTGGCCGCGATCACATGCATGAGTGGTCCGCCCTGCGTGCCGGGGAAGACGGCCGAATTGAGCTTCTTGTAGAGATCCGGATCGCCGGCATTGGACAGAATCATGCCGCCCCGCGGACCGCGCAGCGTCTTGTGCGTGGTCGTGGTCACGACATGCGCATGCGGAATCGGACTGGGGTACTCGCCAGCGGCGACCAGACCGGCCACATGGGCCATGTCCACCATGAACTTGGCACCGACCTCGTCGGCGATCGCACGCATCTTGCCCCAATCGATACGGCGCGAATACGCGGAGAATCCACCGATCAGCATCTTCGGCTGCTCGCGGCGAGCGGTTTCGGCGATTTTCTCGTAGTCGATCAGCCCGGATTCCGGGTCGATCTCATAGTGAACGGCGTTGTAGTTCTTGCCGGAGAAGTTCGGCTTGGCGCCGTGGGTCAGATGCCCGCCATGCGCCAGACTCATTCCCAGGAAGGTCTCGCCCGGCTTGAGCAAGGCCAGGAACACGGCCGCGTTGGCCTGCGCGCCGGAATGCGGCTGCACGTTGGCGAACTCGCAGTCAAACAGCTGTTTGGCGCGGTCGATGGCCAGTTCCTCGGCCACATCGACATGTTCACAGCCGCCGTAGTAGCGGCGGCCCGGATAGCCCTCGGCGTACTTGTTCGTCAGCAGCGTCCCCTGCGCGGTCATCACCCGAGGACTGGCGTAGTTCTCCGATGCAATGAGCTCGATATGCGCCTCCTGACGGGCAGCCTCGGCATCGAGGGCGGCGGCAAGATCGGGGTCAAAGGCAGACAGAGTGGAGACGTTACGCCACATATGGGGGCTCCTACGGGAAACAGGGACTAGATATTGTAACGCGCAGCACAGGCCGACCCCAGAATGGACCGCCAGAAGGTGCGCAGCGTGATCGGCTAGCGCGTGATGCTGAGCATCAGGTCCAGCGCTGCCTTGGCCGGGCGCGCGATCTCGGGCGCCACCTGGATACGGTTGGCAATCTCGCCGACCTGTATCGATTCCAGCGTCCAGGCCAGATGCTGCGGATCGGTCCGGAACATGGTCGAACACATGCACACGGTCGGCGACATGAACTGCACGGTCACGCCCTTCGGTTTCATCTCGTCGTGCAGCCGGTTGACCAGGTTCAACTCGGTCCCGACCAGCCAGTGGCTGCCCGGCTCAGCCGCGCGAACGGTCTTGAGGATGGTCTCGGTGGACCCGACAAAATCCGACTTCTGGCAGACCTCGAAGCTGTTCTCAGGATGGCTGATGACCAGGCCGTCCGGATGAGCCTCACGGAAGCGGTCGATATGCGCCGGCTGGAACATCTGGTGCACGGAGCAAAAGCCCTTCCAGAGAATCATCTTGGCGTTGTTGATCTGTTCCGGCGTCAACCCGCCCATGGGGAGCATGAAGTCCCAGACCACCATATCCTCAAGCGGAATGCCCATGTCATGGCCGGTATTGCGACCCAGGTGCTGGTCCGGAAAGAACAACACCTTTTCGCGGCGCGAGAATGCCCAGTCCAGCACCCCACGGGCATTGGACGACGTGCAGACGATGCCGCCGTGCTCACCGCAGAACGCCTTGAGGTCGGCCGCGGAGTTGATGTAGGTCACGGGCGTGACCTCGGCATCCGGATCCAGCACGGATTGCAGTTCTGCCCAGGCCCGCCGCACGTTGCGCAGGTTGGCCATGTCGGCCATGGAGCAGCCAGCGGCCAGGTCGGGCAGGATCACGATCTGATCATCGCGGGTCAGGATGTCCGCGACCTCGGCCATGAAGTGCACGCCACAGAACACGATGTATTCGGCGTCGGACTCCGCCGCCATCGCCGACAGCTTCAGCGAGTCGCCACTGATATCAGCATGGGCGAACACTTCGTCGCGCTGGTAGTGATGCCCCAGAATCATCAGGCGATCACCCAAAGCGGCCTTGGCCGCGCGAATCCGCGCATCGCACTGCTGGTCGCTCAGTGCGGTGAATGTATCCAGTGCAAGCGCTGTGGCTGCCATGCTTATCCTCCCACGCCCGCTCAGGCGTCAAACAACGCTGATCGCCCGCGCTGCGGGCGCTGTCAGATCTGGTCCGGATTCAACCCGGTCTCATCGGACGACTCGTCCTCGTCTTCATCAACGGACGGCTCGATCGTAACCGTCTCCGTCGCCTCGACCACCGAGTCATCTTCCAATGTGTAGGTCGCGGTGACGATCGACTGGCCGGCCTCGTCAAGCACCGGTGCGAACCGGTTGGCGGTCAGGAAGGTGATACCGAACTGAGCCACGCTGGAATCATCCGTCCGCCAGCCGACGCTGCGTGTAATCGGCTGCGTGAACGCACCGCTGTCGAACGTGCCAGTCGCGACGAATTCCAGCGTGTCGCCAAACATTACCGTGGGGGTGTCGGGCGTGATATCAAGGCTGGTCAAGGTGGCATCGACCACGGTCACCGGTACCGGGGCTGACGTAATCCCCGTGCTCAGATCGATGTCCTCGCCGTCTTCGGGCTCATCTGCCCCGAACGTCGCGGTGACCTCGGCCGGTCCCCCGGCAATACCCGCGAGAATCAGGCTGGGAGCGGTGCCGAACGCGCCGACGGCGACAATCTCGTCATCGCTGCTGGAGAAGATGACCTGCCCCTCCAGATCCTGCTCGTCGCCGTTTTCAAATAGCGCGAACGGATACATGAATTCGGTGGTGCCCGAGACCAGCTGTGTCGAGCCCTCGTATTCGCGACGCAACTCGATGGCCTGGGGTTCGGCGACGCGCACCGTCGTGGCCGATGATGCTCGGTCACAGAAGTCCAGCACGCCGCTGGCCACCACCTCGCCCTCACCGACGCCGGTGAGCAAGCCATTCGTCAGGTTGCCAACAGCGACGTTCTCGATCGTCGCGATGTCCTCGGCGCTGGCATCCCCTTCCGGGTCCTCGAACATCCATTGAGTCAGGCCGCTCAGGATGACCTCTTCTCCATCGATCTCGCCGACCGTGTTGATCAGTCGCGTGGAACCCGTCGCCGTCGTGGATTCCGCAGGATCAATGCTGATCTCTCCCAGTTCATTGACGACGATGTCGAGCCGGTCTTCCAGACCGATCAGATTGGCGTAGACGCTCGCCGTTCCGGGCGCGACGGCAATGAGCTGCCCGCGCGGCACGAACGTGTCGCGGCCAGGAATTGCAATATCGCCATCACCGATACGCACCACCGATTCATCGGTGCTACGCCAATTGGCCCGGGTGGAAAAGTCCCCCGAACTGCCGTCGGAGAAAAATGCGCGAATCGACAGTTGCGGCCGGGTGCATTCGGTCACTTCCAGGATGCCATCCTCGCCCTGGGCGATCTCGATGGATTCGGGGCGGTTGCCGTCGCCGAGGCCGTCGCAGGCCCCCAGCAGCAGCGTCGCGGCAATCGCCGGAATCAGGGTTTTTCCAATCTGTCTCACGCGTTCGACTCCTCGGTCGGTTTCGGGCGCACGCGCAGACCCAGTTCTCGCAACTGGGCCGGATCAACGGCGCCCGGCGCCTGCGTTAGCAGGCAGCTGGCTGTCTGTGTTTTCGGGAACGCAATCACGTCGCGAATGCTGTCGGCGCCGGTCATCAACATCACCAATCGGTCCAGGCCGTAGGCGATGCCACCGTGTGGCGGTGCGCCATGTGCCAAGGCTTCCAGCAGGAAACCGAACTTGGCGCTGGCCTCTTCCTCGGAAATCCCGAGCACATCGAACACGGTCGACTGCATCTCCGGGTTGTGAATACGAATCGAGCCGCCGCCGATCTCCACGCCATTCAGCACAAAATCATAGGCCTGAGACATGGCCGCACCTGGATCGTTCTTCAACGCTGCGGGATCCGCATCAGACGGCGCCGTGAACGGATGGTGCAAGGCCTGCCACCGGGCAGCTTTCTCATCCCACTCGAACATCGGCCAATCGACGACCCACAGCGGACGCCAGCCATCCTCGACCAGACCGAGATCTCGACCAACGGCCAGGCGCAGCGCGCCCAGCGCATCGTTCACGACAGACACTCGATCAGCACCAAAGAAAATCAGATCCCCCGTCTCGGCCGCTGTGCGCGCCATGATGCCGTCAACGGCATCATCGGACAGGAACTTCAGAATCGGTGACTGCAGGCCCTCGCGGCCCGCCGCGGCGTCGGCGACCTTCACATACGCCAAGCCCTTGGCGCCGTACCGGCCAACAAACTTGGTGTACTCGTCGATCTGCTTGCGCGACAGACTGGATCCGCCCGGCACGCGCAACGCGGCGACACGGCCCTTGGGATCCTTGGCCGGGCCGGAGAACACCTTGAACTCGGTATCGGCGACCAGATCGGCGACATCCACCAACTCCAGCGGATTGCGCAAATCGGGCTTGTCGGAACCGAACCGGCGCATGGCATCGGCGTAGGTCATCCGCGGCATGGGATTCGGAAACTCCACGCCCATCAGCTCGGAGAACAAACCACCGATCATCCGCTCGTTCACCGCCAGCAACTCGTCCATGGTCATGAACGAGGTTTCGATATCAAGCTGGGTGAATTCCGGCTGGCGATCGGCGCGCAAATCTTCGTCGCGGAAGCAGCGGGCAATCTGGTAGTAGCGATCAAACCCGGAAATCATCAGCAGCTGCTTGAACAGCTGTGGCGACTGCGGCAATGCAAAGAATTCGCCCGGAAACGTGCGACTGGGCACCAGATAGTCGCGCGCGCCTTCCGGCGTGGACCGGGTCAGGATCGGCGTTTCGACATCGAGGAAGCCTTCGCGATCCATGAACACGCGCAGGTAGGTGTTGGCCTTCGAACGCAGGCGCAGGCGCTCCAGCATCACCGGGCGGCGCAGATCCATGTACCGGTGACGTAGACGCACATCCTCGCCGGCCTCGTCATCGTCCAGCGGGAACGGCGGCGTCAAGGCCTTGGATTGCACCGTCAACTCGGTGGCATACACCTCGACCTCACCGCTGGCCAACTTGTCGTTCACGGTACCCTGCGGGCGGCGGCGCACGCGACCGGTGACCGTGATGACGTACTCCGAACGCAGGCGTTCGGCATCGGCAAACAGACCCGGATCGTCGGGATCGAACACCACCTGCAACAAGCCTTCGCGATCACGCAGATCGATAAAGATCACGCCGCCATGATCCCGGCGGCGATGTACCCAGCCGGAAACGGTGATGGAGGTGTCCAGAGCGGCGGCCGTGACCTGGCCACAGTAGTGCGTTCGATACATTAGATGAGTCTTAGGCGTTCGTTGACGATGGCGACGCCCATGCGTCGGCATCGCCATCTTGAAAAGGCCGGCGATTCTACCGTTCAGGCCGTGCGGCGTCGATTGCAGCCACGGTTTGTGCCGCCACTTCGGGGCGCACGGCGCCCATCGAGATGATGAGCTGCAAGGCATCCTCCACCGGCATCTTCAGCCGGATCAGCTCGTCCTCGGCGGCCATCACCACAAACCCCGAGGTTGGATTCGGTGTCGTCGGAATATAGACCGTCGCCATCGACCGACCCGTGTGTAGGTCCACCTCATCCGGCGCCTCGCCGGTGCGGAACCCGATGACCCATAACCCCGGCCGGGGATATTCCAGCAGCAACACCTCGCGAAACGCATTGCCTTTCTCCGAGAACACCGTCTCGGCAACCCGCTTCATCGATTTGTAGATGCTGCGGACCAGCGGCAGACGGGCGACCAGAGACTCGCCGAATCCCAGCAGCCTCAACCCCAGCCAGTTGGCTGCCAGCGCACCGGTTGCCAAGACAACGACCAGGCTGAACACGAGGCCCAGACCCGGCAGCTGGAACCCCAGCCAGCTTTCCGGCTGCCAGGCTGTCGGCATCCAGGCCACCGTGTGGTCCAGCAGGTCCAACAGAAACCGCACGGCGAAAATCGTCGTGACGATGGGCAGCCAAATGACGACCCCAGCCAGCAACCAGCGCTGGAACAGACGTTTCACGCCGAGGCGGTCGATGAGCCTGAAGATTGGGTACCGGACGATTTGGTGCCGGACGACTGGCTACTCGATGAGCTGCTGTCGGAGGACTTAGACGCGCTGCCGGCTGACGCCGACCCACCCGCCGAGTCCGTCTTTGCGGCGGGCGCCTTGTCCGCCGACTTGGCATCGGAATCACCACCCGATTTGGCCGAATCGCCGGCGAGATTGCGCTTGCCGGACGACTTGAAATCGGTCTCGTACCAGCCGGCGCCCTTCAGACGAAAGCCTGCCGCCGAAACCTTTTTCTGCAACGCAGCCGCCTCGCAGGACGGGCAATCGGTTAACGGGGCGTCGGACAGGCGCTGCAACGCCTCCAGCTCATGGCCGCAATCGCGGCAAACGTATTCGTAAATCGGCATCGATAGTTTCTCCGTGCCCACCGATGGGCGTCGGCAATATGGGGCTTTCTTCAGCCCATTCCAAGAGCGGCGTTGCTTGCCCGTCGGCGGGGACCGCAATACAGTCGCCTGAGCAGGGCATTAGAACGGCGTCAGACCGTCAGTCCTGAATAAAACCGGATCGTCACAGAACGCCGGAACAAAGAGGAGACAATAATGAGACAGGAATCACTGTCGATCAGGGGACGTGTCCGCGCAGCGGTCGGCGCGGGCATTTTGGCGCTTGCTGCCGCGCCACCGGCTGCGGCCTTGCAGTTCAATTTCGACGAGCTGTCCGCCACCATCAACACGTCCATGGAAATCGGGGCGCAGTGGCGCATGCAGGACCGGGACAGCCGGCTCGTCGGCAAAGCCAACCTGAACCCGGAGCTCTGCGCGATTTCCTCCTGCCAGGGTCACAGCAACGGCTTTGACGAAAACGGCAATCCGGAGCCCGGTCTGGGCGTTATCGGCGAGGGACCGGATCGCAACCAACGGGCGGTCGACGCCCCCGGCGTGTTCTCGATCAACCACGACGATGGCAATCTCAACTTCGACAAGTACGACGTCACCCAGGGCCTGGTCAAGATCGCGCAGGACATCACGCTGAACTTCGAGGCCTTCGACCTGGACTGGAAGTTCTTTGGCCGCTACTACGGCCACTATGACTTCGCCAACTACGACCGCCTCGAATACCACCCGAATCGCATTACGCAGAACGCCATCAACAACAACCCCGATTCCGGGCTTTACCCGGACGACGATCCACCGAACCGGCGCCTGAGCGTCGGGGAGCCCGTGTTCGTGGAACGCAACGACCGCCAGCAGGAGCAGATCGGCCTGGGCTTTCAGGTTCTGGACTTCAACCTCAACACGCGACTGCCGTTCATCGGCGACCGTGATCTCGATGTCACCATCGGCCGGCAACTGATCAACTGGGGCGAGTCCACCTACCTGGCTGTCGGCTCCCTCAATACGTTTTCGTCGCTGGACGCCAATGCATTCATGCGCCCGGCCTACCTGAATGTGGAAGAAACCTTTCGTCCGCTGGGCGCAGTCTCGCTCAAAACCGACCTGACCTACGACATCGGCATTTCCGCCTGGTACGGCTACGAATGGGAACCGGCCCAGGTACCGCCGCCCGGCTCGTTCTTCTCGTTCGTGGATCTGGATACACACAACTCCGCGAATTCCATCGCCATCAACTTCGGCAAGACCGGGGAAGACCCCCAGATGCTTGCCCTGGGCAATCAAACCCTGCTGGTGGCCCTGGCCGAGACCGGCGCGACGGCGGAACTGCTCCCCCAGCGCGAAGCCCAGGATGGCGGCCAGTACGGCGTCGCGATGTCGTTTTATTTTCCTAACCTGTTCACCGGCACCGAGCTGAACCTGTACTACGCGCGCTACCACAGCCGCCTGCCCTTCCTGTCTGCCTATGCGGGGGAAATCGGCTGCCTGGAGAACACCGTGCCCAGTGGCAGCCAGCT
>JAGLCS010000156.1 GCA_023146115.1 Abyssibacter sp. | reverse complement strand
CCGTTGGCGTCGATGTCGAAGGTCACCTCGATCTGCGGCACACCGCGCGGAGCCGGCGGGATGTCCGACAGGTCAAACTTGCCCAGCGACTTGTTGGCGCCGGCCACTTCACGCTCACCCTGCAGCACATGCACGGTCACCGCGCCCTGATTGTCCTCGGCGGTGGTGAAGGTCTCGGCCTTGCGGGTCGGGATCGTGGTGTTCTTGTCGATCAGCTTGGTCATGCGACCGCCCATCGTCTCGATACCCAGCGACAGCGGGGTCACGTCGAGCAACAGCACGTCCTTGACGTCACCAGCCAACACGGCGGCCTGGATCGCGGCGCCCATGGCCACGGCTTCGTCCGGGTTCACATCGCGGCGCGGCTCGCGGCCGAAGAAGGCCTTCACGGCGTCCTGCACCTTGGGCATGCGGGTCTGACCGCCAACCAGGATGACCTCGTCGATTTCACCCGCCGACACGCCGGCGTCCTTCAGCGCGACCTTGCAGGGATCGATGGTGCGCTCGACCAGATCGTCGACCAGCGACTCGAGCTTGGCGCGCGACAGCTTCAGGTTCAGATGCTTGGGACCGGAAGCGTCGGCGGTGATGTACGGCAGGTTGATCTCGGTTTGTTGCGTGGAAGACAGCTCGATCTTGGCCTTCTCGCCGGCTTCCTTCAGGCGCTGCATGGCCAGCGGATCGCCGGACAGGTCCACGCCCTGATCCTTCTTGAACTCAGCGGCGATGTACTCGATGACGCGCATGTCGAAATCTTCACCGCCCAGGAACGTGTCACCGTTCGTCGCCAGCACTTCGAACTGCTTGTCGCCATCGACATCGGCGATCTCGATGATCGACACGTCGAAGGTGCCGCCGCCAAGGTCGTAAACCGCGATCTTCTTGTCGCCCTGGCTCTTGTCCAGGCCGTAGGCCAGCGCGGCGGCGGTCGGCTCGTTGATGATGCGCTTGACTTCCAGACCCGCGATCTTGCCCGCGTCCTTGGTCGCCTGGCGCTGCGAATCATTGAAGTAGGCCGGCACCGTGATCACGGCTTCGGTGACGGGCTCGCCCAGATAGTCTTCGGCGTCCTTCTTCATCTTGCGCAGAATCGTCGCGGAGACTTCCTGCGGCGAAAGCTTCTTGCCCTTGACCTCGACCCAGGCATCGCCGTTGTCGGCAGACGCGATCTTGTAGGGCACCATCTTGATGTCCTTCTGGACCACATCGTCCTTGAAACGGCGGCCGATCAGGCGCTTGATCGCGTACAGCGTGTTGCTGGGGTTGGTGACAGCCTGACGCTTGGCCGGCCGGCCTACCAGCGTCTGGTCGTCATCTGTGTACGCCACCACGGACGGCGTGGTGCGTTCGCCTTCGGCGTTTTCGATGACCTTGGCGCTGCTGCCTTCCAACAAGGCCAAGCAGGAGTTTGTGGTGCCGAGGTCGATACCAATGATCTTGCCCATGGTGTGCTCCAGAAATCGTCTTATTCAGTAATCTGTAAGAAAAATCAGTTATTTCGCGTTTAATCGTGCCGCGACTACCGGGTAAATTGGGGTCGGCCCGTGGGAATCAAGGCCGAACCCGTCACTCAGTTCGCGCTCGCCGCCGGTGGCTTGGCGACCGTGACCATTGCGGCCCGCAACAGGCGCTCATTGAGCACATACCCGCGCTGCATCACCGCCACCACCGTATTCGGGTCGGCTTCGGACTCCACCATCGCGACCGCCTCGTGCTTTTCCGGGTCGAACGGCAGGCCGGTCGGGTCCACCGGCGCGATGCCAAACTTGTCCATGACGCTGGCGAGCTGCTTCAGCGTTAGCTGCATGCCCTCACGCACGGTCTCGACGCTGGCGTTCTCGGCCTGCGCAGACTGCAAGCCCAGTTCCAGCGAATCGCGGACACCCAGCAGCTCGCTGGCGAACTTTTCCAGACCGAACTTGTGTGCGTTCGCGACATCGCGCTCGGCGCGGCGACGCACGTTTTCCAGTTCGGCACTGGCGCGCAGATAGGCCTCCCAGTGCTCTTTGGCCTTGGCTTCGGCCGCATCCAGGGCCGCCTGCGTTGGCTGTTCGTCGGCAGGTGCTGCCTGTTCTTGCTCGGGGGTATCGGCCTGCGGGACGGCGGCCTCGGCCGTTGCGTCCTCTGGCTTCGCGTCTTCTGGGCTCATGCTGCGATCCGTGTTCGAAAGTCGATGAAAGGCGACGAACTTGTCGCACGGCTCGCTTGGTGGGGGCAGCCGTCAGCTTTTCAAGCCAACCCCGAACATTCTCGCGGTGAGATCCACCAGCGGCACGATGCGCTGGTAGGCCATCCGGGTCGGCCCGATCACGCCCAACACGCCGGCCACCTCGCCATCGACCCGGTACGGCGCGGTCACCACACTGCATTCGTCCAGCACCGTCACGCCCGACTCGTTGCCGATGAAGATCTGCACACCATCGGCGTCCAGGCAGCGTCGGAACAAGCCGGCGATCTCGCGCTTTCGGTCCAGCGCCCGCAACAAAGCGACCAGGCGCTCGCGACTGCCGATCTCGGCAAAGGCCAGCAAATTGGGTTCGCCGGCAATCACCAGGCCGGCGTGATCGGCATCAGCGGATTCACTCACCGCCTGCTGCATCAGAACCGCAAGCTCTTCGCCGACGGCAGCTTCGGCTTCCTGCACCTGACGGCGCAAGACCTCGCCGACTTCGAACAAATATCGACCCGCCGCATGCCGATTGATGAACGCAGCAGCCCGCTCCAGCGATTCACGCGAATAATTCTTGGACAGTTGCACGACCCGGTTCTGGACCTCTTCCCGATCGACCACCAGAACCACCAGGACGCGACAATCCGACAGCGGTAGAAACTCGATTTGCCGCAATGTGCGCAAATCGCTGCGTGGAACCGACACGACACCGGCCATCCGGGTCAGATCGGCCAGCAGCGCGGACGTGTCGTTGGTCAAGCCATCGCGGCCGCCCGACGAATCGCGCAACTTCTCATGAAGCTCAGCAGCCGTTTGCCGCGCCAGACGCTCCGGCTCCAGCAACGAGTCGACGAAAAATCGATAGCCCAGCGGGGTGGGTATGCGCCCCGACGACGTATGCGGCGCCGAGACATAGCCACGCTCGGCCAAGTCGACCATGATGCTGCGCACCGTCGCGGAGCTGACCGACAGTCCGCTGCAGGCCAGCAACCGGGATGACCCGACCGGACGCCCTTCCGCGATAAACTGCTCCACGAGCGTTTTCAGAAGGGTCGCCTGACGGGCATCCAGTGACGGCATTCCGATTTCGATGCGAGACTCCGGGGCCACGGGGATTCAGAATTCTTATGGTGGAAATACAGAAAGCCACGCGCGCCTGGCGCTGTCAACGCAAGGAAATTGCGTGACCGGCTTCCAGCGCATCGGCGTGATCGCCAAGCCCTCGGACGCCGCGGTCCTGACGACCGTAGAACGGCTGGTCCGCTACCTCGCCGAACGTGGTCTCACGGTCATTCCGGACGCGGTCGCGGCCCAGGTCTCGGGCGCAGAAGCCGTCGCCCGGGCCGAGCTCGGCGGCCAATGCGATCTTTGCATTGTCGTGGGCGGCGACGGCACCTTGCTCGACGCCGGCCGCTACATGGCACCGCATGATGTGCCCATCGTCGGCGTGAATCGCGGGCGCCTGGGTTTCATGGTGGATGTTTCGCCCGACGATATGAGCGCCCGCCTGGACGAGATTCTGGATGGTCAGGGCATCCGTGAAGATCGCCTGATGATCGAGGCGCAACCGGATGTCCAAGGTGAGCCGATCGCTTCTTTCCTGGCGCTTAACGACGTGGTCGTCCGCAACCGCGCATTCAACCGCCTGCTGGAATTCGATACCCGCATCAACGGGGAGTTCGTCAATCGCCATCGGGCCGATGGGATTGTGATCTCCACACCGACCGGCTCAACCGCTTACGCGCTGTCCAGCGGTGGCCCGATCGTCCACACCGGCATCGACGCGCTAACGCTGGTGCCGATCTGCCCACACACGCTGTCCGATCGACCGCTGGTCATCAGCGCCAATAGCGAACTGGAAGTCGTGGTGCACGGGCATAACACCGAAGCGCTGGTGACCTGGGATGGCCAGGTCAGTCACCCGCTGGCGGGCGGTGACCGCATCCGCATTCGCGCGTCAGACAAACGCATGACACTGATCCACCCGCCGGGCTATGACTACTTTCATATCCTGCGCACCAAACTGCATTGGGGCCGCGGTCAAAGCTGATGTTACGGCAGCTGTCCATACAGAACCTGGCCGTCATCACCGACCTCAACATGGAGTTCGGCCCCGGATTTAACGTCCTCACCGGCGAAACCGGGGCGGGAAAATCCATTCTGATCGACGCCATCGGCCTCGCTCTGGGTCAACGTGCAGATTCCGACGCCGTCCGCGTTGGCCAACCCCGTGCGCAGGTCGACGCCGAGTTTCGCGTGCCTGGCGATTCGCCCGCCGGCCACTGGCTGGCAGAACAAGCGCTGGATGATCCTGACGACCCCGGCTGCTGCCTGATTCGCCGCGTGGTCATGGCCGATGGCGGCTCGCGCGCCTTTATCAATGGCTCACCCACCAATATCGGCAGCCTGCGCGAGCTTGGCGCGCGGCTGGTGGACATCCACGGCCAGCACGACAGCCAACGCCTGCTGGACAGCGCCAAGCAGCGCGTCTTGCTGGATGCCTATGGCCGCCATCGTGACGCCTGCGCGGCGGTGCGCGAGCAGGCCCAAGCCGTGCGCAAACTGCACCAGGCGCTCGCCGAGTTGCAGCAGGCCGACAAACCCAGCGCCGCCGAGATCGAGCTGCTGACGTTTCAGCTTCAGGAGCTGGAATCCGCCCGTCCGGAGCCCGGCGAGTTTGAACAGCTCGATCAAGAACAGCGTCGGCTGGCAAATGCAGAGCAGCTCATTCAGGACGCCGGTACGGTACTCACCCTGCTGGCCGAGGCAGAGGACGGTGCAGCCGCGGAACGCAGCGGCAAGGCTCGCGACCTGCTCGCCGAGCTGGAGACCCTGGACGCGTCGCTAGCCGAAGCACGCGAATTGGTGGAATCGGCCACCATCCAACTGGACGACGCCGCTCGAATGGTGGCGCGTGCACTGGAGCGGATGGAGCTGGACCCCGAACGTTTGCAAACCGTCGATGAACGCCTCACCGAGCTGCATCGACTCGCCCGTAAACATGATTGCAAGCCTCAGGCGCTTGCCGAGCAGATTGACGCGCTCAGCGCCCGCCTGCAGTCAGCCAGCCATGCCGGCGACCAGGAAACGGAACTCCGCGAGCAAATCGCCACAGCGGAGCGCGCGTATACCGAAGCCGCGCAGGCGCTCACCCAAGCGCGCGCCGAGGCCGCGGACGGCATGCAGCAAGCCATCACCAAGATCGTGCAAACGCTAGGCATGCCGGATGCCGAAATCACTGTCGGCCTGCAACAGGCCGAGCAGACGTTCAGTCCGCACGGCTGCGACCGTGTCGCGTTATTGATAGCGGCGAACCCCGGGCAACCCGCGCGCCCGATCGCCAAAGTCGCATCCGGCGGGGAGCTCTCTCGTCTGGCGCTGGCGATCCAACTCGTCGTCCTCGGAGACGATGCCGCGCCGACGATGATCTTCGATGAAGTCGATGCAGGGATTGGCGGAGCCGTCGCCGAGATCGTCGGGCGCCGTCTGCACGAACTGGCAAGCGATCGCCAAGTGTTATGCGTGACCCACCTGCCGCAGGTCGCCGCACAAGGCAACCAGCAGTTTCATGTCAGCAAACAGTCCAGCGCGAACAACACTCGCACCCAGGTCGAATTGCTGGGTGACCAGCGCCGAACCGAAGAAATCGCTCGGATGTTGGGCGGCGTCGAGGTCACCGACCGCACGCGGGCGCACGCCCGAGAAATGCTGGGACTGGTGGAAAACGCCTGACCATCGGGCGCGCAGGCCACCAGGAAAACACCGATCTATTCCCACCGCCAAGTTGCCGCCTGAAAACAGGCCAGGCCAGGCGCGAGACGTGAGGCTAGTCCTTGTCGGTCCTCGCCTCGGGACTGAGCCCGTAGATCACCAGGCTGTGGTCGGTCATCTTCCAGCCATGTTCTTCGGCGATCTCCCGCTGACGCTGCTCGATGACCTCGTCGACAAACTCCACGACCTGGCCGGTTTTCATGCAAACCATGTGGTCATGATGCGGGCCATCGTCCAGTTCGAACACGCTTTGGCCACCATCGAAGTTGTGGCGCGTGACAATGCCGGCGGCTTCAAATTGCGTCAGCACGCGATAAACCGTGGCCAGGCCGATTTCCTCGCCCAGCTCCAGCAAATGCTTGTAGACATCCTCGGCCGTCATGTGGCGCTCGTCCGCTGACTCCAGGATCTCCAGAATCTTCAGCCGCGGGAGCGTGACTTTGAGTCCAAGTTTTCGAAGGTCTTGAGATTCCACAGTGTCGCTACTCCGCCAACGGATATTGCCAAGCGTGTATTATCGCACGTCCTCAAGCCAGCTCTCTCGATCCACCATGATTCGATCGCTCGCGCTCGCCGGCGTGCTGCTGACCACCGGCTGCAATTTCGTCTACAAGCTACCCGTCAACCAGGGCAACGTGATCGAACAGGATCAGGTCAAGCAGGTTCAGAAGGGCATGACGCCAGAGCAGGTGGAATTCCTGATGGGCAGCGCGCTGGTGAAGAGCGATCTGCGCGACACGGTGCGCTGGGACTACGTCTCGTACTACCGCAGCCCGCGCGACAAGGAACTCCGTCGCACCGTCACCGTGGTCTTCCAGAATGGTCAGGTCGCTGAAGTCATAGGCGCCTCGACCAACTCCGAACGCGAGCAATCACAGCCGGTCGATCCACCGCCGACCTGATCGGTCAGGTTGGATCTGCGTCGCCCTTCGCCTTGGCCTTTTGCGCCCGGCGCCGGCGCGCCGCCTTGGGATCAGCAATCAACGGCCGATATATCTCGACTCGATCCCCCGACTTGAGCTCGGTCGAAGCCGGGACCTGCTTGCCGAAAACCCCCATCTGCGCGGTGGCGAGATCGATCTCCGGATACTGCTCGAGCAACCCGGATCGCTGAACCGCCTGCTCCACCGTCGTGCCCGCAGGCACATCAAGCCGAAGCAAGGACTGCTTGTGTGGCAACGCATAGGCCACTTCGATCGCAACCAGATCGGACGAACTCATGGGTGGGTCCACAGGGCAACCAGACGCTGCCCGATGCCCAATGCATCGATCAGCACGATAATGATGCCGATGCGCGCCGGGTACCGCATCATCCAGTGCCAGACGCGGTAACGGCGATCCGTTAGCTCCACACCCCACAGCTCGGCAACCAGTGCCTTCGGCAACATGCGGCTCACGTAAATGCACAGTCCTAGCGTGGTCAGCGGGAACAACACCCGGCCCGTCAGGTCTAGCAGCCATTCGGCAATCGTGCGTCCGCCCGGCGACACCTCTGCCAGCACGTTGAACGACAGGACCGTCGTCAGCCCGATCATCCAGATCAAAATGCCGCTGGCGGTCGCCGCGAACACGCGCGAGATGCCAAAACGTTCCATGCAACGCACCACAATCGGCTCCAGCAGCCCGATCGCGGAGGTCAGCGTCAACAACGCCAGCAACACGAACACGGCCAAGGCCGGCAAGGCGCCGAGCGCACCGAACGCCTGTGGCACCTGCTGGAACAACAAGGGCACCCCGCTGCGCGGCACCTCTCCAGAGGCCAGCACCACCGCATAAATCGCCATGCCCCCAACCAGCATGAACACCGTATCGCCAATCAGCACCACGAATGCAGAGCGAACAATGGGCGCGTTGCTAGGCAGGAAGACACCGTAGGCGAGCATCGCCCCAACACCCAGACTCAGCGTGTAGAACGATTGAGAGATCGCCGACAGCACGCCCGTTACGCCCAGATCAGCCGGGCGGAAACCCAGCAGCTGTCCCGCGGCGGTTTGCAGGTATCCGGTGCTTCCCGCCAGAAGAAACAGGCCGACAACCAATACGATCGCCGTCGGCACCAGCAGGCTCACCGCGCGCTCCAGCCCAACTCTGGGTCCGTGCGCAACGATAATCGTCACGAACACCATGAAAATCGTATGCCAGGCCAAGCTGCGCTCTGGGTCTCCGGCCAGCGCCAGAAACTGGTCGCGGATCGCACCGGCATCCGCCTGGGCGAACACCCCGGCTCCCGCGCGAATCGCATACGCCAGCGTCCAGCCCGCGATAACCGCGTAATAGGACAGCACCAAGCCCGCGGCGATCAGCGCCGTCCAGCCGAACACCTGCCAACCGCGGCCGATGTTTCCGACCTGCGACAGGTGACGAAGCCCCCAGACGATGTTCGAGCGCATCCAGCGCCCGAGCAGCCATTCGTTAATGAGCAATGGCGCGGCCAGTCCGAACAGGCTGAGCAGATAGATCAGAAGAAAGGCCGAACCACCGTGGTTGGCGACCAGGCCGGGCAAACGCCAGAGATTGCCCAGGCCGATCACCAGACCCAGCACCGCCAGGACAAACCGAGTCGGCGAACTCCAATAGCCGTAAGGCGACGACCTCAGCGGCATACCTCTCCCCCGTTCATGAATCGTTCTCCGGAACACGCTGATCCGGTTGTTCGGCGACGCTTATTCCATCGCCCGGCGCACGCGTCACGCCATTCGTACAGGCTGGCGCGTTGCGGGCACGTATAATCCTGGGCGTGAGCAAGAAGAGCAAATCAAAACTTGGCGAACGCCAAATCGCCGTCAACCGACGCGCCCGGCACGACTACCACATCGAGGACCGGTTCGAAGCCGGGATCGTGCTCGATGGCTGGGAAGTCAAGGCTTTGCGCGAGGGCCGCGCCCAGGTTGCCGAGGCCTACGTCTACCTGAAAAACGGCGAAGCCTGGTTGCAAGGCGCGCATATCACCCCCTTGCAAGCGGCATCGACCCACGTGGTCGCCAAACCCGCACGCACGCGCAAACTACTGCTGCATCGCCGCGAGCTAAGCCGTCTCATCGGCGCGACCGAGCGCCAGGGATACACCCTGATTCCGCTCGATCTACACTGGACGCGCGGCCGCGCCAAGCTGGAGCTCGGTTTGGCCAAGGGCAAGAAACAGCATGACAAGCGCTCGGACATCAAGAGCCGCGACTGGGACCGCCAGAAGGCGCGCATCATGCGCCACGACGCCAAGGCTTGAATCGCCGGGGTTTCGCCCCGAACTTTGCCGCACGCGCCGAGTCGAACTGTGCGAGACTAACGCGTTCATCGGGGGCGACTTGGATTCGACGAGAGTCGCGAAACCTGACGTGCATGCCGAGGTGCAGTCCCCCTCGTAAAACAGACTTGCAAACAAGCTTAGTTGCGAACGACGACAACTACGCCCTCGCTGCCTAAAAAACGGTAGTGAGCGTCCGACCTGGTCTGCTTGTGGGCTGGGTATCGGGCGTCAAATTACACAAGCTCGCCCGCGGATAGGTCTCTGGTCCAACGGTTAAAACTTAGTGAGTCTAAGCGTCTGTCTTCCCTCGCCTGCCGGGTAACAGTCGCCGACAATTAAAGGCAAGGCTAAGCATGTAGATCGGAAGGCAGAGGGCTTTCGGACGCGGGTTCGATTCCCGCCGCCTCCACCAAATGACGGTCCGACAAGGGCCGAGAAAGCCCAGAAAACCTCGCCACGGCGGGGTTTTTTGTTGCCTGAGTGTCCGGGGTCATCTGTGGACATCCAGCGATATCTGGGGCGCATTAGGGGGCACATGCTCATGCCCCCGGCTCAGGTGCCCCCAGATGAAGCTGACAGCCACCGAAGTTCGCAACGCCAAACCACGCTCCAAGACCTACCGCCTGTTCGATGGCGAGGGTATGTATCTGGAAGTCACGCCACGCGGCGGCACCTACTAGCGCCTCAAGTACCGATTCGGCGGAAAGGAAAGGCGCCTGGCCCTGGCGCCTACCCAGCCGTGTCACTCGCCAAAGCACGCAAGATGAAGGCGGAGGCTCGTGAGCTGCTGCATGGCGGCATCGATCCAGCCGTAGACCGTGCAGCCCAGGCCAGTGAGGACCAAGCCGACGCGGACACCTTCGAGCACATCGCACGCGAGTGGTTCGAGAAGAACGAACCCCGCTGGGTGCCTCGCACTCCAGCAAAATCATCCGCCGACTGGAAGCCAACATCTTCCCGTGGATCGGGCGGGAGCCAATTAACGCGCTGACTGCCGCGGCCATGCTGGCGACATTGCGCCGGATCGAATCACGGGGCCGTGTGGAGACCGCGCACCGGACCATGCAGAACTGCTCGCAGATATTCCGCTATGCCGTGGCCACTGGTCGCGCCGAACGTGATCCGACGCAGGACCTACGCGGAGCGCTCCCGCCAACCAAGCAGACCCACTTCGCCTCTGTCCGCGAACCGAAGGAAGTTGCCGCCCTGCTCCGGGCCATTGATGGGTTCACCGGCACGTTCACGGTCAAGACCGCACTACAACTCGCCCCACTGGTATTCGTGCGCCCCGGCGAACTACGCGGCGCACGCTGGGCGGAAATCGACCTGGATGCTGCTGAGTGGCGCATTCCTGCCGAGCGGATGAAGAAGCGTGCCCCGCATGTGGTGCCGCTGTCGGAACAAGCCGTCGCGATCCTTCGTGAACTGGAGCCACTGACCGGCCGTGGCGAGCTGGTGTTTCCTGGCGTTCGTGATCGTAAGAAATCAATCAGCGAGAACACCATCAACGCCGCCCTGCGCCGCCTGGGCTACGACCGGCAGCAAATGACCGGCCATGGCTTCCGCAGCATCGCGTCAACGCTGCTCAACGAACAAGGCTGGAACCGTGACGCCATCGAGCGCCAGTTAGCGCATGCGGAGCGCGACAGCGTGCGTGCCGCCTACAACTACGCCGAACACCTTGGCGAGCGTCGGAAGATGATGCAGGCGTGGTCCGACTACCTGGACGGGCTCAAGCGCGGAGCCGATGTGGTGCCGATCAAGCGGGCTGGCTGAACGCGAAAAGTGACGCTGACGCCGGTTGGTTTTTGCATTTCATCGGAATGAGCGGGAACAACGGGAACAGCGGGAACAAGACCCATAACAAACTGAATATAGCGAGAATGTTCTGTTCCCACTCGCGGGGATAGCCGTTCCCACTCCGATTTTAGTGGGAACAGGGCACAGAGTAGTTCTGTTCAACGGGGCGCGAAATTTCGGCTACATGCTCTCCCACAATTGCAGTATACACATAAGTCCGTCAATGTACAATAATTGTTTGACATTTGACGCGCACGAAGCTATATTGAAATCGTGGAAATCCATGCCGAAGAAACGACCGCCCCCGTTAAGGAAAAACATGCCCCCACCTAGCAAGAACGACTTTCGAACGGCCCTGCGGCTACCTGCTGATTTAGCTGAGCGGGCCACTGCTGCTGCTGATGCCGAATTGCTCAGCCTCTCGGCATGGATTAGGAGGGCAATTCTTCGAGAGGTTGAAGCGTTCGAGCAGAGTGAGGCGCGGCGGCGGCTGGACTCCGAATAGATCGTCAAGGTCAGCGAACATCCAAGGGAGAACTACCGATGACTGGGATAATAACCACGATGGAGCGGGCGGCTCACCCGCGATCATTTCGCGAGGTCAGTGACCAGAGCGCACTGGGCAAGATTTTGGCTCGGTGTGAAGAAACGCGCCGTGAACATGGCGATGGGAACAAGTACGGGCTTGGTATCTCTGACGGCGACCACGGCGGGAAAGTCGCATACGTCGATCTAAGCATGGCGCCCCGCGCGGGGGAACACGGAATCTTGTGGACGAATGAAGGGGAGCGGGCCACGTTTGTAAAGCTAGTGACTGTACCGCCACCAGATGGCACCTATCAGGATCTAGCACCCATCCTACGATTCGTATCTTGCGGTAGAGAATTCACGATTCCCATGAGTAAGGTTGATGCAGTTCATGCGGTTTTTGAAGTTGCTCAACACCCTGATTGACTTGTGATGAGTTGCCCGCCCGCCTAGCCCGACGGGGTGAAAAGCCGGTCCCTCCCGGCCTGGCGGTGCGGTTTTTGGAGGGCTGCATTGAGGGATGCGGATGCGCAAATTTGTGAATCAAACCGGCGCACCTATGGGAACCGCGGATAAATTCTCTGCGTTCGCGGAGAAGGACTCCGATAGTGATTTTGAACTTGAGCGTGTCGGTGCTGCCCTGTTTGAAAGCCCAGAGTTGATGAGGGATGCATGGGCACAAGCTATCAGGTCGGTAACCGAACATAACCCTCTTCACGATGACTGGGCGCTCGACCTATGTTTTGCATGCGTCGATGCCTTTTCCCGGCGGCCTATGACTGCGCCGCGTCGCGCTGAGCTTCGACATAAAGTGGAGCCCTTGATCTCCGACCTTGTTCGCGTTTCCGATGAGCTTACCGCCTTCGAGAGATTCCTAGAGGAAGAGCGCTACCACGAATATGATGATGAACGCTACTGGTCACTCTCAATGAACGAGCTCATTGAAACTTTATGCAAAAGGTCGGCGACATTTGAGAATCAATTTAATAAGGGCGTAGCGTTCCATAGCAGCATGAGTGATCAAAGCATCGCCAGCGCCAAACTCGGTTTTAATCGTGTAGCAAGCTCTCTCGACCTGCCCAGTATCTTGTCTAACCTATCGGGCGTCCTAAAAGAAATAGGTAGTGCCCCATACGAAGTGAGGGAAAAAGGCGATTTTCAAACCCGAAGTTTCGCCGTTCTAATTCATCACGAGCTGCAACGCCTACTTAATCAAGAACTCCCCCAAGTGACCACACACTTAACCAGCGCGGTGTTTGGCACTGAATTGGATATCGCTGATGTACGGCGATGGATAAAGCGCGCCCCTGTCAAACCCATAACATGAGGTTTTCTGGCTGAGTTAGCGCGTCGCAGCAACCACACACAGAGATCATGCTGGTAGTTCGTCCCATATGAGCTACTGGCATGCCCCAAGACAATCTCGCCCTCATCCGAATTGATGAGGTAAGCGCTCGCACTGGCCGCAGCCGCGCGGTCATCTACGAAGCCATCAAACGTGGCGAGATGACCCGCCCCATCAAGCTGGGCGCGCGCTGTAGCGCCTGGCCGTCCTACGAACTCGATGAACTGATTAAGGCGGTCATTGCTGGCGCCACTCGTGACGAACTTTGCGAGCTGGTGAACGAACTGCACCAGCGAAGAGACACCATCCGCCAAGCGGATTCGCGATGACCGCCGCTCCAGTCAACCGGATTTGGGCGCCCGACAAGTGTGGCCGCTGCATCCACTACGAAATCAACGAATGGGGCGTTGGATTCTGTCGAAACGCTGACCGGGCAACCGTGAGAGGCAAGCTCCGGGATTACGACACGTCATCTGCTCTGTTCATGAGTCGTTGGGGCTGGTGTCTCAACTTCGCTGACCGCTTCAGCCCCGATCAGTACCGCTTGATTTAGCTCATGGGTAAGCCTCTCGATACGTTGAGCCAACAGCAGATCTCCGATCAGTTCAGAGCCGCGATGCAGGAACAGAGCATCGCGGCACCAGATGCGGTTATCCCCGACGGCACCCTGCACCGTTTCCACGTTGAAGGCGACAAACGCGGCTCAAAGAACGGTTGGTATGTCCTGTTCGCTGACGGGGTTCCGGCCGGAGAATTCGGCACCTGGAAAGACGGGCAGCCGCACACCTGGCGCGCAGATATCGGCCGGGTACTGACGGCCAAAGAACAAGGCGATCTGCGAGAGCGCGCCGAAGCAAACAAGCGCGTTCGCGAAGCCGAGTTGAAGAAGGTCCGTAAGAACTGCCGCGATCAGTGTCGTAAGATGTGGGAGCGTGCCCGTTCCGCCGATGTAGCGCACCCGTACCTCGCTGCCAAGGCCGTGGAAGCACATGGCCTGCGCCAACTCAAGGACATGCTGCTGGTGCCTGTAAAGGCCGCTGACGGGCAGCTACGCGGGCTTCAGTTCATCAAGCCTGACGGCCTCAAGACCTTCAAAACTGGCACGCACAAAGCCGGTGCCTTTCACCTGGTGGGCATTCCTGATGGCGAATTGTTCGCTGTCGCGGAAGGCTACGCCACGGCGGCGACGATCTACGAGCTGACGGGCTGGCCGGTGGCTGTCGCATTCGATGCCGGCAACCTTGAGCCGGTCGCACGGGCTCTGCGCGAAGCCTACCCACGCGCCGACCTGATCATCTGCGCGGACAACGACCACGGAACGGCGGGAAACCCCGGATTAACCAAAGCCCGCGCGGCTGCAATGGCTGTGCGAGGCGCGACCGCTGAACCTTCCTTCAATACCGGCGATGCCGGCACTGACTGGAACGACTACGCGACAGCGCATGGCGCAGCAGCCACGAAACAAGTCCTGTTGCGGGTGATGGATGCCGAGCGCATCCGCGAGCCGGTGAACAAGCCCAACGATGCACCAGAATCAGAGACGGCAACCCATGATCCGCTGACGCCGCACTACGAGTCACGCGACGATGGCGTGTACTGGTGCGGGGTGAGCTACAGCAACGGCGAGCCGAGGCCCGAAACGCCGCTGTTCATCTGCTCGCCGCTGAAGATCCTTGCCGCCTCACGCGACACGAACGCCAGCGAGTGGGGCCGGCTGCTGGAGTTTCGCGACCTGGACGGCAACCTCAAACGCTGGGCGATGCCGGTGCGGCTGCTGGGCGGGTCGCGCGGTGATGAGATTCGCGCCGAGTTGATGGCTGCCGGTCTCCCCTACATCGTCAATCGACCGAAAGAGCGATTCCGCCTGATCGATTACCTGATGACGCAACACGGTACCGGGCGGGTCCGGAGCGTGACGCGTACCGGCTGGCATGGCGACGTATTCGTGCTGCCCTCGCAGTCGTTTGGAGAGACGGAAGCCGAGAGCTTCTACTTTCAGAGCGAGAGCATGGATTCCAGCGTCTACCAGCAGGCGGGCGACCTTGAGCGCTGGATAGAGCGCGTCGCCAAGCCAGCAGGCGCGCATCGGCGCCTGATGCTCGCCCTATCCACCGCATTCGCCGGCCCGTTGATCGCCCTGGCGGTTGGCGAGTCTGGCGGATTCCATCTGGTCGGCGGTAGCAGTAGCGGCAAGACCACGGCGCTGCGGCTCGCGTCCAGTGTGTGGGGCAATCCGTCCACCTACTGGCGGCAATGGCGCACGACAGACAACGGGCTTGAGGCAGTGGCTGAGGACTTCACCGACTGCCTGATGGCCCTGGATGAGATCGGCCAAGCTGACGCCAAGGACATCGGTGCAATGGCGTACATGCTCGCCAACGGCCGGGGCAAGCAACGCGCCGGCAAGAGTGGCGGTGCCCGCGCAGTGAAGACTTGGCGCGTGATGTTGCTGAGCACGGGTGAAGTCGGGACAGCAACTATGTTGAACGCTGCCGGCCAAAAACAGCGCGGCGGCCACGATGTGCGCTTGGTGGAAGTCACGGCCGACAGCGGCGAGGGATTCGGCATCTTCGATTCAACCGGCGACTGCGAAACGCCTCGCGAGCTGTCGGCAAAACTGATGGACGGGGCAAGCGGTGCCTACGGGCTGGCTGGTCCGGCATTCGTCGAAAGGGTCGCCGCCGACAAGGCAAGCATCGTGGACGCGGTGCAGCGGACGGTTGAGCGGTTCGTAAAGCTGCGAGCGCCGGCCAATGCCAACGGACAGGTTTACCGAGTGGCGGCGCGCTTCGGGCTACTGGTGGCGGCTGGGCAGCTTGCAACCGAATTCGGCCTGACCGGCTGGGACATCGACCAGACCGAATCCGCGATCAATGATGCCTTTGCGCAGTGGCTGGAACGACGGGGCACGGCTGGCGCGCAGGAGCCCGCCGCAATGGTGAATCAGGTGCGGCACTTCCTAGAACTGCACGGTGGCGCCCGCTTCCAAGACCTGCGCCCGCAACAGGATGAGTCCGAGCAAAAGGTCATCAACCGCGCCGGCTTCCGAAAGATCCATGACATGCGCCCCGTCTACATGATCATGCCAGAGGTGTTCCGCAATGAGGTATGCGCCGGCTACCAACACACCGACGTAGCAAAGGCGTTGGACGCGGCCGGCTGCCTGGTCAAGCAGGGCGGGACTGAGAAGCGATATACGCTCAAGGCCAGATGCGAAGCGTTCGACATTGGATCAGGCGGGAGCAACAAGATGATGCCGTTCTATGTGATCGACCGTGACCGGTTGTTCAGCACCGACACCTGACGCGCGCGGCGGTAAGGCGCGCCCTTCTTTCCCGCTGTTGTCCAGCAACGCGAATTCGCTCGAAAAGCACACCAATGCAGGCTGTTCCCATTGTTCCCATCCTGTTCCCAGTCCATGCAACACCAGCGTCAATGCCCGATCAATCAATAAGTATTTGTTTTTATTAGATATATATATTTCTTGTTCCCATTGTTCCCGTCGTTCCCACCGGGAGGGGGCCTACAGAAACTTTTCGCCCTACGCGTGAAACCGCGCGGTTGGCAGTTTTTTCACGGTAGGGAAACTGGAGGGAGGGGGGATTCAACCCTGACCCGCCTGGCCTCGTGAGGGCTCGGGTCGGCGTTCGCCGGTCTCAGACAACCAGCCGAATTGGTGTCGCCCCGCGCCGCCGCGCGTGAGGCTGCCTATCAGAGCCGTCCCAAGTTCATCTCATCTACGTTCAGGTGCACGTCAGCGATCTAATTGCCCTCAGGCTCTGGACCACCGCGATCAACACCAGAATGAACGATAAGCAAACACAGCAACGAAGACACACACCGTCCGCGAACTAATGGAAAGCATCCTTTGATCGGTATCGGCGGCGTCCAACGGCGACCATTTGGGGGCACATTTGGGGGCACATCGAAAAATCCAACGAGAAATATTTGCGCAGAATCAGCGCATTACGCAGTGAATTCGAGTGACGCCGCCCCACCAAATGAAGATTTTAAGCCGTCCTAGGACGGCTTTTTTCTTGCCTTTTTCAGGCAGACCGACACGCTTGAGTTTGAGCGATGCCACGGCTCGCTCACACCGACGTCTTCGACCACATTGAATTTTTCGATAACCGAACTCGTCGCGACTCGCACTTGGGTGGCGTCAGCCCCGAGGCCTTTGAGCGGGCCTCATTTTGAGGCTGGGTCGTGTCGTCCATCCCGTGGGCAGTCGACTTCTCCTTGCCCTCCTTAAGAGCACAATACGCATTCGCGAAGGTGTCACCCCATGATTCCGCGTCGTTCGGCAGCAGCCCCCCTAGGTTTCGCCGACTATCTGCTCGACTTGGTCATCTGGCACGCCGCATCACACTGCAGCCGCGGCCGGCACGGAATAAACGGCATATTGGGCCCTCAGATGGGCGCAATCGTCAGCTTCCCAGGGATTGGTCATCTTCAATCACATCTCTACTCGCAGTCCCCAAGCGAAACCATGGGCCCCGCTTTGGATATTCTAGGACGCTACAGTACCGAAATGGCGCTTGAGCATGTAGATTCACAACGATGCCGAAACACCTAATAAATAGAACAATCCCACCGAACTGGCCGATAGAGAAAACCTGAATCCCTTAATGACCCCTGCCGACCTCAAACACCTAGAAACCCAACTTTGGAAAAGCGCCGACGACCTGCGCGCCAACTCCGACCTCGCGTCTAACGAATACAGCACGCCCGTCCTTGGACTCATATTTCTCAAGTTCGCCGACGGCAAGTTCAAGCAGCACCTGCCGGCCATCCAGGCCGAGTACGACAAGCTCAAGGGCGGCCGTCGGGAAAAGCCCATCGAGGAGATCTCGCTGGAGCTCTGCGGCTTCTACCTGCCCGAGGAAGCCCGCTACGACTACCTGCTGGGCCTGCCCGAAGACGCCAACATCGCCCAGGCGCTGAAGGATGCGATGACGGCCATCGAGCAGTACAAGCCGGAACTCGAAGGCGTGCTGCCCAAGGACGAATATTTCGCCCTCACCCGCAACCCGCTGAACGCCGGCCTGCCCAACCGCCTGCTCAAGAACTTCGCCAACATCCCGGATGACGCCGACGGCGATCTGTTCGGCCAGATCTACGAATACTTCCTGGGCAAGTTCGCGCTGGCCGAGGGCCAGGGCGGCGGCGAGTTCTTTACCCCCACCTCAGTGGTGCGGCTGATGGTGGAGATCATCGAGCCCCACGGCGGCTCGGTCTTCGACCCCGCCTGCGGCTCTGGCGGCATGTTCGTGCAGTCCGCCCGCTTCATCGAGGAACACCGCAAGGCGCTCGCCGACCAGCAGAATCAGGGCGATCTGGATCTGTTCGTCTGCGGTCAGGAAAAGAAGCTGCCGACGGTAAAGCTGGCCAAGATGAACCTCGCGGTCAACGGCCTGCGCGGCGATATCCATCAGGCCATCAGCTACTACGAAGACCCGGCCAACAGCCTGGGCCGCTTCGATTACGTGCTGGCCAATCCCCCCTTCAACGTGGACGAGGTGATTTACAACGGCGTCAAGGACGACCCGCGCTTCAACACCTACGGCATCCCCAAGCGCAAGACCAAATCCAAAGGCAAGGCGGAGGAAGAAACTGTCCCCAACGCCAACTACCTGTGGATCAACCTGTTCGCCACCTCACTGAAGGAGCAAGGCCGCGCTGCGCTGGTCATGGCCAACTCCGCCTCCGATGCCCGCCATTCCGAGGCCGACATCCGCCGCGAACTGATCGAGCAGAACCTGATCTACGGCATGCTGACCCTGCCCAGCAACATGTTCTACACGGTCACCCTGCCCGCCACCCTGTGGTTCTTCGACAAAGGCAAGGCCGCCCGCGGGCTGGACGAGCGCATCCTGTTCATCGACGCCCGCAACGTCTTCACCCAGATCGACCGCGCCCACCGCGAATTCAGCCCTGCGCAGATCCAGAACCTCGCCACCATCAGCCGCCTGTACTGCGGCCAGCGCGACAGCTTCATAGCCCTGATCGACAGCTACTTCGCCGACGGCATGCAGCGCCTCACCGCCAACGCCGAAGCCGCACCGGCGGTCACCGATCAGGTGGCCGAACTCATCAAGAATGCCGACTGCGCCCGCGCCGCCGCCGCGCTGCGCGAGCAATGGACCGCCTACCCGGCCCTGCAACAAGCCTGGACCGATTACGAACAGGGCGACAAGACCGGCGACGTGGACGCCCGCAACGCCCGCCAGCGCGCCCTGGCTGAACCCTTCGCCGCCTTCTTCGCCAGCCTGCACGACCGCCAGAAAGCCCTGGACAAGGCCATCCGCGCCTGGGAGCGCGCAGAAGCCGAGAAGAACGCAGGCCGCCGCCGACCGGACCGGGACATGAAAGCCCTCAAGGCCGCCATGGACACCCTGCACGCCGACATGCGCGACGCCGAGCAATGCTTCGCTCACATTGAATGGCTGCATGCCCGCTTTCCGGATGCCCGCTATGAGGACGTGGTGGGCCTATGCAAGGCGGCGACCAAGGCCGAGATCGAGGAGCAGGACTGGTCGCTGAATCCGGGGCGATATGTGGGTGTGGTCATTGAGGACGACGGCATGTCTGAGGAGGAGTTCCTAGAAGAACTGACCGCCATGCGGGGACAGTTCGCAGCCCTGTCGGACTCGGCAAAATCCCTGACCGATGTGCTCCAATCGAACCTGTCGGAACTGCTCGATGAATAGCATGGAAAGCCATTCAAAAGAACTGAATGGGCTGATCCACATCAAGCACGGATTCGCGTTCAAGAGCGAGCATTTCTCCGAGCAAGGAAAATATGTCGTACTAACGCCGGCCAATTTTTTCGAAGGGGGTGGCTTCAAGATCACGGGGAAAGAAAGGTTCTATACCGGCCGATTTCCCGACGAGTACATCTTGTCTGAAGGTGCTCTGATCGTGGCAATGACAGAGCAGGCCGAGGGCCTGTTGGGAAGTCCGGCTGAAATTCCCAGGCCCGACACCTTTCTCCACAACCAACGGCTGGGACTTGTTACCGTCCAAGACCCGGTGAAGCTCGATTCACACTACCTTCGATGGGCGTTTCGGTTCAAATGGACTCGCGATCAGATACGCGCATCTTCAAACGGCGCCAAGGTCCGTCACACTTCCCCTGAAAGAATCTATCGCGTTCGTATTCCCCTTCCAGAAAAAACCGAGCAGCGAAAAATCGCCGCCATCCTCACCGCCTACGACGATCTGATCGAGAATAACCGCCAGCGCATCGCCCTGCTGGAAAAAATGGCCGAGGAAATCTACCGCGAATGGTTCGTGCGCCTGCGCTTTCCGGGGCATGAGCACACGCCGGTGCATAAGGGGGTGCCGGAGGAGTGGGAGCCAACTACCCTTTTTGATTTGTGCCGCTTGAAACGTGGCTACGATTTGCCCAAACAGAACGTGGTGGCAGGCAAATACCCAATTCTCGCCGCTACGGGCATTCCGGGCTTTCACAACGCGTACAAAGCTAAACCTCCAGTGGTGACTACCGGTAGGTCTGGCTCTCTCGGAGCGGTAGTTTGGTCAAGTGAACCGTCGTGGCCACTCAATACGTCACTTTATGTAGCCGACAGCAACGGCAACTCGAAGCACTTCCTGTTCTACACATTGAAAAGCGCGAACCTTGCACAGTTCAATTCAGGTGCAGGGGTTCCAACGTTGAACAGGAACCACCTGTCATGCGTAAGAGTTTTGCGACCACCGCGCGACATTCAGTCACGATTCGACAAGATCGTTTCAACAGTGAGAGACCAAACGGACACGTTGCGCCGATCAAACTGTCTGCTAGCTGAAACCCGCGATCTCCTGCTCAACCGCCTCATCTCAGGCAAGCTGCGCGTGGACGATCTGGACATCCAGTTTCCGCCCAGCATGCAGGATAAGGCTGCATAGCCCGCAGGAGTCCCACCCATGCCCAACTTCATCTCCGAAGACGACATTGAACAGGCATTGGTGGCGCGGCTGTGCTCGCCCGAGTTCGGCTTTAAGACGCTGAATTGCTACACGCCGCAGAAGGAATCCCTGCCCGACAAATCCGGCCGCAGCGACAAGCGCGAGGTGGTGTTCAAGGACCGGCTGCGCGAGGCGCTGGTGCGACTGAACCCCGAATTGCCCGAGGCCGCTATTGATCTGGCGCTGGGCGCGCTCACGCAAAGCCGCATGGCCATGTCGGCGGTCGCGGCCAATCAGGAAGTCTACGAATTGATCCACAATGGCGTGCAGATCACCTATCGCAATGCCGAGGGCCGCGATGAACAGGCCCGCGCCAAAGTCATCGACTTCGACACGCCGGCCAACAACGATCTGCTGGCTGTCACCCAGCTCTGGATCGCGCCCACCGGCCAGGGTCGCTACTGGCGGCGTCCGGACGTGCTGCTCTACATCAACGGTCTGCCGCTGGTGTTCATCGAACTGAAGAACTCCAACGTCAAGCTGCGCTCGGCCTATGAAAAGAACCTGACCGACTACCGCCGCGACATCCCGCAGCTTTTCGTCTACAACGCGTTGCTGATGCTCTCCAACGCCATGGACACCCGCGTGGGCAGCATGACGGCCAGTTGGGAGCACTTCTTCCACTGGCTGCGCCCGCAGGACGAAAAGGAGCGCATCGACCGAAAAGCCATCACTGATCAGGCCACCAGCCTGGAGCGCGCCGCCGACGGCCTGCTGAGGCCCACGCGCCTGCTGGACTACATCGAAAACTTCATCCTGTTCTACAAGGGCAGCCAGAAGATCATCGCCCAGAACCACCAGTACATCGGCGTGAACCGGGCCTTGCAGCGCTTCCAGAGCCGGGACGGCGAGAAGGGCAAGCTGGGCGTGTTCTGGCACACCCAGGGCTCGGGCAAGAGCTTTTCGATGATCTTTTACACCCGCAAAATTCAGCGCAAGATCGGCGGGCAGTACACCTTCGTGGTGGTCACCGACCGCGATGACCTGGACGGGCAGATCTACCGCAACTTCCTGCACACCCGAACCGTCACCAAGCAGGACGCGGCCCGCCCCGGCAACAGTGAGAAACTGCGCGAGGCCCTGGGCCAGCACAAGCGCCTCGTCTTCACCCTGATCCAGAAATTCCGCTACGACAAGGGCAAAAAATACCCGCTGTTGTCCGACCGCGACGACATCGTGGTCATCATCGACGAAGCCCACCGCACCCAGTACAAGTCCCTGGCCGAGAACATGCGCGCCGGCCTGCCCAATGCCGGCTACGTGGCTTTCACCGGCACCCCGCTGCTGGGCAAGGACCGCATGACCCATCAGTGGTTCGGCGAGTACGTGTCCGAATACAACTTCCGCCAGTCCATGGACGACGGCGCAACCGTGCCGCTGTTCTACGAAAAGCGCGTGCCCAAGGTGCTCATCCAGAACGAGGACCTGGACGAGGACTTCTGCGAACTGTTGGAGTCGGAGAACCTGACCGAGGCCGAGGAAGCCAAGCTGGAGCGCGAGTTCTCCCGCGAAACCGAGGTCATCAAGCGCGACGACCGCCTGCAAACCATCGCCGAGGACATCGTCTACCACTTCCCCCGCCGGGGCTATCTGGGCAAGGGCATGGTTATCGCGGTGGACAAATTCACCGCCGTGAAGATGTACGACAAGGTGCAGGGCCTGTGGAAGACCGAAAAGAAGCGGCTGGTCGGCGAAATCGCCAAGACCACCGACGAGCTTGAAAAACAGCGCATGAAAACCGCGCTGGCCTACATGAAGCGCACTGACATGGCTGTGGTGATCTCCGAGGACGCCGGCGAGGAGGAGAAATTCGCTACGCAGGGCCTAGACATCAAGCCACACCGCGACCGCATGAATGCGGTGGACGCCACCGGCCAGGACATCGAAGCCAATTTCAAAGACCCCGAGCATGACCTGCAACTGGTCTTCGTCTGCGCCATGTGGCTGACCGGATTCGACGCCCCCACCCTGAGCACCCTGTATCTGGACAAGCCGCAGAAAGGCCACACCCTGATGCAGACCATCGCCCGCGCCAACCGCGTGACCGGCCACCTGATCAACGGCAAGCAGAAGATTCACGGCGATATCGTGGATTACTACAACGTCTTCCGGAACATGAAGCTGGCCCTGGCCGACTACGCCGAGGGTGATGACGAAGAAACACCGGTACGCGACAAGCAGGCGCTGTTCGACCTGCTGGACGACGCCCTGGCCCAGGGCAGCGACTTTCTGATGGACCGCGACCTGAACCTTGCCGGCCTGATCGAGAAAGAGACGACCTTCAAGAGCCTGTCCGGATTCAACCATTTCGCCGACACCCTGCTCAGCAACGACAACTGGCGACGCACCTTCAACGTATATGAAAACACCATCTCCGGCCTGTACGAAGCCTGCAAGCCGGAAATCCTCGGCGAACGGGCCAGGCCCATGGTCTACGCCTACCAATACCTGCGCGGCGTCGTAGACGGCAAGATCGACGACCAGAATGTTGATGCCCTGCGCCAGAAGATCGGCGACCTGCTCGACATCAGCGTTGTCACTGACGGCGACGCCATCAAAGAGCCCAAATCACCCAAGTACGAGATCGTCCAGCGCGGCAAGCAATGGGACCTGCGCACCATCGACCCCGAAAAGCTCAAGGAAGAATTCGCCAAAGCGCCCTACAAGCACATCGAGATCGAAGACCTGCGGGAGTTCATCAAGCAGAAGCTCGAAGAACTGCTCAACCGCAACAGCACGCGGATGCCGTTCGCCCAGCGCTTCGCCGAGATCATCGACCGATACAACTCCGGCAGCGCCACCGTCGAGGACGCCTACGCCGAACTCACCGACTATGCCGCCGGCCTAGGAAAAGAGGCCGAGCGGCACATTCGGGAAGGCCTGACCGAGGAAGAACTCGAACTCTTCGACGTGCTGAATAAGGACGGCCTGACCAAAGCCGAAGAACAGCAGGTCAAGCTGGCGGCACAGTCGCTGTTGAAGCGGCTGCGCGAGAAGCATCCCAAGGTGCTGGTGGAAGGATGGCATCGTGACAGTCAGAGCCAGCGCCGCGTGAAGACGGCGATGGAAGAAGTGCTGGACGACAAACTGCCGGATTCCTACAACCGGCTAGATTTTACAGACCGGTGTGCAAATGCTTTCGATCTGATGATGACCCACGCGATCGACGAAAAACGCTCGGCTGCATAGCGGGCATGACCCAGGAAGCCGCTGATTAGCCACAAACCCGAATAGGACGATATGGACGCCGACGACCACCCGGTAGAGACAATACTCGCAGAGGGCCGACGATTCATGGTGCCCCTGTACCAGCGCAAGTACCAATGGGCAGATGAACGCATCGTTCCGTTCTGGACCGATGTGGCGGCCAAGGCCGCCGAAGTCTTGGATGGAGACAACCGCTTTCAACACTACATGGGTGCGCTGATCCTTGCCCCCATTGGAGAAAGTGCTCAAATCGGCGTCACTCCGCGTGTCCAGGTTGTTGACGGGCAGCAGCGTCTGACGACGTTTCAACTTCTGCTTGCAGCAATTCGGGAGGTTGCCCGCGATCACAAGTGCGAGGCCATCATGGCTCACGTGGAGGACTATCTCTTCAATCCTCTCAAAAGCAAGGACACCGACCCCCTCACAAAATTCAAGCTGACTCCGACACCCTCGGACCGACAGGTCTTTCACGACATTCTCGAACAACCCTACTCAAAGATTCGAAAGAACTACGCTAAATTCTATTGGGGCAATCGAATACCGAAAAACACCGAACTCAGAGCGCTGAGAGCTTTTGACGAGTTCCGGCAGCACGTTCGCCGGTTTGCGGCGGAAGGGCCAGTCGATGTCGAGGCCGAGGAGGATGCCTCTGACCCAAGCACTGAAACGACGGACTCAGGCGCCATCGTAGAGCAGCGGCTCGAAGCTCTGTTGAACGCCCTGCTTGGGCGAATGAAACTCGTCGTCATTACGCTTGGCGAAGGTGATGATGCTCAGGTCATCTTTGAGACCTTGAATTCGAAGGGCGAGCCATTGTTGGCTATGGATCTCGTACGCAACAACATCTTCTATCGCGCGGAAAAAGAAGGCACATCTGCCGAGGCTCTATACAAGAAACTCTGGGACCCCTTCGACGGACCCTGGTGGCGCGCCGCCGCACCCAATGCCCGTCCGAAGCGTCCACGCATTGATCACTTCCTTGCGCATGTGTTGGCGGCCCAGACCGGCCAGAAGATCTCAATGCGCGAGCTATATGCCGAATACCGGGCGTTTGCGGTGACAGCAGGCAGGCCCAGGTTTGAGTGCGTGGAAGACGAACTCAACGTGTTGAGCGGCTACGCGCCTATATATGAAACGTTGGAGGGGCGCGGCGAAGCCGATCCATCCATCGCTTGGCTCGGCCGAAAATTGGCGGCGTGGCAAGTCACCACAGCCTACCCAATTGCCCTTCAAATAGGCTCCGATGAAGTTGGATCAGATGCCCGTAGCGGGATCGCCAAATTGCTCTATTCCTACATCGTTAGGCGCGCACTGAGCGGACTGACCACAAAGAACCTGAATCGGATATTCCAAGCACTCAGCCAGCAGTTTGCCCAGAATGGCCCAAGCATCAACGAGTTTGTGAAATTCTTCAGGGAGCGCTCCGGTGACAGCACTCGCTTTCCCGACGATAAGGAACTGCGGCAAGGCATCATGTCGCACCCCGCATATACGAATGCCCCCGGCCCACGAATAAAGGATGTGCTGTGGGAGTTGGAAAAGAGAGCGAGGCCGAAATTCGCAGAAAAGGTAGAGAGCCCGCCAAACCTTCAGACTGAGCATGTCCTTCCGGTCTCTTGGACAGATGATTGGCCGTTCTCGGACGGGGAAACCGTGGAAAGGTGGTCTGAAGATCCGCGTGCGACCCGTCGCAATCAGGCGCTCAACACGCTCGGTAACCTGACGCTGATAACTGCCGGACTAAACGCCTCGTCAGGGAATCGCGGATTCGCCGAAAAGAAAGACAAATATGCCGAACACACCAGCCTGTTCCTGAATCGATGGATCTTGGAGCAGGATGAATGGCACGAGGAAATGATCCGCTTGAGAGGAGAACGTCTGGCTAGCCAAGCCGTGAGCATATGGCCAAAGTTGCCCGACCCCACTTCCTGAAAATTGGACAATTGCATTGCCATGGTGAGGCAGGGGGTGGCGCTGACTCAACGATTTAGCTGTACCGTTAGTAGGGCGTGTAGTGTTCGAATTTCTCTATTCTTTTCAATAACAGAGACTTGTGTGACTTCTTGCGTTCCCGCCGCCACACCGCTACTGAAGACGGGGGACGTCAGGGCCACGCAACGCCTGAAGGACTACCTGCTCCAGGGCTACGCCTTGAATCAGCAACGCTTTGAGCAGAACGTCGAAGCCTTGAGGGGGGCTTTTCGGTCATGGCGATTCGATACCCGAAGCCAGGAGCACGTTCGGCCAGGCCTGAAACCGACCTGCCGCTAATGCGCAGTCGGGTTTCCCGCGCCAAGTTCCGCTGCAAAGAACGCGGCCGCCCGGTCCATCGCACCGGGAAACCAGGCGACTTCGTACCAAAAGGCATGCGGCGCACCGGACAGCACCACAATGTCGACCTGATTGCCGGACTGGCCATAGGCATCGAACAGTTTCTGCGACTGGCTCAATGGCACCGTGTTGTCATCCGCGCTGTGAATCAGCAGTAATGGTGGTTCTTCGCCGGCATCTAACTGGGTCAGCGTGGAGGCGTAGGCCCGCAAAGTCTCGTCCGGGTCGTCGGCATCGTCCAGAAACTCGCCCCACCACGGCTGCGACGTGGGCTCGGCCTCCGGTGCCATGGCGACAATGGCCTGGATCGAGCTGGCAACCTCTGGTGAGCCGCCGCTGCCCTCCAGTGCCTGCTCTCCGGTTGTGACCCCCAGGTATGCGGACAGATAACCGCCGGCAGATCCACCGATTGCGCCGATCGCGCTCGCGTCCAGCCCGTAGTCGGCGGCGTGCTGACGTAACCAGCGGACGGCTGCCTTGGTGTCGTGGATTGCGCCGGGGAACAGCGCTTCGGCTGATGTACGGTATTCGATGCTGGCCGCCGCGATACCACGGTCCGCCATTGCACCGGCAATAGGCGCGAAGGCTTCTTTGTCGCCCCGCCGGAATCCGCCGCCGCGCACGGCGATTACGACAGGGACGGGCTGTGAAACCGGCTCGTCCGGGATGTAGAGATCCAGGCGCAAGATCCGACCGTCGTAATCCGCGTAGTCCAGATTTTCAACCACGGAGAATCGGCCTTCGACCGGCAGCGGTGGTCTTGAGTCGTCGGAGCAGGCGCCGAGCAACATGATCGCAAGCACTGCAGCCATCGGGCGCCAAGCCCACACGCTGCGTGGCAGCGATGCGGTGGTCAAACGGTCAATCGTTGAGCTTGGCATCTCGATCTCGCGCTATGGAGCGGGCCGGGAACTGGCCGCAAGGGGCTGCCCCAGTTTGACAGCGATGCGGTTGGTCAGGACAACCACTAGCAGTGCACTGCTCGCCATGCCGAGATAGCCGACCGCCAGCGGCACCAGCGTGCCATCGAACTGCTGGGCAATCAGATATCCGATTCCCGTGCCCATGATCGTGGTGAAACTCCCGATGAGTGCGGCAGCGCTGCCGGCGTTACGCCCCATGGGCTCCATGGCCAGGGCATTGAGGTTCGCGCCCAGAAAACCGAAGCAGAACAGGCAGGAGCCCTGGAGCAGCATGTAAAGCGCCAGCGGCACCTGATCGAAGACGGCGACCACCGACCAGACCGCGCTGATGGCGATCAGACCAACCAGTGCGCTCCATGTCATGCGCACCAGGCCAAACCGGCGCAGCAGCCGGGAGTTGGTGAACGACGACGCCGTCAGAAACATCGCGATGCAAGCAAACAGCATGGTGAAGCCGGCGCCGATGCCGTAGCGATCCTGAAAGATCTGCTGGGCCAAGCTGATGAACGCCACCAGTACGCCGAAGACCAGACCCAGGGCAAGCGTGTAGCCGCGCGTCACCGGATGCCGAATTGCGGCGGCAAAACCCGAGCCCAGATTGGCGAGTGTCAGTGATCGGCGATTCTCGTCCGTGAGTGTTTCCTCAACGCGGAACATGCCCCACAACGCGATTCCGACGCCCGCCAGCAACAGGGTAAGAAACATCCAGCGCCAGGGCGCGATCAGCAGAATGCCCTGGCCGATTGAGGGCGCGAGGATGGGGACGATCATGAACACCATCATCGCCATGGACATCACCCGCCCCATCTCAACGCCAACGAAGCGATCGCGGACCAGCGCCATTGCCACTACGCGCGGCGCTCCGGCGCCAAAACCCTGTATGAACCGCGACAGGATCATCATTTCGAATGTCGTCGATGCCGCAGAGAACAAGCTGGCGGCTGCAAACAGCAGTAGGCCAAAGGTCAGCACAGGCTTGCGGCCGAAGCTGTCGCTGAGCGGGCCGTAGAGGAACTGCGATGCCCCGAGGCCGAACAGATAAAACGAAATGACCGCCTGGCGATCATTCGTGTCAGCGGCGCCCAGCTCATCGCTGATCTGAGGTAGCGCAGCCAGCACGATGTCGATTGCAAGCGCATTGATCGCCATGCAGGCCGCCACGAAGCAGACGAACTCCCGCAGGCCCATGGCAGATCTCGCGAGGCCGGGTTGATTCAAGGTCAAGGTGCATCCTCAGTGTTGCCAGCGGTGGCGACCGGGTTGCTGGTGCCGGACCGCGGAAATAGCCGGGTGAGACCTGCCGCGAAAGTCTTCGGCTCCGGTGGCGGATACTGGGAGGGAACCATCCTGCGGCTTGAGCAACGGCGTCGATGCGGCTGATATCGGCTTGCCGATGGACGAACTCACGCGGTCCGCCAGGCCGCTCGCGTTAATCGTAAGTCTACCTAATTAATGGAGCCGATGCAGGTGCGCGACAATCCGCAGATGTCCGATGATGCGTTCGAGGGTGAACCGACCGACTGGAGTAACGGGTTGCCGTTCAGCCCCCGGTTTCAAGACCGTTACTTCGATGCCGCCGGGGTGGCCGAGTCCGCGCATGTGTTCCTGCAACACAACCAGCTACCTGATCGATGGGCGACGAGCCGGCGATTCACCGTGGCGGAACTCGGCTTCGGCACCGGCCTCAATGCCTGTCTCACCTTCGATACCTGGATGCGCCACGCCCCAGGCGACGCCACGCTGGATTACGTCAGTGTCGAAGGGTTTCCGCTCAGCCCGGCCGACATGCTGCGTACGGCGTCGCAGTGGCCCGGACTCGACCATTGGATGCGCACGCTGGCCGGGGCCTGTGAGCAGCTCCAGCCGGGCTTCAACCTGCGGGTGCTCGCGGGCGGACGCATCCGGTTACTGCTGCTGGTGGGCGAGGTGCAGCCCATGCTGGATGCGCTCGATGCCTCGGTCGATGCCTGGTATCTGGATGGCTTTGCGCCGTCCCGCAACCCGGCGATGTGGTCGGATGCGGTCTGCCACGCCATGGCTGGCATTACGCGGCCAGGCGGCACCTTCGCCACCTACACGGCCGCGGGTTGGGTGCGCCGCAATCTGGAGTCTGCCGGCTTTGTCGTGACCAAGGCGCCTGGCTTTGGTCGCAAGCGCGAAATGCTGTGCGGACATCGGCCCGCCGCCGTGCGCGCCCCCGAACCGGCTTGGCCAGCGTGGTTCCGGCGTCCGACCGCCACGTCATCCAGCGCGGTATCGATCGTCGGTGGCGGTCTGGCCGGGGCCGCGACGGCCCGTGCGCTGGCCGAGCGTGGCTTCAGGGTTACCGTGTACGACGATCCCGCACCCGCCCGGGCTGCGCCCTCCCAGCTTGCGGGCCTGATCCTGCGCCCCTACCCCGACCGCGCCTCGAACCTGCGCGGGCACTTCTACGACACTGCCTTTGCCCATGCCACGCATCGCCTCACGGGAGCAGCCGGCTGGCATCCGACCGGTGTCGCGGTGCTGGATGTCCAAGGTCGGATCCGATCAGGCGCAATCGATGCACACGACTTGTCGCAGCGTGTGGGCCGCAAGCTGGACACAGGTGGTCAATGGATACCCGATGCCGGCTGGCTGGCGCCGAAAGTCTGGACGCAGTCTTGGCTGGACCACGTGGCCATTGAGCGCATCTCGCGGCGCTGGTTGCCGGCGGATACTGCCGGCGCCGAGCCATGTGTTCTTGCAACCGGCGCGGCTGCTTCGCCCTGGGATGCCGCTCACCCTGTCAGCCTGTCCAGAGGGCAGATGTCCTCAGTGCGGTGCGCGCATGCCAGCACGAATCAGCCGGCCATGGCCGGCGGCGGCCTCTGCATTCCTCAATCCGGTGAGTTGGTCGTCGGCGCGAGCCATGTTCGCGGCAGCGAGGCATCGCAGCCGAGCCCCGAAGAGGCCGAAGGCTATCTCACGGAATGGTCCAATCACCTGCCCGGCGCGTTTGATCGCGAACCGGCACCGGCCGCACACGCCGCCGCCATTCGCGCCGGGACCACCGACCGCATGCCGCAGGTCGGCCCGGTGCCCGACCGGGCATGGTGGGCGGAGCAGTACGCAGATCTGCGCCATGGCCGGCCACATCAAACATTCCCCGCGGCGCGATACGAACCCGGCCAGTGGCTGCATCGCGGGCATGGCAGCCGCGGTGCCACCGCGGCTTTGCTCTGTGGCGAGGTGATCGCAGCGGCGCTCGCTGGTGCGCCGCTACCGGTTGATGCGACGACCTGGGCCGCTTTGCACCCGGGCCGGCAGCTGGTTCAGGCGCTGCGGCGCGGAGAGTTGCTCTAGGGAAACGCTGATCTATTCACGCCGCCTTCAAAGCGGCACGCGGGCTCGGTCGATCAGCGCCTCCAGGTTCAGGCCTGTGGGCAGCGTGCCGAACACGCGGCCGGTGCCGAACCGACCGGCGAGAAACGCATCCGCCACGAACTGCGGGGCGGAGCGCACCAACAGGCTCGCCTGCAAACAGACGGCCAGCTCCTCGACCAGGCTCCGCGCCCGCACTTCCATGCCCTGCGTATCTTTTAGCGCGGCGCCCAGGGCCTCCACCCGCTCCGCCAGCACCGGGCTTTCCGCAGCACCAATCCCCAGCTCGCGGGTGATGGCGGGCAATGCTCCGGCCTCACGCGCGAGCGCACGCAGCACATCCAGGCATTGGATGTTGCCGGAGCCTTCCCAGATCGAATTCAGCGGCGCCTGGCGGTAAAGCCGCGGCAGGATGGATTCCTCCACGTAACCGGCGCCGCCCAGGCATTCCTGCGCTTCGTTCACCATCATCGGTGTCCGCTTGCAAATCCAGTACTTGCCCACGGCGGTCATCACACGAGCCAATGCGGCCTCTTCCTCATCGCCCTGCGCGGCGGCATCCAGTGCGCTGGCCAGGCGCAGGGTCATGGCGATGGCAGCCTCTGATTCCAACGCAAGGTCGGCCAACACGTTCTGCATCAGTGGCTGCTCGCACAACAACTTGCCGAAGGCCTGACGATGGCTGGCGTGGTGCACCGCTTGCGACAGCGCCTGCCGCATCAGGCCCGATGAACCGATCATGCAATCCAGCCGCGTGTGCATCACCATTTCGAGGATCGTCGGCACGCCGCGGCCCTCGCCCCCTACCATCACGCCCCAGGCGTCGTAAAACTCCACTTCGCCGGAGGCATTGGCGTGGTCACCAAGCTTGTCCTTCAGGCGCTGAATTCGAATGGCGTTCTGACTGCCGTCCGGGCGGAACCGCGGCACCAGAAAACAGCTGACGCCACGCTCGGTCTGCGCGAGTACCAGAAAGGCGTCGCACATCGGCGCGGAAAAGAACCACTTGTGCCCGACGAGCGCGTAGGGCTGCCCCGCTCCCTCCGGCCCCATGGCGGTGGCCCGGGTCGTGTTGGTGCGCACATCCGATCCGCCCTGCTTCTCGGTCATGCCCATGCCAATCGTCGCGCCCGTTTTCTCCGCTATCGGCAGAAACCGACTGTCGTACTCTTTGGACAGAATCTTGGGCAGCCACTGCTCCGCCACGTCGGGCTGCTTGCTCAATGCGGGCACCGACGCGAATGTCATCGTCAGCGGGCAACAAGTGCCTGCCTCAACCTGGTTATGCAGGTACATCAATGCCGCGCGGACCACCTGCGCGCCGTCGCCGGGCTGCGCCCAGGGCAGCGACGGGATGCCGTGAGCGATCGCCGTGGCCATCAACTCGTGGTACGCCGGATGAAACTCGACCTGATCCATCCGGTGCCCGAAGCGGTCATGCGAACGCAGCTGGGGGCGCTGCGCGTTGGCCTGGAATCCCAGTTCCATCAGCCGTCCGCCGGCCAGCTGACCATAGGTGCTGAGACGCTCCGCACCCCAGCTGCCACCCAGGCTGTCCACCCAATGTCGCAGCGCCTGATCGCCGTCGTACAGATTCGTGTGGATGAATTCAGGGGGCTGGTTGATGACCGCGTGAGTCAGATCCTGGACATTGGGCATGGCATATTTCTTGAGCAAAACCGGGCGACAGTGGATCATGGGGAAGGGCTGAGCTCAACAGCGAGCGCGTGGGGATGAAAGACGCCACTTGGGGTGAGATCGAACGGGTTTTCGACCGTGTGATGGATGCACCGCCATCACGCCGTGGTGATCTGCTGGATAGCTTGTGCGCAGACCACCCGGCGCTGCGTAGCGCGGTGGAACGCCTGATCGAGGCCGACCGCAACGCCGGAGACTTTCTCGAGTCGCCCGCGTCAGGGCCGATCACCTCGAACCCGTCACCGGCAGACATCGAGTACTCGCTGGGCCGCGGCGACTCCATCGGCATCTGGTGCATCGAATGCCCGCTGGGCCGTGGCGGAATGGGTGAGGTCTACCTCGCCAACCGGTCCGATGAACAGTACAAGCAACAGGCCGCGGTGAAGCGCCTACCGACCCGCGATGCGGACCGGATGACCCGATTTCAGCGCGAGCGACAAATCCTCGCAGATCTCGATCATCCGAATATCGCCCGCCTGCTCGATGGGGGCGTGGACGAACTCGACCATCCCTACATGGCCATGGAGTACGTCGACGGGCTGCCCCTGCTCGACTACTGCACACAGAACCAGCTCTCGCTGCAACACCGGCTCAAGCTCTTCCTGGCGGTCTGCGACGCGGTGATCTACGCCCACCAGCATCTGGTGATTCACCGCGACATCAAGCCAGCCAACATCCTCGTTCGCGACGATGGCACCCCGAAACTACTGGATTTCGGCATCGCATCCCTGATCGATGAATCCGGCGGTCTGAACGGGCAGCTCACCCAGGCGCTGTACACCCCGAACTATGCAGCCCCAGAACAACTGGCCGGTGGTCAGATCACGACCGCCACCGACGTACACGGCCTCGGCGCGGTGCTGTATACGCTGATCGCCGGTCGGCCTCCGCAGGAGTTGGATGGGCTGGCATTGCCGACCGCGATCAACCGCGTACTCACGGCGATCCCGGCGCCTCCCAGCCGTGTGGACAACACTCTGTTGCGCGATCCGTCGATCGCCGCGGACCTCGATGCCATCTGCACCATGGCATTGCGCAAGGAACCGGACGCTCGATATCCCAGTGTCCTGGCATTGCGCGAAGACATCGAAGCCATGCTCGCACTGCGGCCGGTGACCGCACGTCGCGGAGCCAGACGGTACGTGGTCGGTCGATTTGTCCGACGTAACCGCTTGGCTGTTGCCGCCTCGGCTGCTTTTGTCGCATTGCTGATCACCGCCCTGACCGCGACGACCATCTACGCACAGCAGGCAGCGGTTCAACGCGATATCGCGTTACGCGACGCCGCCCGCGTGGCGAGCATGCGCGACGCCATGGCGCGCCTGCTGGGTTCGGCGGGCAGCCGGAATGAAACCGGCGAACCGCTCACCGCCGTCGGCCTGCTCGACAACGCGCTGGTGCAGCTGGATGAAGAGCTGGCGGACGATCCGGCCAGTCAGGCGGCTGCCCTGCGCATGATCGGCTCGGTGTTCTACGCCATGGACGACTGGAAGCGTGCGGAGCCGATTCTCGAGCGAGTCGCCACGAACGCCTCGTCCGCCGTGCCCGCCGACATCCGCGCCCTCAGCCAATTCGATCTGGCGCAGATCCGCTTCGAAACCGGCGATGCACAATCAGCGACGGCGCTGTTCAACGACGCTTATGCCTATTGGCAATCAATGCCAAAAGCCCACGAGGTCGAACTCATCCATGCCGCGTCCATGCGGTCCCGGCTGCACCGCCTCAACAACGAGCCGGCACAGGCCGCAGCGGTGCTGGAAGATGCGCTGCGACGCGCGGACCGGCATTGGGGCCGCAATCACGAGGAGACCGCCATCGTGCTGAGCAACCTCGTGGTCGCGCACTTCTACAACAACGACATGGAGGCGGCGCAGGCCGTCAGCAAGCAGACCTGGGAAGTCTGGGAGGCGCTGGGTCAAACGGAATCCGTCAATGCCTTGAACACCCTCAGCAACTGGGGCGCCATTGCACGCAAACGCGGCGATCTGGTCACGGCAGCGAGCCGAATGCGTCGCGGAACCGAGCTGCGACAGTCGCTTTACGGCCCATCGGCGGCCGTCGCCCGTCAATTGCTGAATCTGTCGATGGTGGAAATGGACAACGGTGCGTTGGCCGATGCACTCGCGACAGTGGATCAAGCACTCCCGATGGCCCGTCAGTACGGCGAAGTCGGAGACAAGCTCACAACGGCACTCGGCTGTCAGCGCGGCCTGGTATTACTGCAATCGGGACAGCACGACGACGCCGTGGCGCAGCTCGAACGCACCTTGCTGGAGGTGAACCCAGGGGCGCAGAACGACATCTACAGCAGCGATTGCCGGGTGCTGCGCGGCCATGCGATGGCGGTACGCGGAGACTTTGAACTGGCCGAACGAACCCTGGACGGCAGCATTGAAACCTTGCAGCAAACCGGCGAACCCGGCCGTCCGCATCTGGCGCAGGCATTCGCTTACCGGGCCCGGTTGGCACTTTATCGCGGCGATGCGGACGCGGCCGAGCGATTCCGAAAGGCCCTGCAAATTCGCGAGTCGCTGCATGGCGAGCACCACTACCGCGTGCATCTGCTCCGCTGCGAACTGGGTCGCGCGCTGGTGGCGCAAGGTGAGACCGAACAAGGCTCCGAACTGATCCGTGCAGCGATCACTGAACTCGAGCAGCAATTCGGCACGGAACACGCGATCTACAAGCGCGCCGAGCAGATCCGGGCGGAAGCCGCAATTTAATCTACTCACATCGCCAAGGCCGGCATGTTCGAGTCGGATTGCGCCTGAAAACAGGCTGTAGAGGGTCGCTCGGCAGCAAAGCCATAGCGGGGTGTCCAAGCGGATCAAGAACGCCGGCACCGGAGCTGGGTTGTCGCCTGCGGTCTGAGAGCCTCCGCCATAGCCGAGCGATGGCGGAGACGACCAACACATCCATCCAACACAGAACCGGGGCAGGACCTGGCCCCGCCACGATCCGTGTCTTTCTGGAAGCCGACCTGCGCCAGTGCTGTAGCGACAGTTGCCGGCGGTTTGGTGCTACGCCCGGCTAGAACAAGCTCCAGAGCATGTAGAGCATCAGAAACACCTGGATGATGTACATCGTCGCTCGCACCGAGACGAGCGCAAATGAGGTGCCGATCGAATGGGCCGCAATCTGCACCAAGCGCGCGTAAACAACAAACTGGGCAACCGCGTTCGTCACCAGCGTCTTGTCCGTCAACACCGCAATCAGCACGACGACCGCAAATGGGCCGATGTTCTCAACGCAGTTCATGTGCGCGTGCTTGAGCCGGATGATCAATCCTGGATCATCCTCCGGACGCCCGCGCGTCCAGTGGTCCGCAGGTTTTTTGCCAGTCATCAACAGCGGCACGCGATAGCCCGCGTAGATCAATGGCAGAACCAGCGTAATGCCGGCGAAATAGGCCAAGGCCGTTAGTGCAGTCATGGGTATCTCCTCCCTGAGTGTCCCGCCTCCCGCTGAGGCGGTCTCCTACTCGCGTCAGAGCCTAACCCTGGATGAAAACCGACGCACCTACCCGCCTGGACCCGCCCCTGGCTGTCTACACCGAACCGCGACTGCGGTTCTCGACCATCCGTGAGCCTCAGGAGGCGCGATCTGCCAGGCGCACGGTGGATCGCGCGGCGAGCAGTTCGGCATCGGCCCGACGATCACAGGCATCCAGCAGGGCGCGGCTTCGAACCAGGTGACGAGGCTGCATCGGCGGCTGCCGTAGCTCCGTCAGCTCAGCCGACATGCGTTCGGGTAGCGGGCGTGACTGGGCCTGCATCCTCACCCGCAACTGCACCAGTTCCAGATAGCGGTGATAGCGCTGGTCGCCTGCCTCGACCAATCGGCAAGCCAACCGCAGCTTATCGGTGTCGGACAAACGTGCCGGGATCTGGCCATCAAACTGAGGTGCCACGTAAGCCAAAGCGACATCGGGGCGGCTCATCGCCCCCTGCACGTAAGGCTCGGCTGCGTCCACTGCGGCGCGGTAGTCGCGAAGCGCGGCATCCTGTTCGTCACCACCCCAATGCGCCGCGAGCTGCGTGGCCGACGTCAACAGCAACGCGGTCGCGCCCATGATCCCAATGTTTCGCCGAATCCCACGCATCATCACTCTCCCTGACCTGCCAGCAACCGATAACTGTATTTATATACAGTAGTCCGTCAGTGCGCAAGTCCGAGCGTCCGCGTGGATGATCAGGCCGTCTGGATAGGCCCCTCGCTGCCGCGTTTGGCCTGATACATCGCGGCGTCTGCGGCCTTGACCAGATCGTCTACGGTCGCGGCGTGCTCGGGGAACATCGCCACGCCGATGCTGGCCCCACAGGACAGCTCCAAGCCATCGATCACGACCGACGCCTTGATCGTGTCCAGCAACCGGCTGGCGATCTGACACGCCTGCTCCGCGGTCGCACAACTGGCCAACACGACTCCAAACTCATCGCCGCCCAAGCGTGCGACCGAATCACCACCCCGCAGCAGCCGTGCCATGCGCCAGCTCAGGGTCTTGAGCAAGGCATCGCCGGCATCGTGGCCGAACTGATCGTTGATCGGCTTGAAGCCGTTGAGATCGATATAGAGCAGCCCGAACGGCTGGTCGTCGCCGCCCTCCGCGCACTGCGCCAGGTGGCGCTGGAAGATTCGGCGATTCGGCAGCCCGGTGAGCTCATCGTGCTCGGCGCTACGACGCAAGGCTTCCTGCGCGCTGAGCTGATCGCTGATGTCGTTGAATACGAGCACGAAACCGGGGTCCTGCTGCTGGCTGGCCTCGATGGCGGACAAGCTGAATGCCACCGGCACAGCAGGTGCTTCGTCCACGCTGAATTCGGTCTGCGTATTGCGGTAGATGCCGTCTTCCCGTGCAGCCCGGCGCATCGCGCCGCTGACGAAATCGGCCCCGACCCGGTCCCGCAGCACGTCACTCAACAAATCGGTCACCGACCGGCCGTGCAACGCCGCGGTTTCGACACCGAGCAGGCGCGCTGCTGCCGGGTTGCTGAACTCGATGGTGCCCTGCGCGTTCAGGCCGACGATACCCTCGGCGGCGCCGCGCAACAGGCCGCTGAGTTGGCCATTGACGCGCCGTAACGCATCACTGGCCTCGGCCAATTTGCGGCGGTGCGTCCACAGTTCAGTCAGCACACGAACCTTGGAGATCAACAGCTTGTCGTTGACGGGCTTGAACAGGTAGTCGATGGCACCGCTGTCGTAGCCGCGAAACTCGCGCGCTTCGCTGCGATCACCCGCGGTGATGAAAATCACCGGAACGGGCGTGTCGCTGGCATGCTCGCGGATCAACGCGGCCGTCTCGTAACCATCGAGTTCCGGCATTTGCACATCCATCAGAATGGCTGCGAATTCGTGGCGCAACACCAGCGCCAGCGCTTCATGGCCCGATGCAGCCTCATGCAACTCCAGCCCCATCCTCCCGAGGATGGCCTTGTAGGCGAGCAAATTGGCCGGTACGTCATCCACCAGCAAAACTTTTGGTCGGTTGGCGTCAACCGCCCGGCTATCCATCCCCATGCATCATTCCCCGCGGCTGTGCGCCGCTTACCAAGTCTCGGATCGTATCGGCCAATACGTCGGGCGCCACCAGATGGTCTGGCCGGATCAGCGCGAGCGCGGCTTTCGGCATGACGGGCGATCGCGCTGTTGTCGGATCCTGAACGATGGTGGTTCCTCCCAACGCATCGATGCGCGCCATGCCGGCTGCGCCATCGCTGCTGGCTCCGGTGAGCAACACCGCCAGCAAACGGTTGCCGTAGGCTACGGCGGCTGATTCGAACAGCACATCAATGGATGGCTGAGCGTGATTCACCGGCTCATCGGACGACAAGCTCAGCCGGCGGTCTCGTTCGAGGAGCGCATGATAACCGCCCGGAGCCAGGTAGACGCGATCACCCTCGGGCACTTGCTTGTCCTCGATCTCGACCATCCGGCAACCGCAACGCGTGTTGAAGTGCGTGACGAAATCCTGCGTGCTGTCTCTGGGGATGTGGATAACCACGAAAATCGGTGGCATGTCCGACCGCGGGAGACTCGCGAACAGGTTCATCAGCACGTCGAAGCTGCCGTGGGAGCCACCGATGACGATGGCGTCAAACTGCACGGTAGAGCCGCGCGTGGCGGTCCAGACACTCGAAGTCAGACCCGCTGGCCAGGTGCGTCATGCTTTCCTTCGCGCCCAACGCGACGAACCCTCGGTGGGCCAGGCTGCGATGAAACAAATCCACCACGCGATTCTGCAGATCGCGCTCGAAATAAATCAGCACGTTGCGGCAAAGCACCAGCACCATCTCGCCGAAGACCTCGTCGGACACCACGTTGTGCTGCGAAAACACCATGTTGTCGCGCAGCGAGTTCGCGAACCGCGCCGAGCCGTACTGTTGGAGCACGTAGTCCGCCAGCTGGCCTGTCCCGCCCGCTGCCAGATAGTTTTTCTCGCCGCGGGCGATCGCCTCGCTGGTGTAGATGCCGTCGCGGGCGCGGGCCAGCGCATCGGTGTTGATGTCGGTCGCGTAAATCTGTGCGCGATCCAGCAGGCCGGCTTCGCGAAGCATGATCGCCATGGAGTACACCTCCTCTCCCGACGCACAACCGGCATGCCATATCTTGAAATACGGATAGGTTCGAAGCACCGGAAATACATGCTCTCGGATCGCGGCAAAGCATTCGGGATCGCGGAAAGGTTCCGTCACGTTAACGGCGATCCCATTGACCATGCGATCAACGAAACCCGGTTCGTGCAGCAGCCGGGGAATCAGGTCGGTGACATGGTCCAGCGCCAGCTTTTCCACCAGGCCCTGCAGCCGGCGCTCCAGCGAAGCACGGGAGTACTGGCGAAAGTCCAGGCCGTAGCGCTGGTGCAGCGCGGTGACGACCAGATCGGTCTCAATTTTGAGAACGTCGGGATCGATCACGCGGCCCGACCCAGCCAGACTCGGATCATGGCGAGCAGCCGATCCATGTCGATGGGCTTGGTCAAGTAGTCGTTGGCGCCGGCTTCGATGCACTTGCGGCGATCCTCCGCCATGGCCTTGGCGGTCAGCGCGATGACGGGAATAT
>JAGLCS010000155.1 GCA_023146115.1 Abyssibacter sp. | reverse complement strand
GCGGAAATGCCCGGCCGGGTTGTCGGCATGTACATCCAGTCACCTTCGTCCAGCGGCGGCATGAACTCGCTGCCCAGCTGGAGGGCCGGCCAGATGGCCGTGGCCGCCACGCCCAGGCTCGCCAACAACGCAAGCCAAGGCCGGCGGGTCACCGCCGCAATGACGGGCCGGTACAAGGCGCCAATCCCCCGGTTGATCGGATTCGCCGACTCAGGACGAATCCGGCCTCGGATGAAATAGCCCATCAGCACCGGCAGTAGCGTGACCGCGAGACCGGCCGCGGCCGCCATGGCGTAGGTCTTGGTGTAGGCCAGCGGGGCGAACATTCGCCCTTCCTGCGCCTGCAGGGTGAACACGGGGAGGAACGACAGCGTGATGATGGCGAGCGAGAAGAACAGCGCCGGTCCCACCTCCTGCGCGGCGTCGCTGACGCGCTGCCAATGGCCACGCCGGTCCTTGGCCGCCATGTGGTGGTGCAGGTTCTCGATCATGACAATAGCGCCATCGACCATGGCGCCGATGGCGATGGCGATGCCACCCAGCGACATGATATTCGCGTTCAGCCCCTGCCCTCGCATGATCAGCAAGGCGACCAGAATGCCGATAGGCAGACTGACCACGGCCACCAGCGCCGAGCGCAGATGGAACAGGAACAGCGCGCAGATCAGCGCGACGATCACCAGTTCCTCGACCAGGGTTCGCTGCAGGGTATCGATGGCGCGGCCGATGAGCTGGGAGCGGTCGTAGACGGTGACAATGTCCACGCCATCCGGCAGTCCGGAGCGCAGCTGCTCAAGCCTGAGCTTGACCGCGTCGATCGTGGCCTGAGCGTTGCCGCCGTAGCGCATCACGATAATGCCGCCGACGACCTCGCCCTCGCCGTTCAGCTCGGCGATGCCGCGACGCAGTTGCGGCCCCATGCGCACCTCGGCCACGTCGCCAACACGCACGACCACGCCGTCCGCCGTCGTGCGGATCGGCACCGCCCGAAGATCATCCAGGCCCCGCAGGTAGCCGGTGGCACGGACCATGTACTCGGCTTCGGCCATCTCGATAACCGCGCCGCCCGCCTCCTGGTTCGACCGCGCAATTGCGCGCTGCACATCGGCCAGCGGAATGCCGAGTCCACGCAAACGATCCGGATCGGCGACGACCTGATACTGGCGCACCATGCCACCCACGGTGGCCACCTCGGCCACGCCCTCGACCGTTTGCAGCTCGTACTTGAGAAACCAGTTCTGCAGGCTGGTCAGTGCCGCCAGATCATGCTGGCCGCTGCGATCGACCAGCACGTACTCGTACACCCAGCCAACACCGGTCGCATCCGGCCCCAACTGGGGTCGTGCGGCGTCGGGCAGTGTGGGAGCGACCTGCGACAAAGATTCCAGCACCCGGGACCGCGCCCAGTAGGGGTCGGTGCCGTCCTCGAAAATCACATAAACATACGAATCCCCGAAAAACGAAAATCCGCGCACCGTCTTCGCCTTGGGCACCGACAGCAAGGCGGTGGACAGCGGGTAGGTCACCTGCTGCTCCACCACCTGGGGCGCCTGACCGGCATAAGGCGTGCGGATGATGACCTGCACATCCGACAGGTCCGGGATCGCATCCACCGGTGTCGAGCGCGCCGCGATGACCCCGGCGACCACGATGAACCCTGTGACCAGCAGCACCAGGGGGCGGTTGGCGATCGACCAGCGGATCAGTGCGTTGATCACCGCGCCGGCTCCACTGCGGTGACGCGGTAGACACCGTCCTCGGGGATATCGACGCGAACACGGACGGCATCACCCTGCCCGAAGCCTGTGAGATCCACGCCCTCGGCCACGGAGAAGCCCATCGTCATGCCCGGCATGCCAATGGAGTGAATCATCTCGTGGTCGAGGACAACCGCCCGCTTGCCTGGGTTGATCGCCTTGATCCGGGCCCGGGTCCAGGACGAATCCTCTGATACCCCCGACTCCATCTGGCCATGATCCATCTGGCCATGATCCATCTCGCCATGATCCATCTCGCCATGATCCATCTCGCCGTGATCCATCTGGCCGTGACCTGACTGCCCGGTCGCGATCGGCTCAATGGCGGTCACCACGTAATCCCCAGCCTGGCGCTGTTCGACCCGCACCTGCACACGGCTCCCGGCTTCCAGCGCCGCTCCGGACACGGCATCTCCAAGCCGAAAATCCATGGTCATGCCCGGCATCGATAGCCCGGCATCGCCTTCCGGTTGGATGGGGCCATGACGCAGCGTCACTGTTCCGGCCCGCAGGTCCACGGCTTGTACCTCGGCGCGTGCGTGCCCGCTGGGCCTCGTGCTCGCCCGCATGCGCAGGGTCTCGGCGTCCAGATTGGCCTCGGAATCAATCAGGAACTGGCCGCTGAAGACCACCTGATCCCCGGCTTCCAGACCACCGAGAATGACCGTACGCTCACCCATGGTCTGCCCCGGCTGCACCGGCACAATGCTGTAGCTGCCGGGCGAGATCACCTTGACGACGCGGGCGCCCTCGCCGGTCCGGATCACGGCCTGGCTAGGCACGCTGAGAACTGGAGCTTGCCCCGCCGCCCGGAGGGTGACGGTGGCAAACATGTCGGGCTGCAACGCGCCATCCGCATTGTCGAAGACCAGGCGTGCACGCAGGGTTCGGGTGGCACTGTTCAGCCGGGGGTAGACCAAATCGACCTGCCCCTCCCAGCTCCTTGCCGGATACGCCGCAACGGTTGCAGTCGCGGCCGCACCCTGCCGCAGTGCAGCCGCATGACGTTCGGGGACATCTACGGTGATCCAGACGCGGCTGAGATCGGCCAGGGTCATCACCATGGTGCCGGGGGTAACGAACTGTCCCGGCCGTGTATCGAGCGAGGCGACCACCAGCGGCTTTTGCGCCCGTTGCTCGGTGCGCTCGCGCGCGCGGCCGCGCCGCTCAAGGGCAGTAATCTGATCAGCGGTGTAACCCAGCGCCATCAGCCGTTCCGCGGCGGCGACCCGCAGCGCCCGGTGACCACCGGCGGCCAGATACTCGCGCTCCGCCGCTATCAGCTTGGGCGAAAACAAGGCAAACAGCAGTTCGCCGGCCTCGACGCGCTCGCCGGCCGTCGCCACACCGATCTGCTCCAACCAGCCCTCGGCGCGGGTATGCACCATCTGCAAGCTGTCTTCATCCCAGCCCACCGTACCAACGGCACGGATCGGTCGGGCCAGCACCTCGCGCTGAGCAACGGCCGTGCGCACGCCGAGGCTTTGTTCCACCGCCGGTTCAATCTGCACATCGGCGCCGGCTTGGCGGCGGCCACCGCAATAAGGCACGAGATCCATGCCCATGGGAGACTTGCCCGGTTCATCGCGGCGAAAGCTCGAATCCATGGGCGCGACCCAGTATTCGGCAGCGGCGCCGTCACAGGGGCCGTCGCCGGCAGCGGGCGCCGGCATGTCGGCTCCCATGCCCCCGCCCTGTTGGCCAAGCACGAATCCCAGGCCTGCCGCCATCACAACGGCAACAGCGCCGCCGGTCCACCGTCTGATACTCATGGAGTTGACTCCGAAAACAATTGTTTATCCAGCGAACCGCCCGTGATCCGGGCGATCTGGGCGCGCTGCGAAAATTGCCGGGCACGCGCCTGCTCCAGCCCCAAGCGAGCCGACAACAGTGCTTCCTCGGCGTCCATCACTGCGTCGATATCGCCGCGTCCGCTGGCGTAGTCCGCGATAGCGGCATCCAGCGTTTGCCTGGCCAACGGGATGAGTTCATCCCTGTGCAGCACCTGCGTGGTCTGTGCCGCCTGGTCGGCCGCCCGATGTTCCAGCAAGTCGGCAGCGAGCCCCGCGGCACGGTCCGCGTGCAGGCTTTGCAGGCGGGCGACTGCGGCGTCAGCGCCGGCCGCGGCCGCATCGCGCTTTGCACGCCCGAACGGCAGATTCAGCGCAATGCCGATCTGCGCGCGATTCTCCTCCCGTGGCAGGGTGCCCAGGTAGTTTGCGGTCAAGCGCAGATCCGGGCGGTAGGCCAGTTCGGCCAGCTCCCGATCCAGCCTGGCCGCACGGCTGCGGGCTTGCAGCATCGTCAACTCCGGATTTGCCTCACGCCCGCTGGCCTGCAGTACCGACCACACCGGCAGCGGCGGCAGGGCTTGCCAAGCTGCAGGCGCTGGCACCGACCCGGTCACGGGGCGGTTGCGCAGCGCATTGATCCGCGCGCGCACTGCGACCCGCTGCGCCGCCCAGTCCAGCGCCTCACGCTTGCGTTGAGCCACGCGCGATGCCGCGCGCAGCACCGCGTGCTGGCTGCCGTCGCCGGTCCGGTAGACGCCGGTCGCTGTTTCTTGCAGATCGCGCAATACGCGCTGCTGGGCCAGGTTGATGGCCAGCGCAGATTCGAGGACGCGCAGGCGGGCATGTGCTACCCGCGCGGCCTGAGCCAACTCCAGTTGCAGTTGGGTCAGCTCGGCGTCCGCCACATCAACCGACGCCCGGGCTGCCTCCCGACGGGTCGCCCGTTTGCCTGGCCAGGGTATCGGCTGCGCGATTCCCACGATGTGCCCGGGGTCCAGGTCATCGGCGCCCAGGGACGCCGGCGCCAGCGCATAACTGAAAATGGGGTCGTCCAGTGCGCCAGCCGGCTCGACCTGCCAGCGTGCCGCCTCAACCGATTGGCGCAGGGCCTCGGCGCCTGGGTTGGCCGCCAGGGCCTCGTCGACAAGTTGTTCGGCCGTCCAGCCACTCGCCCACAGCGGGGCGCCAACAGCCAGCGCAGCGCTGGCGAGTGCGCGCCGCAGCCGATAAAACCATGGGGTATTCAAGTGTGTTCTCCTGACGAATCGCCGCTCAAGGGCAGCGCAGGCTGCGCCAGGTGGGCACAGCCGATGGCCCGCGCCTCCTGGGCGCGGTGGGACGTCAGGTGATACTGGGGGGGCGGATCAACGCAGTTCGAACGCCGTCGAGCGTGGCCGGTTGAGCGTGACCACGCAATGATGCGGCCCGGTGAGCCGCTGCCAACTCCACGAAAGCATGAACCAGCGCTGCGCCGGCGGTCATACACGCGGCACCGTGAGCGCAGTCGCCGTGCGGTAACGTCGTGGTGACAGCGTTCGCAGCGTCAGCATCGACCGCAGCCGTTCCGTGACACGGCGGCACGGGAGCATTCGCGCCAGACCCGTTTGCATGCATCGCCAACCGCGGCGACGCGGACGAGACCTCGTCGCCCATGCAACATGCCTCAGCGGCCTGCAACACAGGCATCGCGAGCAAGACACTCAGCAAGACATAGACGAGAAATCGGTGCATGGGCGTGAATATAACGCTGGAGTGGCATACAGGGTCAAACTGAACTTTCCAGTGGGCTGCCCGGGGGTGGGGATGATGGTACCGTCCCCGCCATCCGAACCAGAGGGGACACGATGGACAACGAACTCGAACTCTTCCGCGACAATGTCAGTCGCTTTTTCGCCGATGAGATCCTGCCGAGTTACGAAGAATGGGAACACGCCGGCATCATGCCGCGCGAGGTGTGGACCAAGATGGGCGAAGCCGGTCTGCTGTGCGTCGACGTTGCCGAGGAATACGGCGGCATCGGTGCGGATTTCCCGTTCTCTTGTGTTGTTCTCGAAGAGGTCGCCCGCCTGGGCATGATGAGCCTGGCGACCAATCTGGCCGTGCATTCCGACATCGTGGCGCCCTATGTGTCCCACCTTGGCAGCGAGGAGCAGAAACAGTATTGGCTACCGAAGCTGGCCAGCGGCGAAGCCGTTGGTGCCATCGCCATGACCGAACCGGGCGCTGGCTCCGATCTGCAGGCGATCAAGACCAATGCGGTGGCCGATGGCGACGACTATGTCATCAACGGCCAAAAGACCTTCATCACCAATGGCCAGCATGCCGATCTGGTGATTCTGGCGGTGAAGACCGACCCCAAGGCCGGCGCCCGGGGCACGACACTGTTCCTGGTTGACTCCCAGCTCGACGGTTTTTCGCGCGGTCGCAACCTGGACAAGATCGGCCAGCATGCCGGTGACACCTCCGAGCTTTATTTCAGCGACGTCCGCACCCCGGCCTCATCCGTGCTCGGTCGCGTGGGTGGCGGCTTTGGTCATCTGATGGACGAGCTGCCGCGTGAGCGTCTGGCTCTCGGCGTAACCGCCGTGGGCGCCGCGCAGGGTTGCATCGAACAGACCATCGAGTACGTGCAAAACCGCAAGGCCTTTGGCCAGGCCATCGGCAGCTTCCAGAACACCCGTTTCGAACTGGCGCGGATGAAGACCGACCTGGAAGTGAACCGCGCCTTCGTCGATCACTGTGCGGCGCTGTACGCCAATGGCAAGCTCGATGTTCCGACCGCTGCGATGGTCAAGCTGGCGAGCACCGAAATGCAGTGCCGGGTGGCCGACGGCTGCCTGCAACTCTTCGGTGGCTACGGCTACATGACCGAGTATCCGATCGCCCGGGCGTTCGCCGATGCCCGCGTTCAGCGAATTTACGGCGGCACGTCGGAAATCATGAAGGAAGTGATCGCCCGCTCGATGCTCGGTCGCGGCTAAGCACACAGGCGGGCCGACGATGAGCAAGATCGCATTCTCCGCTGGCGAAAAAGCCGAGATTGTCGAAGGGATCAAGCTCTACTTTGCCGCAGAACTCGAGCAGGAGATCGGCAGCTTCGACGCCGAGTTTCTGCTCGAGTTCTTTGCCGAGACGATCGGCGGCCGCTTTTACAACCGAGGTTTGCACGATGCCCTGGCAGCCCTCGATACACGGCTGGACGGCATCAAGGACGCGGTCTACGCGCTGGAGAAACCGACCGACACTCGGTGAGCTGTCCGCCGCCGCACCGTGCCCATTGCATGACCGTCCGAAGGCCTCATGTTGCGGTTTTCCGGCCGGCCGCGGCACTGCGACGAGTTGCACAATAGTGCTTGACGGATGACCGCTGCCAAGCGACAGTAGATAGGTCAACTTACTATCTGCCGACTGCCTAGTGCCGCAATCCCGAGTCCCCGTTGGTCCCACCTCGCTCATCGTCGAGCTCGCTCGCCTGATCCGCAAGGATTTCGGTGAACGCGCCGAGCATCTGGATCTGACTCAGTCGCAGTGGCGGGCGCTCTACCAGATCTCTCACCACCCAGGCATTAGCCAGGTCAAACTGGCGGAGAAACTGGAGGTTCACCCGGTGTCGGTGACGCAACTCGTCGATCGCCTCGTCAAGTCCGGCTGGGTGATCCGCGAACCGGACCCGATGGACCGGCGCGCCGTGCGCCTGCAGCTAACCAACGAATGCATTCCCCTACTTGAAGAGATGGATGCGATTGCGATCGCGACGCGGGAAGTGGTGCTGGACGGCGTGACCGACGAAGAGCGCGCGCAACTCGAAGTCCTGCTCCGCCGCATTCGCCACAATCTTCGCCAGTCGATCGAACCCGACGAGCTTTGACCGTCCCGGCGCGGGTTCAGCTCCCGCTTACGCGCTCACGCAAGCGGGGGCCATCCGGCGTCGCATAGTTGTCAGGCAGAAACTCCAGCTCGACCTGGCCGCGCTCGGTCACCGTCAACTCGTAGCTGTCCCCGGTGTTCTGGGCGGCGAGAATGCCGCTGCCGACCAATGCTCCGGTCGCCGCCACGAAATCCAGCGTACGAATCTGAACACGCTCGGCCAAGCTGGGCCAGCGCTCCTGCATGTTGACGATATCTCCGGCGCGGACGCCTTGCCGTTT
>JAGLCS010000154.1 GCA_023146115.1 Abyssibacter sp. | reverse complement strand
ACCCACGCCATCCACCACTTTGTCGTGAAGGAACCGTTCTACATCCGCCAGGCCACGGCGAAGGCCGCGCACCGGGTGATGCGGGAGAACGGCGTGCGGTTCAATGACCTCGGCACCTTCCGCCGCGCCAACCGATACGCGTTGACCGATGAGGCCACGAAGCAAGTCACGGAAGCGGCCGAAGCCTGACCGGCAGCAACCACCGCCCGACCGTTTGTCGGGCGGTGGACGATGACTAGAACTCCAGACTTGCCAGTTCCGTCCCGGACACCGCATCCGTCACGATGAGAAAGGCATCAGACAAGGTGTAGAGCGTCTGACTGGTGGCATCCGTTGCGATCACCGACCGCAGCGGTGCGTTGTAGTAAACCGGCGCGAAGCTGGTGCAGCCGCCTTCACTGCCATCGGCCACCGGCGGGCAGGCATCGCCGCCTCCGGTCTGCTTGTGATCGACGTGCAGTTGCTCGGTGATGACGCCCGCGGTGTCGATATCCCAGGTGATGAAACCGGAGAACGCGCGCGACTCGGCAGGCGAGCCGATCTGCGCGGGGATGCTCAGCAGACCGGTCGTATCCGTGGCGGGCGCGTAGGTGAAGGCCAACGGTTCGTATTCGGCCAGCGAGTAGGCGTAATCATCCGGCTCGATGGCTGGTGTCACGGCGGCGATGCGAGTGGGGTTGGTCAGGTCCGACACGTCGAATAGCTGAAGCTGAAACGCGTTGCCGGTGCCGACACCCCCCTCTCCGCCTTCGCGGCCGATGGTCAGCAGCACATCGTCCGATATGGGGTGGATGTACGACGAAAAGCCCGGGATCTCCACTTCGCCCAGCAATATCGGGTCCGTCGGGTCAGAGAGGTCGAAGGTGAACAGCGGGTCGATCTGCTGGAAGGTGACGACATAGCCGACATCGCCGACGAACCGTGCGGAGAACACGCGCTCGTCGTTGCCAAACCCGGTCACGTGGCCGACCTGGGTCAGCGCGTTGTCGTCGAGGCGCAGCACGGTCACATCGTTGGTCGGCACGCTGGCCTCGGCCGGACAGGTCTCGTTCGGATTCACGCTGTTGCAGCTATCCGACCGCGAGGTGGCCAGACGCAGGTGGCCGTCGCTTTCGCTCATCGCATAGCGATTCAGCAGCCAGCCATCGACAACACCCGCTCCTTTGGGCACGGCCGGTCCACTGTCGCTGATCTCGAAGCGATAAACCGAGGTCTGGTCGACCTGGAACGGGGCGAAGAACCAGCCATTGCTGGTTTGCGCCAGATACAGGTTGTCGGCCGAGGCGTAGACCATCCAGGCATTGTTCACCGCACCAATCGCCGCAGCGTTGCTGCCGTCCATGTCGATGCTGGTCATCGTCAGCGTGGCCATGGCCGTCGCGACCTCCGGCCGGTACAGCGCGGCGCAGTCCATGGGTGTCAGCGGCGCATCGACCGCCGTGGCAGTGTTGGGTACCAGCTCGGCGAGCGGCGCATTGTTCGCTTCGGCCTGGGCCAGCGCGAGCAATTCCGCACGCTGCTCATCGGCGCGCTCGGCATCACCGGCGGCCTCGGCTTCGAACCAGGCGTTAACCCCACTGTTGAAAGCATCGCTGGAATAAAGCGCATCCAGGCCGGTGAAGTAGTGGCTGGCAATCAGGTGAATGCGTGTACCGATGCGCCGTGAGCTGAGGTAGTAGCCATCGACCCGATACTGGCCGAGGTGGGCGGGCTGCGCTGCGTCTGACACGTCGTAAAAATCCAGCCGGGTGCCAACGCTGTCGCCGACGACTGTCGTCAGCCGCTGCGCCACCGGATCGAGGTACTGGCCGTAGAGATAGGCAGACGCGCCAAGGTCGATGCGGCCGACCTCATGGCTGGCCGCTGCAGGCACGGCATCGATGACACGAACGCTGCCGGTTTCGCGGTGCATGGCGTAAATGATTCCATGCGCGCTGTCGGTCTCGATCAGATCGGCTTCGTCGACACCGACTTCCTGCGTGTTGGTATCGGTGAAATCCGGTGCGCTGGCACCCCCGGTTGCATCGCCTTCGGCGGCAACCGGGACCGGCCCGCCATCGGCGTAGTAGTACACCGGGCTGAGCGCACGCTCGACAAAACTCTCGGCGGCGAAGCCGCGCCAGTCGGCGCAGCTCGACACGGCCTTGAGCTGCAATTGGGCGCTAGGCGTGCGCTTGGCAATCAGCTCCGAGTCCGCCTCGCCACCCCCGGACCCGCCGCAGGCCGCTAATAAGGTTGTGGCTGCGATCAAAGCCCAGATCGTCATTGTCTGTTGGTTCATTGCAGGTCTCCCGTGGAGCCTTCGCCCCAGTTCGCAATTACAAGTGTGGTTTGACTATCGTCTGCGCGGCGGCCTATGCCGCTCACCCGCCCGCGGCTGCCGTCTGCGTCGTAGATGGCGTGGATCAGGACATCGCGCTGCTCGTAGCTGCCCATGTCGACCGAGTCGTACTCGAAGCTGCCGCCCAGCGCATCGGCATCCAATCGCTGTGTAAAGCTGGTCTCGTTGGCCTGGAATGCCACCAGATTCGCGCTGAAACTCTCGTCAAAGCGTCCGTCGTCCGTGGTGAACTGGACCGATACCGGAATCAGCACGTAGTCCGGACAGCCGGCGCTGGGGGTGTCGTCTGCCGGTTCGATGTCGACAAGCAGCACGTCGCCGCCGGTGTCCGTCACGGTCAGCGTCAGGCCGGTTTCATCGGTTGATCCGGTCGAATCCGAGAAGTCCAGCAGGCTGCGATCGGTCCCTGCAGCCAGGTTTAGCGCCTGTCTTGGCGTGAAGCCCATCGGCGTCATCGCATCCCGATCGACACTCTGCTGCGCGCGCTCAACACAACCTTGCAGGCCCGCACCGCTGGCGACGTCTGCGGGTGGCTCGCCGCCAACCGGACCTTCGCTACCGGATTGCCCGCCTGCACAGCCGAACAGGGCGGTCATGGCCAATACCTGCAACAGCGGGGCAGTCGGCAGGCGTAGGCGCATTCAAGGTCTCCTCACAAACTCGGTTGCGTCCATTATTCGCCGATCAATCCGCTGTATCTACCGCTAAATTGCACATATCATCTGGCGTTACTGCGATTTCATGTGCATTTTCGCTATATGCCACAAAGCTTCGATACCCAATCCGTTAGCCGCGAACTGCTTCGCAGCTGGCGCGGCAAGCGGTCGCAGATCGCGCAGTCCCGGCGCCTGGGGTACAGCAGCAATGTCGCCTATGCCTGGGAATCCGGGCGACGCTTTCCAACCGCGGTCGAGGCCCTGCGCAGCGCCGCGCTCGGCGGGCGTAGCGCCGAAGATATCTGGGTCGCCTTTCACGGCAATCGCCCGGCCTGGCTGGATCACGTCGCCCCCGACACAGCGGAAGGTGTCGTCGCCGCGCTTAGCGACCTGCGCGGACGCACCCCCATCGATGAAATTGCGGAGCGGGCCGGGCTTAGCCGTTTCGCGGTGTCTCGAGCACTATCGGGACAGACCCTGCCCCGGTTGCCGACATTTCTCGCGTTGGTGGAAGCCCTGAGCCTGCGGCTGCTCGACTGGCTGGCCGCTGCGGCGCCCATCGCCGACCTGCCCAGCATCGCACCGGCGTGGTCGCAGCTCGAGGCCCAACGGCGTGCGGCTTATGCCCTGCCCTGGACGCAAGCCGTGCTGCGCGCGATCGAACTCACCGAGTACCAGCAACTCCCGGCACACCAACCGGGCTGGATCGCCGCGCGCATTGGCCTGCCGGACTCGGTGGAACGTGACTGCCTGGACGCGCTGGCCGCCGGCGGTCAGATCCGCTGGAACGGTCGGCACTGGCAAGTCGATGGCAGTGAAGCGCTGGACACCCGGCGTGACCGGGCACTAGGCGTGCGCAACAAGCAGTTCTGGGCGCAAACCGGACTCGATCAACTGGCGAAGCAATCCGATGGTTTGTTCTCGTACAACGTGTTTTCCGTGTCTGAGCGCGACCTGGAACGGCTGCGACGGCTGCATCTGGCCTACTTCCGGCAGCTGCGCTCGGTGGTCGCGGAATCAACCCCGTCCGAGCGTGTGGTTGTCGCCAACGTGCAATTGTTTGCGCTGGATGCCGGCACGCTGGGGCCGGAGCCTGCGGATGTCGCGACCTCCGATGATTCGCCGCTGTCGTGACGACACCTTAAGCTGCATCGCCATGTTCACCGCACCGTGATCCGCTCGATGATCGAAGGCCTTGCGAACCATCCGTTCTGGCTGGGCGTACTCGGCAGTACCGCAGCGGGTGCCTGCACGGCGGTGGGCGCGGCGGGGGTGTTCGCGATCCAGCGGCTGTCACCAAAACTGGAGGACATGCTGCTCAGCGCGGCCGCCGGCATCATGCTGGCGGCGTCGTTCTTTTCGCTGATTCTCCCTGGCCTGGAGATGGCGGCTGCGACCACCGGCAGCGAAACTGCGGCATCGCTCATCGTCATCGGCGGCATCTTACTGGGTGCGATCGGCTTGTGGCTGCTGCACGAACATGTGCCGCATGAGCATTTCGTGATGGGGCGCGAAGGACCGGATCAGCTAGAGATCAAGCGGATCTGGCTGTTCGTGATCGCCATCACGCTGCACAACCTGCCGGAAGGCATGGCCGTGGGCGTCGGCTTTGCGACCGGAGACCCTGGCAACGGGATGGGTCTGGCGGTGGGCATCGGGATGCAGAACATTCCCGAGGGTCTGGCGGTAGCGGTGTCGCTGCTGGCCATCGGCTATACCCGCGCCGCCGCCTGCGCCTGGGGGGCACTCACCGGCTTGGCCGAGCCGCTGGGCGGCCTGATCGGCGCCGCGGCCGGGAGCCTGGCGGAGCTGGCGCTGCCAGCGGTACTCGGCGCGGCAGCGGGCGCCATGCTTTACATCATCAGTGACGAGATCATTCCGGAGACGCACCGCCGTGGCTTCGAGACGCCGGCCACGTTCGCCTTGATGACAGGCATGGTGGTCATGATGTTTCTGGATACCACGCTGGGCTGAGCCCAATACCGTCTTACTCCGGCCGGCCGTGTTCCTTGAGCTTGCGGGTCAAGGTGTTGCGGCCCCAGCCGAGCAGCCGGGCAGCTTCCTGCTTATGCCCTTGGCTGTGCGCGAGAGCGACATCCATCAGGGTCTGTTCCAGCTTGACCAAGGCATCCTGCGCGATCCCGACCGAACCATCGCCCAACACCTGCTGCGCCCAATGCGCAAGCTGCACATCCCACTCGCCGCTGGGCTTGGCCGGCGATGATTCGGGCGCGGCATCCTGCCCGTCAGCGCCCCCACGGATCGATGTGGACGGTGTCGCGCCGAGGATCTCCGGCGGCAGGTCGTCGGCATGGATGTCCTGCCCTGGCGCCATCACGGTCATCCAGCGGCATACATTCTCGGCCTGGCGCACGTTGCCAGGCCAATCGAATTCCTGGAGCCGCGCCATGGCATCGGCCAGGATGCGCTTGGGCTCGACATCCAGTTCACGTGCTGCGCGCGCCATGAAGTGCGTCATCAACAGCGGCAGGTCGGTCTTGCGCTCGCGCAGCGGCGGAATGCGCACACGAATGACATTGAGACGGTGATAGAGGTCTTCGCGAAATTTGCCGGCGTCAACGGCGGTTTCCAGATCCTGGTTGGTGGCGGCAATCACCCTCACATCAACACGTACCGGAATGTGGCCACCCACCCGATAGAACTCGCCGTCGGATAACACGCGCAGCAGTCGAGTCTGCAGGTCGGCGGGCATGTCGCCGATCTCATCCAGGAACAAGGTGCCGCCATGGGCCTGCTCGAATCGACCGCGGCGCAAGGCCGTCGCGCCGGTGAAAGCGCCTTTCTCGTGGCCGAAAAACTCGGATTCCATCAAATCTTTCGGAATCGCCGCGGTATTGACCGCAATAAACGGTTTTCCCGCACGCGGGCTGTGTTCGTGGAGCGCCCGTGCGACCAGTTCCTTACCCGTACCCGACTCGCCGGTGATCATGACCGTGATCTGCGAACGGGTCAGCCGGCCGATGGCGCGAAACACTTCCTGCATGGCCGGCGCTTCGCCGACGATGATGGCGTCGCGTTGCTCGGCATCCAGGCCACCCGGCTGTGACTCGCCGGCGATACGGGCCGCGCGTTGCACGAGCTCGACCGCGTCGTCCACATCGAACGGCTTGGGCAGATACTCGAATGCCCCCTTGCGATAAGCCGCAACCGCGCTATCGAGATCGGAATGCGCCGTCATGATGATGATGGGCAAATCCGGTGCAATCGCCTTGACCCGCTCCAGCAGCTTCAACCCGTCGATGCCGGGCATGCGGATGTCGGTCAGCAACACATCGGGCATGTCCGACTCGAGCTCATCCAGCATCTCGACGCCGCCAGGAAAACTCTTCACGTCTACATCATGCGCACCAAGAGCGCGTTGCAGCACCCAGCGAATTGACTCGTCATCGTCGACTATCCATGCCTTCACGTGTCCCGGCCCTCCGACGATATCGGGAGAAATACGGAGAACACCGTACGACCTCGCCGACTGCTGCATTCGATGAATCCCCCATGGTTTTGGACCAGGTACTGAGCAATTGACAGGCCAAGTCCCGTTCCGTCAGCTCTGGAAGTCACCAGGGGGTAGAAAATCTTGTCGACCATGTCCTGCTCAATGCCCGGCCCGTTGTCCTCGATATCGACCTGGGCAACCAGGCGATGGCGCATGGCGCCAATCGTGAACTGACGGCGCGCGCGAGACCGAATGTAAATCGTGCCGCAGCGCACCGCGGTCGAGCCCAAGGCCTGTACCGCGTTGCGCAAGATGTTCAGGAACACCTGAATCAGCTGCTCCCGATCGCCGAATACGTTCGGCAGGCTCGGGTCGTAATCACGCACAATATCGATGTCGTGCAGCCGGTCGATTTCCACGAGCTGGCGCACGTGTTCCAGCACTTCATGGATGTTGAGCTCGGTCGGGTGCGGACGCCGCGATGGCCCCAGCATCTGGTCGACCAGACGCTGCAAACGATCCGCTTCGCGGATGATGATCCGGGTGAACTCCGTCAGCCCCTGATCCGGCAGCTCGCGCTCCAACAGCTGCGCCGCGCCGCGCAGCCCACCCAACGGATTTTTGATCTCGTGGGCCAATCCGCGAACGATTTCACGATTGAGCTTTTGATGAGCCAGGGTCTGCTCATCGCGCGAAATGCGCATATGGCGGTCCAAACGAAAGAATTCCAGCAACAACAGCGCACGACGCTTGGAATCCGCCAACGGCGAAAACGTGCAATCGACGACGAGCGGGTCTTCCCCGTTGCGCTTGAGCGTGAGTTCGCGCTCGATCATCGGCGCGCCGAACTCAATCACCTCCTGGCAACGCGAGACCAATGGAGCCAGATGAGGAACGCCCGACGCGACCGGCTCACCCAGTACATGACGCGCGCCCACTCCGAACAATATTTCGGCAGCCGCGTTGATGAATACGACGCGCAAGTCCTCGTCCAGACAGACAACAGCCGTGCTCAGACCATCGAGGATCGTGCCCAGTTTTGGGGAGTTTGCACCACGCAATAACATGAGGAGACCTAAGCAATGAATACGCCATGGTGGCGCGGCAGGACTATCGCACCAGTGTAGTGCGATCCAGGCGCGAGGCCGAGCGTGGCTTGAGGGGAGCCGGGCTGCTAATCCAGTCTAGCGATTCACGGACGGCGGCTTCATAAACACCGAACGGGTCTCGGTTTGACCGACCTGCCGGCCGCTCTTGTCGAGCACCACGACCTGTACGGAATGAGTGCCACGGAACACCTCCGTCAGGGTCCGGCTCGTCGAGGTCGTAGGACCGCCCGAAGGCTTGCCGTCAACAAAGTACTGCAGGGAATGCCCCAGCGTGGTGCGAAGCGGCGGCGTTAGGCGCACCGAAACGGTGAGCGTGTGGCTGGGATCGCGAATGGTTTCCTCCGGCCGCGGCCGCAGCATTTCGACGACCTCGTAGCGCAGTGGCGCGGCATTGGAATCCGACCGTGTTGGCGGCTCCGGCGTCTGCGGCACGCGCGCCGCGTCGTAGGTTTGCACGCCACCGAGATCGAGCTGCTCTGCCTGAGACCCATACTGTGGCGGCGGCTCGTCGGTGTAATGCACCCGGCCGTCTTCATCGACGTAGCGATAGATGTCACCAGCCATGACAGGAAAGCTGATGAGACCGAAAATGAACAGACTGAAAATTCGCTTGATCATGCCGCTTTGACCCGTTCCGCGCTTGGGGATTCCACCACAGGAATCATACTCAGAACTCGCCCGAATGATCCCACGGGCAATGCCGCGAACGCTGCGACCAACAACAAGAAAGCCCCGACAAACCACGTCGGGGCTTTCGTTCAACGACCAGCTGAGACCAGGCGACAACGCGCCCGGCCAGATGTGTTCGCCTAGAGCGAGTAGTACATCTGGAATTCCACGGGATGCGTGGTCATCTTCAGCATGGTGACTTCCTCGTTCTTCAGTTCGATGTACGCATCGATGAGGTCATCCGTGAACACGCCGCCGGCCGTCAGGAATGCACGGTCGTTATCCAGCGCTTCCAGGGCCTGCTCCAGGCTGTAAGCCACCTGCGGGATCGCGGCTTCCTCTTCCGGCGGCAGGTCGTACAGATCCTTGTCCATCGGGTCGCCGGGGTGAATCTTGTTCTGGATGCCGTCCAGGCCAGCCATCAGCATTGCGGCGAACGCGAAGTAAGGGTTTGCGGTCGAGTCCGGGAAGCGGACCTCGATGCGGCGCCCCTTCGGGTTGGCAATGTAGGGGATACGAATCGACGCGGACCGGTTACGGGCCGAATAGGCCAGCAGGGTCGGCGCTTCGAAACCCTTGACCAGGCGCTTGTAGCTATTGGTCGAGGCATTCGCGAAGGCGTTGATGGCCTTGGCGTGCTTGATGATGCCGCCGATGTAGTAGATCGCCGTTTCGGACAGGCCGCCGACGCCATCGCCGGAGAACAGGTTCACGCCATCCTTGGAGATGGACTGGTGAACATGCATGCCGTTGCCGTTATCGCCGACCAGCGGCTTGGGCATGAAGGTCGCGGTCTTGCCGTAGGCATGGGCGACGTTCTGGATCGCGTACTTCAGCGCCAGCACTTCGTCGGCCTTCTTCACCAAGGTGTTGAACTTGACACCAATTTCGCACTGACCGGCCGTGGCCACCTCATGGTGATGCACTTCGGTCGGGATGCCCATGTCCTCCAGCGCGAGACACATGGCCGAACGCATGTCCTGCAGCGAGTCCACCGGAGGAACCGGGAAGTAACCGCCCTTCACGCCCGGACGGTGACCCATGTTGCCGTCCACGTAGGTCTTGGCCGAGTTCCAGCTCGATTCTTCGGAATCGATGGAATAGAACGCACCCTGCATTTCGGCGCCGTACTTCACGTCGTCGAACACGAAAAACTCGTTCTCGGGGCCGAAGAATGCCGTGTCACCGATACCGGTGGACTTCATGTAGGCCTCGGCGCGCTTGGCCAGGGAGCGCGGATCACGCTCGTAACCCTGCATGGTCGAGGGCTCAACGACATCGCAGCGGATGATCAGCGTTGCCTCTTCGAAGAAGGGGTCCATGACTGCCGATTCGGGGTCCGGCATCAGGATCATGTCGGACTCATTGATGCCCTTCCATCCCGCGATGGAGGACCCGTCAAACATTTTTCCGCCTTCAAGTTCGTCGGCATCCACGGTGTGCGAAGGCACCGTGACGTGCTGCTCCTTGCCGCGCGTATCGGCAAAGCGGTAGTCGACAAACTTGACGTCTTCGTCCTTGATGAGCTTGAGAACGTCTTCGGCTTTCATCCACCCTCTCCAACAATGTTTATGTAAGTGCAGGCGCTGGGCTTCCCCTGTGCGCGCCTGGGGTTCGAAGAAAAGCAGCATCTATGCCAACGGGCTTGGCGATTCGGCGCACAGACCGGAGCCCGCGCCGTTATACTCGCGCGCTTCCAATCGCTTTGAATCACCCCCGTCGCATGCAACGGCTGACCTTTCAGGACCTGATCCTACGCCTCCAGAACTACTGGGCAACCCGGGGCTGCGTGATCGTGCAGCCATTGGACATGGAAGTCGGCGCCGGCACCTTCCACTGGGCGACTTTTTTACGCGCGATCGGCCCGGAACCGTGGAACACGGCCTACGTTCAGCCTTCGCGCCGGCCGACAGACGGCCGCTATGGCGACAACCCGAACCGGCTGCAGCACTACTACCAGTTTCAGGTTCTGATGAAGCCGTCGCCGCCGGACTTCCAACAGCTTTACCTCGATTCGCTGGTCGAGCTGGGCATTGATCCGCTGGTGCATGACATCCGCTTTGTCGAGGACAACTGGGAATCGCCCACGCTGGGCGCCTGGGGACTGGGCTGGGAGGTCTGGCTCAACGGGATGGAAGTCACCCAGTTCACCTACTTCCAGCAATGCGGCGGCATCGAATGCAAGCCCGTGGCGGGCGAGATCACCTATGGCCTCGAACGCTTGGCCATGTACCTGCAGGACGTCGAATCGGTTTACGACCTGGTCTGGGCCGAAACCCCGAACGGCACGGTGAGCTACGGCGATGTGTTCCACCAGAACGAGGTGGAGCAGTCGACGTACAACTTCGAGCACGCCAACACCGACGCCCTGTTCACGCAGTTCGCCGAGTGCGAAGCCGCTTGTGGTCGCCTGGTAGAGGCCAAGCTGCCGCTGCCGGCCTACGAGCAGATGCTCAAGGCCAGCCACCTGTTCAACCTGCTGGACGCCCGCAAGGCGATTTCGGTGACCGAACGCCAGAATGTCATCCTGCGCGTCCGCGCCATGGCTCGAGACGTGGCCAGGGTGTACTACGAAGCGCGGGAAGCCCTGGGCTTCCCGCTGTTGCAGCAAGCTGCCGACGCCGCCTGACCCCCGCCTGTATTTCCATGACTTCAGATCTTCTCTTCGAACTCGGCTGCGAAGAACTGCCGCCCGGCTCGCTGCAAACCATGGCTGCAGAACTCGGCCAGCGCCTGACCGACGGCCTGCGCGAGCTCGGCATCGACCAGGGTGATGCCCGCGTGTTCGCCACGCCGAGACGGCTGGCCGTGCTGATCCGCGATGTGGCCGAGCGCCAGCCGGACCGCGACATCGAACGCCGTGGCCCCTCAACCCGGGCACCGGACAAGGCCGTGGCCGGCTTCGCGCGCTCCTGCGGCGTCGCGGTTGACGCGCTCGAGACGCTCGACACCGACAAGGGGCCTTACTACCTGTACCGCGGCCGCGAGACCGGCCAGCCGCTGGCCGAGATCCTGCCGCCGCTGATTACCGACTCGGTGCGCAAGCTGACCACGCCCAAGCGCATGCGCTGGGGCAATCTGGACGAAAGCTTTCTGCGCCCCGTGCAATGGCTGGTCTGCCTGCATGGCGAGACGGTGATCCCAGTGGAGCTATTCGGCCTATGCGCCGGGCGCCTCACGCACGCGCATCGCTTTCATGCGCCGGAACCGGTGGCGCTCGCTGCGGCCGGCGACTACGAAATGACGCTGTTCGATCATCAGGTGATCGCCTCCTTCGAAGAACGCCGCAAGATCGTGACGCAGCAAGTCACTCGAACCGCCGAGCGTACCGGCGGCGCTGCGCAGCTGGATGCGGAGCTGGTCGACGAAGTCACCGCGCTGGTCGAATGGCCGGTTGCGATCTCCGGCAGCATCGACGAGCGCTTCATGAACATGCCGCCCGAGGTGCTGATCACCACCATCGAATCGCATCAGCGCTATTTTCCGGTCCGCGATGCTGCGGGCGGGCTGCTGCCGCGTTTTGTCACGGTTGCAAATGTCGAGTCGCTGGACATGAGCCAGGTGATCGCCGGCAATGAGCGCGTCGTGCGCCCGCGCCTGGACGATGCCCTGTTCTTCTGGAACAAGGACCGCAAGCAACCGCTGGCCGACTACGTGCAGCGCCTGGACGACGTCACCTTCCAGAAGGGTTTGGGCAGCTACGCTGACAAGACCAAACGCCTGGAAGCGCTCGCCAGCTCACTGGCCGATTCGCTGGGCGATGACGCCCAGCAGGCGCGCCGAGCCGCCACCCTGAGCAAGGCCGACCTGGTCACCGACATGGTCTTTGAGTTCACCGAACTCGAAGGGCTGGTCGGTGGCTACTACGCCCGTGAATCGGGTGAGCCTGAAGCGGTCGCCGCCGCCATCGCGGAGCACTATCAGCCGCGCGGGCCTTCCGATGCCATTCCAGCAACCCCGATCGGCCGCGCCCTGGCGCTGGCCGACAAGTTCGACACGCTGGCCGGCCAGTTCGCGCTGGGCAACCGCCCCTCTGGTGATCGCGATCCGCTGGGGCTGCGGCGCGCGGCACTGGGCGTTCTGCGAATTCTGCTCGAGGCAAGGATTTCGCTGGACCTGCTCACCGCCAGCCAGGCCGCGATTGCCGCACAGCCGGCGCCGGTCGAGGATGACGACACAGCCAACGCACTGCTGGGCTTTTTTCAGGACCGCCTTCGCGGCCTGCTTGCCGAACAAGGCGTGTCGCCAGACGTGTTCGAGGCCGTCGCAGCGCTCGAGCTGACCGATCCGCTGGATATCCAGGCGCGCTGTCAGGCGGTGTTGGCCTTCCGCCCGACACCCGCGGCGGCTAGCTTGGCCGCCGCGCACAAGCGGGTGCGCAACATTCTGAAAAAATCGCCGCCGGATGCAGGCAACATCGACCCCGCGTTATTCGACGCCGACGCCGAACGCGCCATGCTCGACACCCTGGACGGTTTGGGCGAAGCCGTCGCAAGCCAGGTCGCTGCAGGCGACTACGCCCAGGCTCTGGAACGGCTCGCCAGCCTTCAGGCGCCAGTGGACCAGTTCTTCGAAGACGTCATGGTGATGGCTGACGACGACGCGGTGCGCCGCAATCGCCTACGCCTGCTCGCCCGGCTGGATGTGTTGCTGCGCCAGGTCGCCGACTTCTCTCATCTGTCCGGCTGAACGTACACTGCGGCCATGAAGCTTGTGATCCTGGGCCGCGACGGGGTGCTAAACGAGCCGGTGGACGGTGGTATTCGTCGTCCCGGTGACTGGCGTCCGATTGCCGGCAGCCTGGAAGCGGTGGCGCAGATGACCCAGTCGGGCATCCGCGTCTGCGTGGTCACCCACCAGCCCTTGCTGGGCAGCGGCGAAATGGGTCACGACGATCTCTTCGCAATCCATCAGCGCATGCAAGAGGCGGTCAACCAGTTCGGCGGCCGCTTTGATGCAATCGCCTTCAATCCGCATTCCGAAGCGGATGATCGCCAGTCCGGCAAATCAGCACTGATTCAGGACATTGCCCGGCGCATGCAAATCGATGCCGGAATGATCCCGGTGCTGGGCGACGAATGGAGCGATATCCAGGCCGCCCGTGCCGCCGCCACCCAGGCTGTTCTGGTCCGAACCGGCTACGGCCAGGCAACGGAGGCGGAACACGCCGAGGCACTGGCCAACGTGCAACGGGTCGACAGCCTGCACAGCTTCGTGCAGGCGATGCTTCCCTAGGGAAACACTGATCTATTCACACCACCAAGACGGAGCCGGTTTTCACGCAGGCCCAGGCGGAGTGAGTGCGGTTTGGT
>JAGLCS010000153.1 GCA_023146115.1 Abyssibacter sp. | reverse complement strand
GCGGCGGGAATAGATCAGTGTTTCCCTAGCGTGCTTGCGGCTGCGGCGCCCAGGCTACGGGCGTGAGCTCGACCGGCCCGGCCTTGGCCATGGCAGCCCATAGCGTCGAATAGGTCTGCCGGGTCAACGGGTGCCGGTGCTCCGGGACCAGATCAGCCAGCGGCTTCAGCACGAACGGATATTTCAGGATCTCGTCGCGGGGCACATCCACGGCGGGGTCTTCCGACACCACGTCGCCATAGAGCAGCAAGTCGAAATCCAGCGTTCGCGGACTGAACTTGGCGCCATCACGGGTCCGGCCGCAACAATCCTCGATCGTCCGCAGCCGCGCCATGACCTGCGCCATGGATTCGTCCGTATACAGACGAATCACGAAATTGAGAAAGTCGTCGCCGTCAAATCCCACTGCGGGATTGCGGTAAACGGGCGAGCAAGACACGTCGCCATAGTGCTCGACCAGCAAGGCAACGCCGCGCGCCAGATGCACCTCGGCGCTGTCATTGCTACCCGCGCCGACGAACACCTCAGGCATCGGCATAGTCCTCCGGACGTCGCTCGATGATCACGCCGACATCGCGCGAACCGCGCACCGCGCCCTGCTTGTTCACAGAAACCCTGACGTAAGGCACACCGAATTCGGTGATGATGATGCGAGCGATGCGATCGGTTAGCGTCTCGACCAACTCGAACTTGGCTGCCTCGACAAAGCTGATGATCCGTTTGGCCAGCGACTTGTAGTCCAGGGTGTCGTCGATGTGGTCCGACGCCGCCGCCTTGCGGATATCGGTTCCCATCTCCAGGTCAATCACGACGGTCTGCTTGATCTCGCGTTCCCAGTCGAAGATTCCGATGACGGTTTCGATGCGCAGATCGCGCAGGTAGATCAGGTCCATGGGTGCTCGGTTGAGTGCTTGGGTTAGGTGAGACCGGCTGGCGGGGCCAGTGTATCGAGCGGCCAGCGCGCACGCGCATGCATGGCGGTCGGGGCGGCGATGGCGTCGCCGAGTCTTAGCGCGCCCGCATACGCGATCATTGCGCCGTTGTCCGTGCATAGGGCCAGCGGCGGCGTGTGCAGGCGGATACCGGGCAGCGCCGACAGCGCCTCGCGCAAGCGCGTGTTCGCCGCTACGCCGCCGGCAATCAACAGATCGCGACACCCGGCCGCCTCCAGCGCGCGCGCGCATTTGGTCGCCAGTGTCTCGACGACAGCCTCCTCGAAGGCGCGGGCGATGTCGGCCTGCGCGTCCGGCTCGTCCTGCGCCAGCAGGTACACCGCCGTCTTCAGTCCGGAAAACGAAAAGTCCAGCCCCGGCTTGTCGAGCATCGGCCGGGGCAGGCGGAACCGTGCCGGATCACCAGCCATTGCCAGCCGCGCCACCGCGGGGCCCCCGGGGTAGCCGAGCCCCAGCAGCTTGGCGGTCTTGTCGAAGGCCTCGCCGACCGCATCGTCCCGGGTCTGGCCCAGCAAGCTGTAGCGGCCGATGCCATCGACCTGCACCAACAGGGTGTGGCCGCCGGAGACCAGCAGCGCAACGAATGGAAACGCCGGCGCCTGGCCACTCATCAGCGGCGCCAGCAGGTGACCCTCCATGTGATGTACGGGAATCACGCCGACATTCCAGGCCGTGGCCAGACCTGTCGCAAAGGCCGCCCCCACCATCAACGCTCCGACCAAGCCGGGGCCCGCGGTGTAGGCGATCACGTCGGTGCGTTCGACACCGGCCTCGGCCAAGGCCTGCTCCACCAGACCGGACAACCGCCGCACGTGATCGCGCGAGGCCAGCTCCGGCACTACACCGCCATGCTCGGCGTGCAGCGCAATCTGGCTGAACAAGGCCTCGCTCAACAGGCCGCGCCGCGTGTCAAAGACGGCGACGCCGGTCTCGTCACAGGAGGTTTCGATGCCTAGAATACTGGTCAAAATCGCTGTCTGAAGCTCAAGCCGCTGGTGGAGATCGACGCTGAAAGGTTCGGCGAAACACGCTCTCCGGGGGCCCGGATTATGCGGGGATTCTCCGCGATGTAAATTTGGCGTTGAAAATCCGGAAAGGCGCCTATAGAATCCGCGTCCCTTTTTCTCAAGCCTCCAGGATAGGCCACGGAGCAGATCTCAATATGCCCAGCGTTCGCGTCAAAGAAAACGAGCCTTTCGAAGTTGCCCTGCGGCGCTTCAAACGCACCTGCGAGAAGGCCGGCGTGCTGTCTGACGTGCGCAAGCGTGAGTTCTTCGAAAAGCCTAGCCAGGAGCGCAAGCGCAAGAAGGCGGCCGCTGTAAAGCGCCACGCCAAGAAGCTGTCTCGCGAGACGGCGCGCCGGACCCGCCTCTACTAGAGCGGCGTCCAGGCGTCCTCGGCGCCTGCCATTGCGTTACGAACTAGCGGCCACGAGCCGCTAGTTTTGTTTTGAGCCCGTCCAGCACCCATCAAGGAACCCACCATGTCCGCACTCAAAGACCGCATCACCGCCGACATGAAGACCGCCATGCGCGAGAAGGACAAGGAGCGCCTGGCCACCATCCGCATGCTCACCGCCGCGATCAAGCAGCGCGAGGTCGACGAGCGCATTGAACTGACCGACGACGACGTGATCGCCATTGTCGAAAAACTGGTCAAGCAGCGCCGCGAAGCCGAAGCGCAGTACCGGGCCGGTGATCGCGCCGACCTCGCGGACCAGGAAGCCTCGGAAGCCGCGCTACTGGCCGACTACCTGCCGGAACAGCTCGACGACGCCGAGATCGATCAGCTTGTCGATGACGCCGTGACCACCACCGGCGCCGAATCCATGCGCGACATGGGCAAGGTGATGGGCATGCTCAAGCCCAAGGTGGCGGGCCGCACGGACATGTCGGCGCTTTCGGCCAAGATCAAGGCACGGCTGGGCTAGGGAAACACTGATCTAGCAGAATCGGCGTTCCCCTGGGAACTGCCACCCGTCCTGTCGGTCGATGAACTGAACGCAAGCGTTCGGCTCAGGCCGACAGGAACATCTGATGCCCACCAGCAAACCGCAGAACCCTCGCGACGAACCGCTCGAATCGCCTGAGCATGAACCCGGCGAGCAGGACGACGCCCTGGCCGATGAGGCGGGCGAGGAGTCGTTCCCGGCAAGCGACCCGCCGTCCTGGACACCCGGCTCCACTGGCTAACGCCAACCCGTAATCGGAGGCGGTGCGACGTGCCGATACCGCCGCTGGCACCGCCGGCCCGTGCATTCGTTTGCGCTGGCCCGGCGCAACAACCGGGCTAGAATGCAGGCCCCACTGCCCGAAGGGCCATGCATCATGTCTGTTCATCAATTCTCTGCGGCCACCATCGATGGCCAGGAACAAGCGCTGGCCGACTACGAAGGCCAGGCGCTGCTCATCGTCAATACCGCGAGCAAGTGCGGCTTCACCCCGCAGTACGAAGGGCTCGAAGCGCTCTACCAGCAGTACAAGGACCGCGGATTCGCCGTGCTGGGCTTTCCCTGTGATCAGTTCGGGCATCAGGAACCGGGCGATGAAAACGAGATCAAGAACTTCTGCTCGCTGACCTACAACGTCAGCTTTCCGATGTTCGCCAAGGTTGAGGTCAACGGTGATCAGGCCCACCCGCTTTACCAGCATCTCAAGCGTGAAAAGCCCGGCGTCCTGGGTTCCAAGGGCATCAAATGGAACTTCACCAAGTTTCTGGTGGATGGCGAAGGCCAGGTGATCAAGCGCTACGCGCCAACCGACAAGCCACAGTCGCTCACCCAGGACATCGAAGCCCTGCTCTGACCGCTCGACCGCGCCGATGGCCCGCATCCCCCAAAATTTCATTGACGACCTGATCGCTCGGACGGATATCGTCCAGCTGATCGACGGCCGGGTGCCGCTCAAGCGCCAGGGCGGCGAATACGCGGCCTGCTGCCCGTTTCACGACGAGAAATCTCCCAGCTTCACGGTGTCGCCGACCAAGCAGTTCTATCACTGCTTCGGCTGCGGGGCGCATGGCACGGCGATCAGTTTTCTCATGGAGTACGACCGGCTGGAGTTCCGCGACGCCATCGAGGAGCTCGCGCGCATGGCCGGCGTCGAAATCCCCGCCGACGCGGCTGACAGCGGGCCGAGTATCGACCCGAAGCTGTGGGAGGCGCTGGACACGGCCCAGCAGATCTTCGCCCGCTCGCTGCGCGGCTCCGACAAGGCCATTGCGTACCTCAAAGGCCGCGGGCTGGATGGCGCCACCGCCAAGCGGTTCGGCATTGGCTACGCGCCGGATGCCTGGCAAACGGTGGTCGATGCCGTCGCCGACACCGCCATCGCGGTGCAGGCCGGCCTGGCGATCCGCAAGGACGACGGCCGCGCCTATGACCGCTTTCGCGACCGGGTGACCTTTCCCATTCGGGATCTGCGGGGGCGCGTCATCGGCTTTGGCGGGCGCGCCTTTGGTGACGAAAAACCCAAATACCTGAACTCGCCTGAAACGCCAGTGTTCCACAAGGGCACCCAGCTCTACGGCCTGTACGAAGCCCGGCAGGCGAGCAAAGCGCCGGCACATTTGCTGGTGGTCGAGGGCTACATGGACGTGGCGGCGCTGGCTCAGTTCGGCATCGACTGCGCGGTGGCCACGCTCGGCACCGCAACGACCACGGATCACATCAATCTGATGTTCCGCACCACCTCACGCATCGTGCTGTGCTTCGACGGCGATCGCGCCGGCCGCGACGCCGGTTGGCGTGCCGTCGAGCGCGCCTTGCCGGCCATGCGCGACGGCCGGGAAATTCGGCTGCTGTTCCTGCCCGACGGCGAAGACCCCGATACCCTGGTTCGCAAGGAAGGCGCCGACGCGTTCGGCGAGCGCATTGCCGGCTCCGAACCCCTCTCGACCTTCTTGCTCAGCCAGCTCACCGATGAGGTGGACCTGTCCTCCGTCGATGGTCGGGCCCGCCTGGTTGCGCTGGCAAAACCGCATCTGGAGGCGCTGGCACCAGGCGCCTTTCGCAAGGGTCTGGAACAACAGGTCTCGCAGATCGTCGGCTTCGACATTCACGACATGACCGCCAGCCCACCGACGCCCCGCCCCCCGCCGCCGCCGCTGGTTGAGTCCGATGAAGAACATGCGCCACCCACGCTCACGCCACGGGTGCGCAGGGCGGCCCGCGCGCTGCTGGAACGGCCTGCCATCGCCGCGGAGTTGCCGTCCATCCCCCGCCTGGCCGATGCGCCTGACCAACAGTTTCTGGAACAGCTGATTCACGCCTTTGCCGACAATCCGGCGATGACAGCGGCGCAGTACCTGGAACGTCTGCGCGGCGAACCGGACGAGGCCACACTGGACGATGTGCTCAGCGCCGCCACCGTACCGGCGGGATTCGACCCGGCGGCGGATTTTCAGGAAGCGCTAGGCCTGATCACCCAGGACAACGCCAAGCAGCGGATCCGAAACCTCACCACGCTTTCGCAGCAACGTGAACTGACCCAGGGCGAGCGCGAGGAACTGCGGGCGGCCTACCAGCGGTAAGACTTTTTCTCGCCGGCTCTTGAATTCACCGAATCGCGCACCATAAAGGGATTCGCGTCAGGGCGCCCAGGCTTTGCGACGATGATTCGCAGTGGCTCACAGCCACAACCTCGATGCCAATTCGGGCCTTTGACACGCTAGGTGCTGCAGCACTGAGTCGACTGAAAACGCAAGCGCGCGGGTGTTCCATACCCTCATCTGCGGCCGGACGGGATCGAATGCGATCACCGTCGGTCCAATCTGTTGCCAGCGGTATACCTTGCCGCGCCTTGCTTTCGCTGTTAACGGCTCAGTAAAATGGCGTGTTCTGCCGGCGTCTCTGCGCCGGCTTCCTACTTTTCAAGACCGTTCCCTATGACCGTCGAGAAGCAATCTCAGCTCAAAGCGCTGATCGCCCGTGGTAAAGAAAAGGGCTATCTGACCTACGCCGAAGTCAACGATCACCTACCGGACGACATTGTCGACCCGGAGCAGATCGAGGACATCGTCAACATGATCGCCGACATGGGCATCACGGTGCACGAAGAAGCACCGGACGAAGACCAGCTCATGATGGCCGACGCGCCCGTCACCGATGATGACGATGACGACGACGCTGCCGAAGAAGCCGCCGCCACGCTGGCCGCGCTGGATTCCGAGCTGGGCCGCACCACCGACCCCGTGCGCATGTACATGCGCGAAATGGGCACGGTGGAACTGCTCGACCGCCAGGGCGAAATCCGCATTGCCAAGCGCATTGAGGAAGGCCTGGCCGAAGCCATGTATTCACTGGCCTTCCACCCCGAAACCGTCGCCATCCTGCTGGAAGAATGGCAGAAGGTGCAGGACGGCGAGCGCCGCCTGACCGACTTCATGGTCGGCTTCGTCGACCCCGACACCGGTGACCCGGTCGTCGCCGAAGAGCCGGAAGAAGAGACCACGAATTCTGGCGACGATGACGGCGACGACAGCGATGCCGACGACGATGACGACGACAGCAACGACAAGCCTGTCGACACCGGCCCTGATCCGGAAGAATGCAAGATCGCGTTCGACAAGCTGCAGGGCTACTTCGACGCCGTCGTCAAATTGCTGGAAACCAAGGGCACCGGGCATCCGGACACCCAGGCTGCACGCGAAAAGCTGTCGCATGAATTCATGCGCTTCAAGCTCACGCCACGCACCACCGAGCAACTCACCAGCAACCTGCGCCAGGAAATCGCCAAGATCCGCTCCGCCGAGCGCGAGATTCTGGATATCTGCGTCAACCGCGCCGGCATGCCGCGCAAAACGTTTATCGACAGCTTCCCCGGCAACCTCACCAACGAGGCCTGGGTCGAAAAGCTGGTGCGCGCCAAACGCAAGTATTCCTCGGGCATCAACCTGCACTCCGAAGACCTGATGCGCATCATGGCGCGCATGGGTCAGATGGAAGTCGACACCATGCTGACGGTTGAGGAAATCCGCGAGATCTACAAGAAAATGTCGCTGGGCGAAGCCAAGGCCCGCCGCGCCAAG
>JAGLCS010000152.1 GCA_023146115.1 Abyssibacter sp. | reverse complement strand
ACGAGGGCAGACGCGAGCGCGTAGCGTCGGGTGATCGTCTTCGCCTGTTCCCTCGACATCGGATTCGCGGGCACGACCTCGCTGGATTCACCTGAGCGGGTCGCCTGCCTGCGTCGTGTGACCTTGATCAGCAGAAGACAACCGACCGCTGCCAGTGCGCCGAGCACTGGCAGCGCGATTAGCCACATGCTTTGTTGCATAACGGCGAATCAGCCTCCGCCGATGACTCCGCAGGCGACGCGGGCACCACCGCCACCGAGTTTCTTCGGCGTATCGGAGAAGTTGTCACCACCGATGTGAATCATCAGCGCGCGATTCTGGATGTCTTCCATCTGCAGGCGTGGCGCCAGGACCGGGTGGGTGGCCGTGCCATCCGCGGCGACGTATAGGCCGGGCAGGTCACCCATGTGACCGTCGCCCCAGGGCGTATCGTGCGCGCCGCTATTTTCGGGGTCGTAGTGACTGCCGGCGCTGGCCGCGGCTGTCATCTCGCCGTTTTTCGCGGCGGGGGAGCAGCTGGCGTTTTCATGCACATGAAAGCCGTGCAGACCCGGTTCCAGCCCGCTGAGGTCGGGGCTGAATACCAGACCGTGCTCGGTGTTCTTGAAGCTGACGGTGCCGACTGCTTCGCCGACGCCATCGCTGCTCACGGCGTTCAATGTCACCGAACTGGCGGCGCCAGCCGAGCCGGCGCAGGCGGCCAGGGCGGTACAGAGGGATAAGAGGGAAATCGAACGTTTCATCAGCAGGCCTCCTTGCAAATCAATCGTGAACCAGCGTCGTTGCCGGTGTTGAGTCGACCATAAAGGCTTTCGACCGTTCCGTCAGGATTCGCGCAGCATGGACTGGATCGACGAGAAATCGAGCCGGCCGTTCCCGGCCTGACGGTGCAGCGCGTAGAGCGAGCGGGCGAGTGCGCCCATGGGCGTGCTGGCGCCTTCAGCTTGAGCTGCGGCCAGGGCCAGGCCCAGGTCCTTGTGCATGAGATCGACCATGAAGCCGCCCTGATACTCCTTGGAGGCCGGCGCGTTCTCCATGACGCCGGGCCAGGGGTTGTAGACCTCCAGCGACCAGTTACGCCCGGAACTGGCGAGCATGATCTCGGACAAGACGGCCGGGTCGACGCCGTGGGCATCACCCAACGCAAGGGCTTCTGCCGTGCCGATCATATGCACGGCCAGCAGCATGTTGTTGCAGATCTTGGCGACCTGACCGGCGCCCGAATCGCCGGCACGCAGTACGTTCTTGCCCATGGCTTCGAGCACCGGTCGGGCGGCGTCGATGTCGGCCTCGCGACCGCCACAGATGAAGGTCAGCGTGCCGGCAGTGGCCGCGGCCACGCCACCGGACACCGGCGCATCGATCATCCGAATGCCGAGGGCGTCGGCAGCGGCCCACACCGTTCTTGCCGACTCGGCGGCGATGGTGGAGCTGTCGATCACCAGCGTGGTGTTCGGCAGGCTCGCCAGCAGCCCGTCGTCACCGAGGTAGACCGCTTCGACAATGGCGCCCGACGGCAGCATGGAGAACACGATGTCGGCGCCGCCGGCCGCTTCCGCAGCCGAGGTAGCCACTGTGCAGCCCGCCTGTTTCGCGACGGCGCAGGCAGCCTCGGACAAGTCGAAGGCCCGAACGCTGTGGCCGGCACTGACGAGGTTGGCCGCCATGGGACCACCCATGTTGCCGAGGCCGATGAATGCGATGCTGCTCATGCTGTCTCCTGCTTGTTTTGTTGTCGTGCCGGTCGGAGTTGGCGCTATCAGCCGAGTTGGGATAACGGAGCTTCGCCGGACCAGGGCGCGGTGAAATGCCGTTCGATGTCAGCCTCGCTCACCGCGGCCACGCTACCGTGCGACCAAGATGGCGAACCGTCCTTGTCGATTAGCAGGGCGCGCACGCCTTCGCGAAAGTCTGGCTGCATGGAGCAGCGGGACGACATCACCAATTCCATCCGGAACACGTCCGCCAGGCTCAGGTGACGGCTGCGGCGGATCTGCTCGGCGACCAGATGTGCGGTCATCGGGCAGCCCTTGGCGAGTGAGCCGACCGCACGGGACAGCCATTTGTCGTCGGTGTCGACCGCGAGAATTGCGTCGACCACGTCGGCCACCCGGGCGTGGTCGGTGAGGGTCCGAATCTGATCCAGATGCGGTGCGATCTGGCTGCCCGGCCGCTGGCCGGCCGCGCGGTCTTCGAAGTCGCGCAGCACGTTGCGAATGCATTCTTCGGCGTCGGTGGCGAGGGGCGCCGAGGCGAGCGCGTTGATGAGCGCGTCGCGCTCCGACGCGCCGACCATGCGGTCGGCCAGGCCGGTGGTGATCGCATCGGTGGCGTTGATCTGTGCGCCGGTCAGGCCGAGGAACAGGCCCAGTCCATTTGGCATGCGATTGAGAAACCAGGACCCGCCGACATCGGGGTAAAGCCCGATTGTGATCTCGGGCATCGCCAGCCGAGAGGTCTCGGTAACCAGGCGATGCGCGGCACCACACATGAGACCCATGCCACCGCCCATGACGATGCCGCTGCCCCAGACAATGACCGGCTTGGGATAGCTGTGGAGGGTGAAATCCAGCCGGTACTCTTCGGTGAAGAAAGTCTCGCAGCCAGGAACGCGTTCGCCGACCGGATGGGCGGTCATCGCCTCGTACATCGCGCGGATGTCGCCACCGGCGCAGAACGCCTTGTCACCGGATCCGTCCAGCCAGACCGCGGCAACGCTGTCGTCGGTGGTCCAGGCATCCAGCTGCTGCTGCATCGCTCGGGCCATGGGCAGGCTCAGCGAATTCAGCGCCTTGGGCGCGTTCAGCGTTATGCGGCCCAGGCCGCCGTGTTGTTCGACGAGGATGGGTTGGTCGGACATCAGTGCAAAGCCTGTTCGGTTAGCTGTTGGTCCACTCGGGCGGACGTTTTTCCAGAAACGCGGTCACGCCTTCCATCTGGTCGTCGGTATTGAACAACTCGACGAATTCCTCGCGCTCCATCGCCAGTGCGGTTTGTAGCGGCTGGCGTTCGGCGGCGTGGATCAGGCGCTTGCAGGAGACGACGCTGGCCGGCGATTGCGCCTGGACCTTGGCCGCCAGTTCCATCGCCACGGTAAGGGATTCACCGGAATCGACGACTTCCTCCACCAGGCCGATGTCCAGCGCGGTGTCGGCATCGATACGTTCGCCGCAGAGAATCATCCGTTTGGCCCAGCCTTCGCCGACCAGCCAGGGCAGGCGCTGGGTGCCGCCCGCGCAGGGCAGCAGGCCGACCGCGGCTTCCGGTAAGGCCATCTGCGCGTGAGACTCCGCGATGCGCATGTCACAGGCCAGCGCGGCTTCCAGGCCGCCGCCCATGGCGTAACCGTTGATGGCAGCGATGGTGACCAGATCACATTCCGCCAGTGCTTCAAAGGCGAAGCCGAAGGCGCGCGCCATTTCGCTGGCAACGGCGACATCGCCCTCGGCGAAGGTCGTGAGTTCGGCGCCCGCCGAGAAGAATTTTTCGCCCGCACCGGTGATGACCAGGGCACGAATCGATGCGTCCGTTTCCAGGTCGGCGATGATGTCGGGCAGAGCGTTCAACGACTCCAGCGTCCAGGTATTGGCCTTGGGGTTGTTGATCGTCAGCGTGGCGACAGGACCATCGATCGAAACCAGCAGTTGGTCGGTCATCTCAGCATCTCCAGCGCATGTTCCAGCATGAGCCTGCGCCCCAGGATGACGCGCATGATCTCGTTCGTGCCTTCGAGTATCTGATGGACACGGGTGTCACGCACCATACGCTCCAGCGGGTACTCGCGGATATAGCCGTAGCCCCCGTGCAGCTGCAGGGCATCGTTGCAAATGTCGAAGCAGGCATCGGTCGCAAAGCGCTTGGCCATCGCGCAATACGCCGTGGCCTCGGGGTGTTCGGAGTCGAGCTTGCTCGCGGCCAGGCGGATCATCTGGCGGGCGGCGACGAGGTTGGTTTGCATGTCCGCCAGCTTGAATTGGGTGGCCTGAAAATCAGCAATCGCCTGGCCGAACTGCTTGCGGCCCTTCACGTAGTCCACGCTGGCATTGAGCGCGGCCTGGGCGGTACCGATGGAGCAGGTCGCCACGTTCAGGCGGCCGCCGTCCAGACCTTTCATCGCGAACTTGAAGCCCGCGCCCTCGTCGCCGACCAGACAATCGGCCGGGACCCGGCAGTTGTCGAACGAGATGGTCCGCGTGGGCTGCGAGTTCCAGCCCATCTTGCTTTCTTTCTTGCCGTAACTGATGCCGTCGAGGTCCGCCGGGACCGCAAAGCAGGAAATGCCTTTCGGGCCATCGGCTCCGGTTCGGGCCATCAGGACCAGGACCTGAGTAGAGCCGGCGCCGGAGATAAAGCATTTGGACCCGTTGACAACGTAGTGGTCGCCGTCACGGCGCGCCGTGGCTTTCAGGTTCGCCGCATCGGAGCCGTTGCCCGGCTCGGTCAGACAATATGACGCGAGGTATTCGCCGCTGACCATCTTGTGCACGAAGCGCTCGTGGATCGAGGCATCGCCGAACTGGCCAAGCATCCACGTACACATGTTGTGGATGGTCATGTACGCGGTCGTGGATGTGCATCCCTGCGCCAGTTCTTCGACGATGAGCACCGAGTCCAACCGGGACAGTCCCAGGCCTCCGGCGGCCTCCGGTGTGTACAAGCCCAGAAAGCCCAGCTCCGCGGCCTGTTGGATCACATCGACGGGAAAATGGCAGCGCTCGTCCCACTCGGCCGCATGGGGCGCCAGCGCCTTGCCGGAAAAGTCGCGGGCGGCATCGACCAGCGCTTGCTGGTCTTCGTTGAGATCAAAGTTCATTCGATATCCGGCGAGCCGGTGTTGATCAGGCGAGTGTAACGCTGGACTTGCTCGCCGATCACGAAGTCCACCGGGCCGGCCCATTGCTCCAGGCCGTCGGGTGTCCAACCGGATACCGCGTACTCGACGGTCACGGTCGACCTTCCGTCCGATGCTGCCTCAAACATCCAGCTTTGGGAGCCAGCGACGCCCAGCTGCTGCAAGGGCCCAAGCCCGCCGCTGGCGCGCAGCAGGCTGCCGGGTCTGGCCGCTGTGACCTGCATATGCTGCACGCTATGCGTCTGACCGCCCACCGACCAGATCTCGCACCAGCAGCCGCCGGCTTGGGCGTCGATGCGCAGATTCCCTGCATCGCCCGACCAGCTGTGCTCCGGATTCCACCAACGATGGATTTCGGTCATGGTGCGGTAGGCGGCATCGGACGGCAGGTCAACGGTGGTGGTGTGGCGGACCAGGAAGCCACGGGCATCGGAGGCCAGCACCTCTGCCTGCGACTGCAGGGATAGACACGAGGCCACAACACCGGTCGCCAGCAGGATGAGTCGGGTCATGCTTGCTCTGGTGTCCGACTGTGGGCAGGTAGCAACCGACGTAGCAGCAGCGTCAGTGCCGCCGGTGTGCCGGCCAGGTAGACCGCGCCGAGACCGTGGACAAGCCACTGCCCGGCGGGCATTGGGTTGGTCAGTGCTTCGTCCCGCCGGACGAATACGTCCACGATCAGGCGGATCGCCGCGGGTAGGGACAGGATAATCGCGAACGCCACGGTTCGATGCGCAATGAGTAGCACCAGTGCGATCGCAATCGGCAGCGCGGCGATGGTGATTGCCAGCAGGTGTAAGACGCTCATGTGAGCGTAGACCTGCCACGCCTCCGACCACCCCTGATAATTTGGGGTGGTAGAGGCGGCTACCCAACCGATCGATTGAACGACCAGGCAGTAGTAAGCGAGTGCCAATACCGCGAGGATGAGGCTGCGTATGGCCCAGTGATCCCCCGCCCAGCGCATCACTGCAAGTTGATTGACATGTTCGGGCCACTCGACGGCATGCCGGATTCAGGCCAGCGCGATGTGACCGTCTTGGTCTCGGTGAAGAACCGAATCGCCTGCTTGCCATAGGCGTGCTGGTCGCCGAAGAAGCTGCGACGCCAGCCGGTGAAGCTGAAGAAGGGCAACGGGACCGGAATCGGGATATTGATCCCCACCTGGCCAACCTTGACCTCGGCGACGAATTTGCGGGCCGCCGCACCTGAGCTGGTGAACAGGGAGGTGCCGTTGCCGTAGGGGTTGTCGGCGATCAGGTCCAGTGCTTCGTCCAGGTCGGCGGCTTCCATGATGCAGAGCACCGGGCCGAAGATCTCTTCCTGGTAGATGCTCATCTCGGCTTTGACGCCGGAGAACACGGTCGGGCCGACCCAGTTGCCGTCGGGGTAGCCTTCGACGACACAGCCGCGGCCATCCAGCTCCAGCGTGGCGCCTTCGTCCACGCCTTGCTGTATCAGGCTTTCCACACGCGCCTTGGCGGCAGGGGAGATCAGCGGCCCGTAGGCTGAGTCCGGCTGGTCCCAATGGCCGGGATGCACCTTGGACAGCGCGTCGCGAATCTCGCCAATCCACTCGCGGGTGTCACCCACCAGCACCGCGACGGAAATCGCCATGCAGCGCTGACCGGCCGCGCCCACCGAGGCGCCCACGAGGTTGTTGATCACTTGCTGTTTGTCGGCATCGGGCATGACCACCATGTGGTTCTTGGCGCCGGCGAAGCATTGCGCACGCTTCAGGTTCTGCGTGGCGGTGCGGTATACGTGCTCGGCCACGGGCACGGACCCCACGAAAGACACGGTGGCAATGCCTTCGTGTTCCATCAGGTACTGCACCTGTTCCTTGCCGCCATGGATGACTTGCAGCAAGGCAGGGGGGAAACCCGCCTCGACGAAAAGTTCGGCGAGCCGGTTCGGTGTCATCGGGTCCTGCTCGCTGGGCTTGAGAATGCAGGCGTTGCCGCTGGCGATCGCAGTGGGGAAGAACCACAGCGGGATCATCGCCGGAAAGTTGAACGGCGTGATCGCGAGCGAGACGCCCAGTGGCTGGATGTGCGAATGCGTGTCGACGCCGGTGGCGACGTTGTCCACGGTCTCACCCATCAACAGCGATGGGATGTTGCACATCTGCTCGACGACTTCGATGCCGCGCCAGACATCGCCTTTGGCGTCTTCGAAATTCTTGCCGGTTTCCAGGGCTAGCAGCTCACCGAGTTCATCGTGATGATCCTTGAGCAGCTGCTGATAGCGCATGAACAGGCGGGCGCGCTTGGACGGCGGCGTGAGCTTCCACTGCTCGAAGGCGTCTTGCGCACTGGCGATGGCCCGCTCCATTTCGTCGACCGTCGCCGCCGGCGCCTCCACCAGCACGGCCTGCGTGGCTGGATTGGTCACGGGAATGCTCTGGTCGCTCGCGCTCTGCACGAACCGACCCTCAAGGAAGAGGGGGAGCCGATCGCTCATGGTGTCTCCTGATTTTATTGCGCCCAGTCGGGCCGGATCTCATCTGCACCATAATAAGTGGAAAGCCCTGCCGGACACACGCCGGGTCAGATTCACTGCGCGTGGGTGCAACTGGCATTGCGCCTTGGCTTATGTGCATCCCGCTGGCTGCTGGGCAAGCTCTTGACGCGGTAGGGTGTGCACTGCCAACGCCGCGCCGCGGGTGGGGCGATCAGAACAAGCGCGACCAACGCGCCCAGATTTCGGGAGACACCATGATCGGCATCGCCGGCATTCTGCTTTCACTCGTCCTGCTGATGTGGCTGGCTTACCGCGGCGTATCGGTCATCATTCTCGCGCCCGTGTTGGCGATGTTCGCCTGCCTGCTCAATGGCGGAGTTCCGTTGCTCGGCACCTATACGCAGGTCTTCATGACCGCGATGGGTGGATTTGCGGTCAAGTACTTTCCGATTTTTCTGCTCGGCGCACTGTTCGGAAAATTGATGGAGGATTCGGGCTGCGCGCGGTCCATCGCGCGGACCTTCGTCCACCGATTGGGGGCCAGGCATGGGATCGCCGCGATCGTGCTGGCCTGCGGGGTGCTCGAATACGGCGGGGTGTCCGCATTTGTCGTGGCATTTTCGGTGTACCCGCTGGCCGCGGCATTGTTTCGCGAGCTGGATATCCCCAAACGCCTGATCGGCGGCACCATCGCCTTGGGGGCATTCACCTTTGCGATGACCTGTCTGCCCGGCACGGCGCAAATCCACAATCTGATTCCGATGCCGTACTTCGAGACCACGGCGTTCGCCGCGCCGGTGCTCGGGATCGTCGGCGGCCTGGGCATGTTCGGCGGTGGCGTGTGGTGGTTGAACCGGCGGATGCGTGCCGCCCGGGCGGTCGGTGAGGGCTATGGCGCGGGGCATCACAACGAGCCGACCGAGTTCGACGGGGCCACGCCCAGCTTCTGGGTCGCGCTGCTGCCGATCGTGCTGGTGATCGGCGTGAACTACGCCCTCGTGGAGTGGGTGATCCCAAGCTGGGATACCGCGTTTCTGGCCGAAGATCGTTTCGGCAACACCGGCATCGGCAGGCTGCGTGGCCTGTGGGCGATGATCGTGGCCTTGCTGGTGGCGAATCTGACGGTGATCCTGATTCACTACCGCAGCTGGGACCAGCTCAACCGGTCGATGACCGCGGCGGCCAATGGATCGTTATTGCCGACCTTCAACACGGCCTCTGAGGTCGGTTATGGCACCACAATCGCCAGTCTGTCCGCCTTCGTGCTGGTCAAGAACGCGGTCATCAATGTGTCGCCGGGCAACCCGCTGATCTCCGAGATGGTCGCTATCAACGTGCTGGCTGGAATCACCGGTTCGGCCTCAGGCGGATTGTCGATCGCGCTGGCGGCGCTGGGCGATACCTACAACCAGCTCGCCGTTGATCTGGGCGTCTCCAAGGAGCTCATGCATCGCGTCGCATCAATGGCCTGCGGCGGTTTCGACACCTTGCCGCACAACGGGGCCGTGATCACGCTGCTGACGATTTGTGGACTCAGCCACAAGCAGGCCTACAAGGACATTGCGATGGTGTCGATGGTGATCCCGTTCGTGGTCACCCTGGGCTGCGTCTTGGTGCTGAGCGTCGTCACCTGAATACGAAGAAGCCCGGAACCAGCCGGGCTTCTTCATGCCGAGAATCTAGTCCTCGAAATCGTCGAAGTCGAAATCCTCACGCGGCGGACTGCCGTCGTACACCTGCGATCGGCGCCGTTGCAGATAGGCGTCGCGGATGAAGACATAGGGGTCGTACTGGTTCCGCACCAGCCGGTCGGCATTGAGCAGCATGGCTCGCGTGTTGACGATGTCCAGCGCTGACAGACCCAGCACGACATCGCCGTCACTGACGTAATACGTCGGATTGAAGGGGATCGCCACGATCCGACCCGTGAGGTCGCGGTTCGTGCTCGGACCGAGAAACGGGAGCATCAAATACCAGCCGTTTCCGACGCCCCATTTGCCGAAAGTCTGTCCGAAATCCTCGTCATGCCGGTTCAGACCCAACGGCGTTGCGGGATCGAACAGCCCTCCGATGCCCAGCGTGCTGTTGACCAGAAACCGGCCCATGTCGCTGAATCCGTCCGCCGGTTTGCCCTGCAGAAACTGATTGACGATGGTCAGCGGGTAGGTCAGGTTGCCGAAAAAGTTCGTGACACCGGTGCGCACGAAGCCCGGTGTGACCGCCACATATCCTTTGGCGACCGGTTTCAGCACGTACGTGTCTGCCGTGTCGTTGAACTTGTAGATACCCCGGTTGACCGGCTCCAGCGGGTCGAGCGGGTCGTAGGTCGGTGAATGTGCACAACCGGCCGCGAACAGGACAGTCAGACACAAAGCCATCAAGCGCATGGCAACTCCCTTGCGTGTTTGTTCCCCGGTCTGAACGTCAGCTCAGGGCGGTACTTTCGGATTCAAGTCGCTGGATCAGCGCATCCAGGCCGCTGCGGCGGATTTCGGCAGCGAATTGCCCCCGGTAGTTTGTCACCAGACTAATGCCGTCCACCGTCACGTCGTAGACCTTCCAGGTCCCGTCGGTCATGTGCATGGCGTAGCTGATCGGGATCGGATCACTACCCGACGGCACGATCTCCGATTTGATGGTCACGTCGGTGGCCTCGGCCGGCACGTCGGCATCTTCCCAACGGACCTTTTCGTTGCTGTAGTCGAGCAACGCGTCGCCGTAGAAGCCGACCAGTTGTGAGCGGAAGGCTTGCTGGAAGCGCGTGCGTTGCTCCGGCGTTGCCTTGCGCCAATAGCGGGCGAGCACCAGCTTGGACACGTAGTCGAAATCGAAATGCGGCAGCACGATGCGATCGACCACTTCGTAGAGCTGATCAGGGTTCTGCTTGAACTGTTCCTGATTCGCCTTGAGTTCTTCCAGCAGCGTGTTGGCGGTGTTCTTGGCCAACACGTCGGGTGGCGTGACATCGGCGGCCGTTGCGATAGAGACCGTCAGCAGCGTCGCTGCCACGGCGGTCCAGAGTGATTTCATGGGTCGTGCTCCTGGGTGATGCCCGCGTTCGCGTTTCGAATGAATGCGTGACGACGGATGTGATGCTCTAACAGACCATTCGCCAGCCTGGGTGTTCCCACCCTGGCGAATGTCGGTGAAGGCAGGGATGTGCTGGATTATGTCCAAAATTCGGGAGCACTCCAATTCGTGGCCCATTGCACGTCCAGCCGTGCGCTCAGCGCGGGCAGCAGCTGCCGGGCCATGTCCGGCAGCGTGGCGGCTCCACCCAGTGTCGATGACTGGGTCATCACCAGGCCCTGGTAACCACAGGGATTGATGCGCGTGAATGGTTCCAGGTCCATTGCGACGTTGATCGCGAGGCCGTGATAGCTGCGGAACCGCTCCACCCTCAGGCCCAGCGAGGCGAGCTTGGCATCGCCCACGTACACGCCGGGGGCGCCATCGTGTCGCTGGGCGGTAATGCCGTCGGTGGCCAGCGCATCAATCACCGCGCCCTCCAGGCCGTCCACCAGCGTGCGAACCCCGAGGTTGTGACGACGCAGATCCACGAGGGTGTACACCATCAACTGCCCGGGGCCGTGGTAGGTCGCCTGGCCGCCTCGATTGGAGTGCACGACCGGGATGTCTCCCGGATTCAGCAAATGCGCGGCGTCGCCGACACGCCCCTGGGTAAACACGGGTTCGTGCTCCAGCAGCCAGATCTCGTCATCGGTTCCGGCATGCCGCTCTGCCGTGAACGCGCGCATCTGCTGGTAGATCGGCTCGTAGGGCTGGCGTCCCAGCCAGCGAACCCGGATACCGCGGCTCACAGCGACATGACGACGCGTGGATCGGCGGTGAGCGCCTCGTAGACGGCGTCCAACTGGTCCTTGCTGGTCGCCTCGAATGTGATGGTGACCGCCAGATAGCGATTCCCACGGCTCATGCGGGTATCGACCTGATCATTGTCGATGGTTCCGATGATCGGCGTTAGCAGTTCGCGCAAGTGAGTCGCGAATCCCGCCGTGTTGTTGCCAAAGGCTTTCAGAGGGTATTCGCAGGGAAACTCGAGCAACGTGTCGGACGAAGTCTTTTGTGCCATGGCGGAAGTCTCGAAGTAAAAGTTGGTCAGAGCCAGCCGGTGTGTTCGCGAATCCAACGCGAAAAACCGTCTTGCACATCGCACCAGACCGGACCGGGGCGGGCGGAACCGATGCGTTGACCGTCAATCGATGTCACAGGCAGCAGCTCGCGCGTGGAGGAGCTCAGCCAGACCTCGTCGGCGCAGACCAGCTGTTCGAGCGGAACCGGCTGTTCAATGCAGCGTCGGCCGATGCTGTCGAGGTACTCGATCAGTGCCGCCCGTGTCACGCCGGGTAGCAGCCGGGCGTCCAGCGGCGGCGTGGTCAGCTCCTCGCCGTGCAGCGCGAATACGTTGGTTGCGGCACCTTCGGTGACCTGGTTGTCGCGGTGGAAAATTGCCTCAAACGCCCCGGCAGCCGCCGCGTCACGCCGGGCCAGCACGTTCGGCAGCAACCCGGTTGCCTTGATGTCGCAGCGGTGCCAGCGCGGATCGTCGCGCAGGACCGCATGCACGCCATCGTCGGCTGCACCGGGTGATGTGGCGTACAGCGGGCCGGTGAAGGCGACGACGGTGGCCACGGTGGGCTCATCGCGCCAGTGTTCACGCCAGGCGGGGGCGCCACGCGTGACTTGCAGATAAACCGACAGATCGCCGCCATTGTTGGCATCGGTCAGGTCCCGGATCAGCGTTGACCACTGCCGGTCACTGTATGGATTGTCGATCGCGATTTCGGCCAAGCTGCGATCCAGCCGCGCCAGGTGTTCGCGAAGGCGAAACGCCGCGCCCTGATACACCGGGATGACCTCGTAAACCGCATCGGCGAACAGGAAACCGCGGTCGAATACGGACACCGTCGCCTCGCTTCGCGGCACCAGATGGCCGTTGACGTGGACGGTGGGCTCTGCCGCGGAGGCGGCGACGGCGGTCACCGCGCGATCAGCAGCCGGATTTCGTCCACTAGCTGTCGCCACAGCCCACCCTTGGGCACGTCGCGCAGGGCAACCAGCGGCTCACTGGTGACGCGCTCGCCGTCCAGCGCGACATGCAGCTCACCCAACACGGTGCCGCCCTGGATGGGCGCCACGAGCTGGTTCGCGACATCGGGTTCCACGGTGATGTCACCGATGCGTCCACGTGGCACGGTGACGTACAGGTCACGTTCGGCGCCCAGGTCCAGCGCATCGAAGGCCCCTTTCCACGGACGCACCGTCGTGATCGGCTCGCCGGCCTCGTAGAGTCGCCGTGTGTCGAAGAAGCGGAAACCATAGTTGAGCAGCGACTGACTGGCGCTGGCGCGGGCATTCTCGCTACCCGTGCCGAGAACTACGGACATCAGCCGCATGCCATCGCGCTCGGCCGAGGAGACCAGGCAATAGCCAGCGGATTCGGTGTGGCCCGTCTTGAGGCCGTCCACGGATTCGTCCCGCCACAGCAGCTTGTTGCGGTTGTACTGCTTGATGCTGTTGTACTCGAAGACCTTTTCCGAATAAAGCGAGTAATGGTCGGGAAATTCGCGGATCAATGCCGTCGCCAGGGTCGCGATGTCGCGGGCGGTGACGTAGTGCTCGGGATCGGGCCAACCGGTGGCGTTGACGAAATGCGAGCCGGTCATGCCCAGGTCGCGGGCGTAGCTGTTCATCCACTCGGCGAATGCGCTCTCGCTGCCGGCGATGTGTTCTGCCAGTGCCACGCTGGCGTCGTTACCCGATTGGATAATGACGCCGCGCAGCAGGTCTTCCACGGTGACCGCGGAGCCGACTTCCACAAACATGCGGGAGCCGCCGGTACGCCAGGCGTTTTCACTGATCGTGACTTCCTCCTCCTTGGAGAGGTTGCCCTTCTGGATTTCCGAAAAGGCGATGTAGGAGGTCATCAGCTTGGTGATGCTGGCGGGTTCGACACGCATGTCCGGGTCGCGAGCGGCCAGCTCCTGGCCGCTGTGGAAGTCGACCAGCAGGAAGCTCGTGGCGTCGAAGTTGGGCGGCTCCGGCGTCGGCATGGCCGCCAAGACCACAGGGCTGTGAACCAGGGCGATGAAGCCGGCGACGACGGTGGCGAGCAAGAATCGGGTCATGGGGCGTTTGGTGTTCTCTAGCGTTGTGAGGCAGGTCAGGGGGTCTGAGTGTCCCGGATGACAAAGGTTTCGTAACCACGGCTGGCGAGCACATTGCGCGCGGCGCTGCGGTCGCTTTCATTCACGAAAGGCCCTGCGAGCACGCGATGCACCATCTGCCCGCGAACGTTTGCGGTGCGGACATGCACCTGCGGGAAACCTTCGTTGCGGAGCCGCTTGGCCATCCGTTCGGCATTGCCGAGATCGCCAAAGGCGCCGACCTGCAGGTAGCTCAGTTCGCCGGGCTGGATCGGATTGATCGGTTCCGGGCGCGGTGTCGGTGGCGGTGCCGCCGCGGTCGGTGTGGCTGGCAACGGACGTGCTGGCTCCATAGGCTCGAGATCCACGGCCTGCGTGCCGGCGTTGGGCGTGATCGCCTCGACCTCGACCTGTCCGGAGCCCTGCTGGTCCAGTCCCAGCCGCACGGCAGCAACCCAGGACAAGTCGATTATACGCGCCGAGTGGAACGGGCCGCGGTCGTTGACGCGAACAATGATCTCGCGGTTGTTCTCGAGGTTGCGCACGCGCACGTAGCTGGGGATCGGCAGGGTGCGATGCGCTGCCGTCATCTTGTACATGTCGAAGGGCTCGCCGCTGGATGTGCGGCGACCATGAAACTTGGAGCCGTACCACGACGCGCCTCCTGTTTCGCGGTAGCCCTGCGCGGTGTCGCTGACGTAATACCGTTTGCCCGCGACGACATAGCTCTCCGGATTCCCGTATTTGCTACGCGGTTCGTACTTCGGCACCGCCTCCGGCACGTTCCAGGGGTTGACCTCGGGGCTGGTCGGCGGTCCATCGGACGGCGTGATCGTCTTGCCGCCAAAGCAGCCGCCGAGCAACAGGGCAGCCAATACGGCCAGGGCGGCTGGCGCGTTGCGGACAACCGCCGCCTTACTGTGGTGCTTCATTGTTCGCGATGGCCTCGCTGAGTTCGAACACGGACATGGCGTAGAACGTCCGCGGGTTGTAAGACATCAGAGCGTAGAAATTCTGCAAGCCAATCCAGTAGCCCATTTGCCCTGGGGCGACTTCCAGAGCGATGACCCCGGCCGGGGTGTCGTCCGCCAGCGGAATGCTCGGGCGGATGCCGGCTGCCGCCAGCTCGCCAATGGTTGACGACGGATACTTGGTGTTGGTCTTGACCGAATCGGGGATCGAGCCGGTCATGCGAGCGGCGACCACCACAGCCTCGCCGCGTTTCCAGCCCTTGCCGGCACCACGGTAGTTGACGAGATAATTCGCCGTGCTGCCGATCGCGTCGTCGACGGTCCACAAATCGACCTCGCCGCTGTCATCGAAGTCCACCGCCAGCTTGCGATAGTTGCTCGGCATGAACTGCGACAAACCCATCGCGCCGGCATAGGAGCCCTTGGGTTCCAGCGGATCGAACCCGAGTTCGCGACAAAGCACGAAATACTCGACGAGTTCGTTGAAGAAGAACCGCGTGCGCGTGGGGTGATCGAAACCCTGGGTGGCCAGCGAATCGAGAATGCGGTGCGGGCCGGTGTAGCTGCCGTACTTGGTCTCCGCGCCAATGATCGCGGCGACCACGGGTCCCGGCACGCCCCAGCGCTTTTCAGCTGCGGCAAACGTGGCCTGATGTTGCTCGACGAAGGCCTGACCGTTTTCGATGTTCTTCGGATTGACGTGAATCGGCCGGTAGTCGTACCAAGTCCAGGTCCGCTCTGGCGCCGTGCGTTCCCGCTGGATGAGCTTGTCCACCCGTTGGGCTTCGATCAGCGCCGCGCGGGTGGCCTTGAGCGCTTCGCTGTCAAAGGCGTAGTCGCTGCGCAGCGTTTCCAGCAGGTCTCCGGCCTTGGGATGCGCCGAATAATCGGCAAGGGCGGATCCGCAAATGAGGCCCAGGGCCACACAAAGTCCGTATCTGATCATGAGTGTCCGATTTCCGGGGTTCCGTCCGTCCCCTAACTCGACAAGAGGCGACGATGTGTATGGATCGACATCAACACCCCCATCCCAGCGAGCAAGCTTACCATTGAGGTTCCGCCCCAGCTGATCAGGGGTAGCGGCACGCCTACGACGGGCAACAGCCCGATCACCATGCCGATGTTGACGAACACGTAAAAGAAAAACACCAGGCTCAGGCTGCCGGCCAGCAGGCGCTGGAACGAATCCTGGCCCTTCACTGAAATGAACAGGCCGCGACCGACGATGGCGAGATAGAGCACCAGCAGCAGGAGCACGCCGAGTAGGCCGACTTCTTCGGCGTACACCGCGAAGATGAAATCGGTGGCCGATTCCGGAAGAAAATCCAGCTGCGCCTGCGTGCCATTGAGCCAGCCTTTGCCAAACAGGCCGCCTGAGCCGATGGCGACCTTGGACTGGGTGATGTGGTAGCCGGCACCGCCGGGATCACGTGCCGGATTCAGAAAGGTCAGCACGCGTTCGCGTTGGTAGCCGTGCATTTGCGACCACAGCAGCGGAAGCGCGGCCGCTCCGGCAAGCACCAGGCCGCCGATAAAACGCCAGCGCAGGCCCGCCATGTAGAGTACGAAGCCGCCACTGATCGCGATCATCAGCGCCGTCCCGAGATCCGGCTGCTGCATGATCAGTGCCGCAGGCACGACGATCAGCGTTGAGCCCGCGGCGATGGTTCGCAGTTTTGGGGGCAGCGTGCGCGCGTGCATGAAACCGGCCAGCACCATCGGGACGGCGAGCTTCATCAGCTCGGACGGTTGGAAGCGAATCACGCCCAGGTCCAGCCAGCGTTGCGCACCCTTGGCGGTATCACCCAGCAGCAGCACCAGCACCAGCAGAATCAGCCCGAACGCGTAAAGCCACGGCGCGAAGGCGCGAAACGTGTCCGGGTTGACCTGCGCGAGCGCCAGCATGACCACAAGGCCCAGGGTGATGCGTTTGAGCTGGCTGGACACCGCAGCACTGCTCTCGCCGCTGGCGCTGTAGAGCACGAACAGACCGAGGGCCAGCACCATGATGATCAGGCCCAGCAACATCGCGTCGATGTGCCAGTTGAGCAACCAGCGCTGAAACCCGGATTGATCGGGGCGGTTCTGACTCACGGCGTCGGCTCCAGCCGGGCATCCATGACTGCTCGCGCGATTGGACCGGCGATGCGTCCCCCGCTACCCGCATGTTCGGCAATGACCGCGACGGCTATTGTCGGGGCATCGGAGGGTGCGTAGGCGACGAACAAGGCGTGGTCGCGCAGCTCGCGTGGCACGTCGAGCAAATCGGGCGCTTCGTCGTCCTCCTGCGACAAGCCTGTGACCTGCGCGGTGCCGGATTTGCCTGCGATGCGGTAGCTGGCGTCAGCGCCGGATCGGGTGGCCGTGCCCTGCGCAGTGTGCATGACGGCTTCCATGGACTCCGCGATACGGTCCCAGTAATGGGGATCATTCAAGTGCACCGGCGCGACCGGTGTTGGCTCGAACTCGATCACATCCTCGGACCCGGGGAGCTGCTTGGCGGCCAGGATACGGGGCCGGTATCCACGGCCGCGAACGGCGACCATGGCGGTCATATGCGCGAGTTGCAGTGGCGTGGTGGTCATGAAGCCCTGACCGATGCCGACGTTCAGTGTCTCACCCGGGTACCAGGTTTCGTTCCGTGTCGCGCGCTTCCAGTCGCGCGAAGGCAATAGTCCCGGCTTTTCACCGGGCAGGTCGACACCCAGCGCCTGGCCCAGGCCGAAGCCGCTGAGAAAGTCGTGGATGGTGTCGATGCCGATGTCCAGTGCCAACTGGTAGAAATACACATCGCAGGATTGTGCGATGGCGTCGTGCATGTCGACGAGACCGTGACCGCGGCGCTTCCAGTCGCGGTACCGGCGCTCGTTGTCAGGCAGCATGAAAAAGCCGATACACATTTCGCGATGCCGTGGGGTGACCACACCGGCCTGCAGACCGGCCAGCGCCATCACTGGCTTGACGGTGGAGCCCGGCGGGTATTGTCCTTGCAGCGCCCGGTTGAACAATGGCCGACCCGGGTCAGCATTCAGGCCCGCGTAGGTGACGTAGTCGATGCCGTCGACGAACAGATGTGGATCGAAGGACGGCTGGCTCACGAGGGCGAGGATGTCGCCATTGTTAGGGTCGACGGCCACAACCGCGCCGTCATGCTGCCCCAGGGCCGTGACCGCGGCTTCCTGGATTTTGGCATCCAGCGTGAGGAATAGATTCTCGCCGGCCGTGGGGCCTTGGTATTGCAGATCGCGCAGGGTTCGGCCCTGGGCGTTGGCCTCGATGATCTTGCTCCCGGGGTCGCCGTGCAGCAGCGATTCGTGCGCTGCCTCCACGCCGACCTTGCCGATGCGCTGCGTACCGCGATACCGCCGTGGGTCGAGCGCCGCCACATCGGTTTCGGACAGTGAGCCCACGTAGCCGACGGCGTGGGCTGCCAGCCGGCCCAGCGGGTAGCGCCGGGTCAGCGCTGCGTGAATCTCCACGCCCTCGAAGTCCTGACGATTCACTTCGAAGGTGGCGACCTCTTGCGGCGTCAGCCGCGTACGCAGTGGAATACTTCGGAACCCTGGTTCCTGGTCTACGCGGCGATAAAAGCGTTCGCGATCCCGATCGGGGATGTCGATCAGTTCCGCCAGCGCGGTCACGGTGCCCTCGACGTCTTCGACCTGCTCCGGAACGATCTCCAGTTGATACGTGGGGAGATTCTCCGCCAGCACGATGCCGTTGCGGTCATAGACCAGGCCTCGTGCCGGGGCGATGATGCGCACGCGCATGCGGTTGTCGTCCGACCGCGTCGCGTAGACATCGTGGTCGACAACCTGCAACTGCAGCAGACGGCCGACCAGCACCAATGTCAGCGCGACCACGCCCAGGCCGGCGATCACGGCGCGGAAAAGCGTGAGCTGGCGTTCTGCCAGCGGATTCTTCAGTGACTTGATTTCAGCCAAGGTTCAGGGATGCGCAGGCGAGGCGTTGGCTCGGGCAGGCGATTGGTTCGCAAGCGAGTAGGGTGAAACGGTCGGCCAGGAGAGGCGACACGGGGCTCGACTCTACCTGGGTTCGGTGTCGGTCGTCAGGTGTCTTCGGCGGGCGGTCTGGCCCAGCTCATGACGGAACACAGTACCGGCCATGCAACGGCTGTGGTCAGCACCGGGGCGAAGCGGAGTAGCGCATCGGCGTTTCGGTGCGTCACGCCGTCGATCCAGAACATCAAAAACGCATACAGGCCCCAGATGGGCAGCAGGGCGAGACTCTGTTGCCAGGCAGGCCAGAAGCGGACGATCAGCGCCATGCGGGCGACGAGATAACCCGACACCGTGAGCGCGAAGGCGTGGGCGCCCAGCAGGGTGCCGGTGAGCACGTCGACGACCAGGCCGAGCAATGCGGCCATGGTCAGCCCGAACTTGTCCGGCACCATCAGCAACCAATAGAAGACGATCATCGGCACCATGGCCGGGCGCAACAGCGCCAGGGGGTCGGGCAACATGACTTTCGATAGCACCAGCGCGAGCAGCACGCTGATCAGAATCGGCAGTGCGCTGGGTCGACGGTCTTCGTTCACTGCAGATCGGAGGTGGCGAAGCTCGGCAATCCGGCTTCGCGCCGTTGATCCAGCTGTTCGGCCACGTTGGTGACCGGCGGTGCTCCGTCCTTCCAGACCAGCAGCAGTTCACGTCCCTGATTCAGGCGTGCCGCCGGGCGGGCCGATACATCCAGAAAGTGTTCGCCGGGTTGATGCTGTACGTCGTAAACCACCCCAACAGGATAGCCCGCGGGGTAGCGGCCGCCCAGGCCGGAACTGACCAGCAAATCTCCAACCTGTACATCGGCATTGCTGGGCAGGAATGGCAGTGCCAGACCCCGGCTGTCGCCGGCGCCATGCGCCACGGTCTGCAGGCCGGTGCGGTTCACCTCGACAGGAATGCCGTGGTTGGGATCGGTGACCAGGATCGCGGTGGAGTTCATCGGAGTGACTTCGACTACCTGGCCCATGACGCCGTGTGCGTCGATGAGCGGTTGGCCCTTGTAGACGCCTTCCATGCCGCCCTTGTTGAGCGTCACGTAATGGCGATAGGGGTCCATGCTGGACGACACGATCTCGCCGATCAGCACTTGCTCGTGCAGACGCTTGGAGGACAGCAGCAAAGCGCGGATTCGGGCGTTCTCAGCGGCCAGGCCGTCCAGCTTCTGCAGGCGCGCCTGCAAATGCAGTTGTTGTTCTCGCAAGTCGGAGTTCTGGGCCAGCAAGGATTCGCGTGAGGCGAAATGGCTCGCGACCTCGCTTGCCTGATTCGGCAAGCTGGACATCCATTGCACCGGCACGGCAGCGACGGCGATAAACGAGCGAACGGGATTGAGCGTATCGGTGCGATCGTCGGCAAACATCAGGCCGACAGACAGCAGGGCAAGCAGAACCGCCTTCAGGCCCAGGGAAGGCCCGCGCGGAAACAGCGGCCGGATTGAATCTTGATGTAGGTCGTCCACCCCAAATCGCCCGTCCAAGTCCGAACACTCAGGATGAGTGCGACTTGGCTCACAAGTGTAGACAAGTTTCTGACGTAATGACAACGCCGCTGGCGCGGAAAATTTCCCACGTTCAGCGGCTTACGTCCGAATGCTGCAGGAAAGAGGCAAGAACTGCGCCTCATGGCCTGTCAGTCCAGGGTATAAACCTCGCCCTGGCGGTCGATCATTTCCAACAGCATGCCGCCGCCACGGGCGACACAGGTCAGTGGATCGTCGGCGATGATGACCGGCAGTCCGGTCTCCTCGGAGATCAGCTTGTCCAGGTCGCGCAGCAGGGCGCCACCGCCGGTTAGCACGATGCCGCGGTCGGCGACATCCGAACCCAGTTCCGGCGGCGTGGACTCCAGCGCGGTCTTCACCGCGCCAACGATGCCGTAAAGCGGTTCCTGCAGGGCATCGAGGATCTCGTTGGAGTTCAGCGTGAAGCTGCGCGGCACCCCGGCTGACAGGTGACGACCGACGACATCGATTTCCTGAACCTCGTGGCCCGGGAACGCGGTGCCGATCTCGTGCTTGATCCGCTCGGCCGTGGCCTCGCCGATCAGCATGTTGTACTGCCGCCGCACGTAACTGACGATGGCCTCGTCGAAACGGTCGCCGCCGATACGCACGGATTCCGCGTAGACGATGCCGTTGAGCGAGATCACCGCGACCTCCGATGTGCCGCCGCCAATGTCCAGAACCATCGATCCGCGGGCTTCGCCGACCGGAATGCCGGCGCCGATGGCCGCGGCGACCGGTTCTTCCACCAGCATCACCTTGCGCGCGCCGGCGTTGGTGACCGACTCGCGGATCGCGCGCCGCTCGACCTGCGTCGACCCGTAGGGCACGCAGACGATCACACGGGTGATCGGGCGGAACATGCGCCGCTTGTGCACCTTGCGGATGAAGTGCTGAAGCATCTTCTCCGTCACCATGAAGTCGGCGATCACGCCATCCTTCAGGGGACGAATCGTGTTGATGTTGGAGGGCGTGCGTCCGAGCATGCGCTTGGCATCGATACCCACGGCCTCGATGCGCTTGGCACCGCGCGCATCGGTACGGATCGCAACAACGGAAGGCTCGTTCAGGACAATGCCCTGGTCGCGCACATAAACAAGGGTGTTTGCAGTACCCAGGTCGATCGACAGGTCGTTGACAAACAACCCGCGGATGTTGTCCAGCATTAGTTGAAGAACCGGCAGTGGTGAGGCGGGCGGGTTGGGGAACGAATCGTTGTATCCCGCAATGAAGGCGCGAAATCTACCAACGGGCGGGGTTTTGGGCAAGCAGGCCCTATGCTAAGTTTCTCGCCCGTTTCGCGGTTTCCTGCCGCGTTATCACTGCGTCGACACGCCTTTTTAGGCCAAATTCATGAGTCTTAGCAAAGATCAGCTGCGCACGGTTGCGCATCTGGCGCGTCTGGAATTGGACGAAGCCGATGTGGAACTGTATTCCGGCAACCTGAATGACATCCTCTCGATGGTGGATCAGCTCAATCAGGCGGACACCACCGATGTTGCTCCGATGGCGCATCCGCTGGACATGGTGCAGCGCCTGCGCCGGGATTTCGTCACCGAGACCGATCAGCGCGAGTTGTTCCAAGCGAACGCGCCGGCCACAGAGCGTGGGCTTTACCGCGTGCCCCGCGTCATCGAGTAAGCAAGAGTCGCTTCAATGAGCTTTCATACCCTGACCGTGGCCGGGCTGGCCGATGGCCTGGCCTCGGGCCAGTTCACCAGCCGTGAGCTGACACAGTATTTTCTTGACCGCATTGCGCAGCATGATCCCGCGCTGAACAGTTACATCACCGTCACCGCCGAGCAGGCGCTGGATGCAGCCGATGCGGCGGACCAGCGCCGCGCCGCGGGCGAGGCCGGGGCCCTGACCGGGGTGCCGATGGCCCACAAGGACATCTTCTGCACCCAGGGCGTGCGAACCACCTGTGGCTCGAAGATGCTGGGCAATTTCGTCGCGCCCTACAGCGCCACGGTCGTGCGACAGCTGGCGGAGGCCGGCGTCGTCATGCTGGGCAAGACGAACATGGATGAATTTGCCATGGGGTCGTCGAACGAGACCAGCTATTTCGGCCCGGTAAAGAACCCCTGGGGTGTCGATGCCGGCCTCGTGCCGGGTGGCTCTTCCGGTGGTTCGGTGGCAGCGGTGGCCGGCGGTTTAGCTCCGTTCGCAACCGGCACCGACACCGGCGGCTCGATTCGCCAGCCCGCCGCGCTGACCAATCTCACCGGCCTCAAGCCCACCTATGGCCGCTGCTCGCGCTACGGCATGATCGCCTTTGCCTCCAGTCTCGATCAGGCGGGGCCGATCACGCGTACGGCGGAAGATGCAGCCATCGTCCTGCAAGCAATGGCGGGCTTTGATCCAGCCGATTCCACCTCGGTGAACGTGTCGGTGCCGGATTACCGCGCCGGGCTCGATGCGCCGCTGGCCGGTCGCAAGCTGGGGTTGCCCAAGGAATTTCTCGCCGAGGGCCTGGATGACGGCGCCCGCGCCGCGCTGGAATCCGCGCTGGATGTCTATCGCCAACAGGGCGCCGAGATTGTCGAGGTCTCCCTGCCGAACATGCATTTGTCGGTGCCGACCTACTACGTGGTGGCGCCGGCCGAGGCCAGCTCCAATCTCGCGCGCTACGACGGGGTGCGCTATGGACATCGCGCCGAAGGCGTGGAGTCGCTGGAGTCGCTTTACAAGCGCTCGCGCGGTGAAGGCTTCGGACGGGAGGTGCAGCGCCGCATCATGGT
>JAGLCS010000151.1 GCA_023146115.1 Abyssibacter sp. | reverse complement strand
CTGCTTGATGTACTGGTTGAAGCTGGCATCGACGAGAACCGGATCTACGCCACCGGCGGCTCGAACGGCGGCAAGTTCTCTTATCGTGTCGCCATCGAATTGTCCGACAGGATCGCCGGCATTGCGGCCTTCTCGGCCACGCTTGAAGTCGGCGCAGAATGCGGCATGCCAACCGCGCCCGTGCCGACCATGATCGTGAATGGCACGATGGACCCCATCCTCATCGCCAGCGGCGTCGCCGGCGTGCTCACGGCGCAAACCAGCACCGAAGACACCGTCGCGTACTGGCGGACGGCGAACGCCACATCGGAAACACCCGTCGAAGCCGGTGACCTGCCCGACTCAAACCCCGATGACGGCAGCACGATTACGCGCATGCGGTACGAAGGCGGCGCCCCTGTCCTGTTCTATCAGGTCAACGGCGGTGGACACTACATCCCCAGTCAGGACCACGACTTCGCCACGGCATCGCTGTTCATCCCAGCGTTCGGACGACAGAATCGCGATGTGGAAGGTGCGCGCGAAGCCTGGGCATTCTTTAGCGAGCAGTAAGCACTCACAGGTACAGAAAAGGCCGCTTTCTAGCGGCCTTTTTTATGATCGTCGATTTGGAGCGGGTGATGGGAATCGAACCCACGTATGCAGCTTGGGAAGCTGCCGTTCTACCATTGAACTACACCCGCGAGCCGTCCGCGCAAATCGCTCGTCGATGCGCGGGCGTAGTTGGCCCGAGTCCAGGATTTTCGTCAACCCACCCGGCCGCAACACCGTTGTGTCCAGGGCGGAACTCTGCGGGCTTGATACTCTCCAACCCCACGGATGGAGGAGACCCATCCGACCCACTTCGCGCAGGGATGTCGCATGGCAAAACCGTTCAAGATTCTTCTGGTCATTCTCGGCTTGTTGGTCACGCTGGTCGTGGTCGCCGCCATCGGTCTGGTCGTCACGTTCGATCCGAACGACTACCGCGATGACATTGAGCAGGTCGTCGAGGAGGCGACCGGACGAGACCTGACGATGAGCGGCCCACTCAGCCTGTCGATCTTCCCGTGGCTTGGCGTTGAAACCGAAGATGTCGCATTAGGCAATGCCGAAGGATTTGGCAACGAACCCTTCGCGCAGATCGGCTACTTCGGCGTGAGCGTTCGTCTGCTGCCGTTGCTGGAGAAGCGCATCGAAATCGGCACCGTGCGCCTCGATGGCATGCGCCTGAATCTCGCCAGAGACGAAAGTGGCACGACCAACTGGGACGACTTGATCGAAGCCTTTAGCAGTGAGGACACCGAAGCGCAGGAGGCGCCCGAAGAACCACCGGCAACAACGGAAAACGGCTTCGCGATCACCGACCTGTCGGTGGAAGCCGTCGAGATCGAGGACGCGGCGGTCAAGTGGATCGACGCCATTGCGGGCCAGAGCATCATGCTCAAGGACTTTGCGCTGTCCACCGGGCGTATTTCACCCACGGCCACGCAACCGGTACCGCTATCGATGAACTTCGTTGTCGAGGTGCAAGAGCCGAAGACCACACTCGCCATCGACCTGGTGACAAAACTCGTCGCCGATACCGATGCCAGCCAGTTTGCAGTCGAAGGCCTCAACATCGAGGGCACGGCGTCGGGAGATGCCATTCCGGCGGGCACGCAGCAGTTCAATCTCTCGGCCGACGCAAACTTCGATCAGGAAGCCGGCGTGTTGAAACTGGCGGATCTCGTCCTGCAGGCCGCTGGCGTCACACTCCATGGCTCGCTGGACGGCTCTGGGCTGAACACAGAGCAACCCAGCTTTACCGGCCAGATCACCTCGGAGGCGATCAACCCACGAACCGTGATGCGAGCATTGGCGATCGAACTGCCGGAAACCGAGGACGACAACGTACTGAAATCAGCCGGGCTTGATGCGCGTTTCGCGGCCACCACGCAGTCCGCGGAGCTGCGCAAGCTCACCGTGACGCTGGACGACACCACACTAACCGGTACTGCGGCCGTCACGGACTTCGAGACCCTGGCCATGGCGTTCAATATGGACGTGGACCAGTTCAATCTTGATCGCTACCTGCCGCCCGCCGGCGAGCAGGATGAAAGCAGCGGCGAGGATTCCGAAAGTGACGGCGACATCAACGCCATCGAGTTGCCGCTGGATGCGCTCGAAGGGCTGAATGTCGATGGCCGCTTCGCGATCAAGGAACTCATCGCATCCGGCCTGACGTTCAACGACGCCACCCTGATCGTCAAAGGCAAGCCCGGTCAGCCTTTACGGCAATCGCTGACGGCGCAAGCCTACGGTGGCGATGTCAAGATCGAAAACCGCGTCAACGGAGCCGCCAGCCAGGCGCCCAGCTATCGCTTCCAAGGCTCTCTGGACCAGCTGCTGTTTGGCGACTTGCTGCAAGACCTGATTGACAAGAACTGGCTCCAAGGCAAGGGCCTCGTCACCTATGACCTGACCAGCCAGGGCCGCACCGTGGGTGATTTGCGTCAACACCTGAGCGGCACCCTCAAGTTCGGCTTGTCAGACGGCGCGATCAAGGGGATCGACATCGCTCGCGTGCTCACCGCCGCCGAAGCCAAACTCCGTGGTGCGTCGGCCGATGCCGAGTCGGGTGGCGAAACAAAATTCAACCGCTTCGGCGGCTCGATGAACATCACGAATGGCGTCGCGAAAACCACGGACTTCAGCGCCGGCGCGGATAACCTGACGGTTTCGGCCACGGGGTCCGTCAACCTTGTCGCCATGACGCTCGATTACGCCGTCAAGCCGGTGCTCACGGCCGCACCCGGTGGCTCCAAGCTCAGCGCACTCGTCGGCAAACCGATTCCCGTTACCGTCACCGGCCCGGTGAGCAGCCCCAAGATCGGCATCGACATCAAGGGCCTGCTGAAAGCAGAAGCACAACAGCGTCTGGGCGAGGAAAAAGCAGAACTGAGAGAGAAGGCCGACGAGGAAAAGGCGCGCCTGGAAGAGAAGGTCGAGAAGGAAAAAGAGCGCGCCCGCGAAAAGGTCCGGGATAAGCTCGGCGACTTCCTGAACCGCAACAAATCGGACGATAACGCTGAACAATCGACGACTGACGGCGGCGGCTAGCGCGCTGACGATTGCAAGTAGCGCGATGGCGGCCGATGTCCAGTCGCTACATGTTGACCACAAGGACGGACGCCATGCGGTTGACATGACCGTCCAGCTCGACGTCGACGCCGCCGACGCCTACACCGTGCTCACCACGTTCGACAAGCTGACCGAGATCAATCCGGCCGTTCAGCGCGTAACGGTGCGTGAGCGCATCAGCACCCGCGAAGCCGTTCTGGAAACCGAGGTGCAGGTCTGCATGCTGTGGTTCTGTAAGCTGCTGCTGCAGGTTCAGGACATGCGTTGGCAGCCCACGGACAATGCCGGCGGCACGCTAGTCGCCCAGGTCCGGCCAGCCGAGAGCAATCTGCGCTACGGCCAGGCCGAATGGAGAATCTGGCCCTGTGAAGCGCATAGTTGCATGCGTTTTGTCGCCGAGATCGAGCCCGATTTCTGGGTGCCGCCACTGATTGGCCCCTGGGTGATTCGCCGCAAACTGGAACAGGAAGCCCTACAGACCTCGGAGGGGATCGAACGCCTTGCCAAGCAGCTACGCTGAGCGATTGCTGGCCTGGTTTGATGACCACGGCCGTCAGGATCTTCCCTGGCAACACCCGCAAACGCCCTATCGGGTTTGGATATCCGAAATCATGCTCCAGCAGACGCAGGTCAGCGTGGTCATCGGATACTTCCAGCGATTCATGGAGCGCTTTCCGGACATCAAGACACTGTCCGAAGCGCCGACCGAGGACGTGCTGTCCCTGTGGGCTGGCTTGGGCTACTACGCCCGCGCCCGCAACCTCCACAGCGCTGCCCGGGTCGTAGCCACTGAGTTTGGTGGCCAGATGCCCGCCACGCTCGAGGGCCTTGTCAGCTTGCCAGGCATTGGTCGATCAACGGCTGGCGCGATTCTTTCGATGGGATACGGGCAGCGCGCTGCCATCCTGGACGGCAACGTCAAGCGGGTGCTCGCCCGGCATGAAGGTATCGCAGGCTGGCCTGGGCAATCTGCCGTGGCCAAAACCTTATGGGCTGCCGCCGAAGCCCGTCTCCCAGATCAGCGGTTCGGCGACTTCACCCAGGCCTCTATGGATCTCGGAGCCACGCTCTGCACTCGTCATCAACCCGCCTGTCTGCATTGCCCAGTCAGTCGCGACTGCAGCGCGCGGCGCACCGACCGGACCCTCACCCTACCCACACCAAAGCCCAAGGCACGGCGCGGCCACCGGACCTCCTACCTGTGGTTGATCCGCGATCCGCAAAACCGCGTGCTCTTGGAGCGGCGCCCCCCCACCGGGGTTTGGGGCGGACTTTGGTCGTTGCCGGAATCAGACGCCCTGGAATGCCCAATTCGCTTGGTCGACAGTCCTGCGCCGACCGAGGGCACCCCCCTGCACCATGAGCTCTCGCACTTCACCTGGGAGCTCAAACCGGTATCGGTTCACGGCACGGTTTCGCTCGCGGTGCAGGACAGCGACAATAGGCGCTGGTACCCGGCAAATGCCCTACCGGGCCTTCCCGCACCGATCCGCCGCCTGATCGAACTGGACCAGAACACATGACCCGCACCGTACACTGCGCCAAGCTAGACGCTGACCTGCCCGGCCTTGACCGTCCCCCTGTGCCCGGCGAACTCGGGCAGAAGATCTTCGAGAACGTCTCCAAGGACGCATGGATGCAATGGCTGGCGCACCAGACCATGCTCATCAACGAATACCGCCTGGCGCTGGCCGACCCCAAGGCCCGTGATTTTCTGACCAAAGAGATGGACAAGTACTTCTTCGGCGGCGAATTAACCGAAACCGGCTACGTACCACCGTCAGAAAACGGTTGATTTTTAGGCCTCTTATCGCTTTAATACGCCACCGCTGCGACGCTCGGTGATCCGCTCCCCGACAGCAGCGTCGTTCGATGCCTTCGCCTCTCGCAAGCCATCGGCCGCTAGAAAATCCTGATGGCCAAGTAGCTCAGTTGGTAGAGCAGTGGATTGAAAATCCTCGTGTCGGTGGTTCGATTCCGCCCTTGGCCACCATCTTTTCTGCAAACACCCTGTGTCGAATCAGCCGGTCGCCCAGTCTGGCGCAAGCCCGTGCTTCTTCGACAGGCGGCGCTGCTCGTGCTCCGACAAGGCATCCCACACGGCTCGAACTTTGACGAGTTCGGGCCAGTGCAACACCAAGCCGAAAACACTGTCGGCCCAATCGTGGATGTTCTGAAGCAACTCGGCGAACTCGATCGGGTCTAGCCCGCGCAATGATCTCGCCCTCGGCGTGCTGAACGGCCCGACCGGCTCCATCACCTGCCCGAGAAAAGCGCGTGCGACAAAGTCGTGCATCTGCTGCGCTGAGAAGCCGCAGCAATCACCCAGGCATATCATCCAATTCCAATACAATTGGTGCTGCGAATTGGACTGCCCAGCCAACGGACGACGGCTGTGGCCATGGTGTCGTGGCGCCAAGGTATGTTGCTCAACTGCCTTTAACATCCGTGTGTTCCCGTAAGCGGAAGTTCAGCGTCGCGCTTAGCGGCCGCGTCCTGCGTCCTGCGTCGCAAAGAGGCCTGTTCGTCGTGCCCATTGCCGGCGGGCGGGACAGAACCCTAGCGGCAACGGCGTCGATCTTGCTTGCGCCGCTCCAGTTCAACCATCCGAGAGTACTGCGACCAGCATGACCAATAAAGCCCGACTGCCCCGGCACTCGCTGTTCGAAGACCTTTTTGCCCTGGTTTGCGCTGCGGTGCTGGTAGGCATGGGCATTTACATGATGAAGCTCGCAGGCCTGCTCACCGGCGGCACGGCAGGCCTTGCTCTGAGCCTGAGCACTATCGCTCCGGTTAGCTTCGGCCAAGTGTTCTTTGTGATGAATCTGCCGTTCTATCTGCTGGCGATCAAATCGCTGGGCTGGCGGTTTGCGACCAACACGCTCGTCGCGGTGACCAGCGTGTCGATTTTTGCGGACCAACTCGACCATCTCATCCGCTTCGAGCACCTGAATCCAGTGTTCGCAGCCATCGGCGGCGGCGTGCTGGTCGGGATCGGCATGCTCATAACGTTCCGCCACAACGCGAGCCTGGGCGGAGTGGGCATCCTCGCGATCCATCTGCAAAAGCGCTACGGGGTTCGCGCTGGCAACGTGCAAATGGGTGTGGACTGCGCCATCGTGCTGATCGGGTTCTTTCTCGTCTCGATACCGATGTTGCTGCTGTCCATCGCCGGGGCGGTGGCCATGAACACCATCATCGCGGTCAACCACAAGCCTGGGCGCTATCAGATCGTCTAGACACCCAACCGGCCCTCCGCGAGGATCGCGTTCGCCAGCGTGGCCGTGGTCCAGACCCTCGCAGACCTTTCCACCAAAGTCGCCGGCGCCACCAATGCCGCACGCGATGCTTCTACGTGCCCCGCGCGGCACAAGTCAGCGATATCTGACACCGACAGTGGCAGGTGCACGACATCCTCAGGCGCACCAGACGTTTAGGCTGGGCACAGCCGCACGGCGATCACATCGCTGATCGTGGATTCTCCACATGCGGCCTCGAATATTGATTCGCTGCTCCCCAGGACATTGCAATGACCCGACGGCTGACCGTGTTCGCGCTGTGCGCGCTACTTTGTGCGTGTGGGTCCGATGTCGGCGATCGCGTCGGTGAAGCCGTCGACCGGGTAGGTGAAGGCGTGGCCAACGGCGCCGATCGGCTCGGCGACGCCGCGACGCAGTTGACCGGCCGTCTGGCAGAGGCACGCGACCGGGCTTTGGAGGGCCTGGATCGCGGCGTCACGCGCACTCGGGGCCAGTATCTCGACCCCGTACCCGGCACGCTGTCCTACGAAGTCACGCTCCCGTCGCACGGGCTGGACCGCACCGTGCGGATCATCCAGCCCGAGGCTCCGGTCGCCAGCGCACCGGTGCTGGTCGTGCTGCACTACTCCGGCGGCACCAACGAAAACATGGCCAACCTGACCCGGATCGGCAGGCTCGCGGCTGACCACGGCGTCTGGATAGTGCTACCCGATGGCATCGGGGGCCAGTGGAACGATGATCCGGCTGCCCCCTCGTCCGTGGACGACATCGCGTTTCTCGACGACGTCATCGCCATGATGATCGCGGATGCACCGATCGACCCATCGCGCATCACCATGGCCGGCATGTCGAACGGCGGCTTCATGGCGGCACGCTACGCCTGCGAGCGTGCCGAGTCGATCGCCGGTTTCGCGTCGGTCGTCGGGTCCATGCGCAACGCGCTGGCTCAGGCGTGCCAGCCAACCGTGCCGGTACCGACGCTGCTAGTCCGCGGCACCAGTGACCTGATCGTTCTGTACGCCCGTCCGCCCGGCATGCTGCCGGCTCAGGATATGTTCGAATTGTGGGCCGGGTTCAACGGATGCACCGGCGACGTGACCGTCGAGAGCCTTCCGGATACCGTCGACGACAACACTCAGGTCGAACTCCAGCGCGCCGATGGCTGCGTGGGCTCGGGCGATACGCGTCTATACGCCGTCATCGGTGGCGGCCACGCATGGCCGGATATCGACCCCTACACCAGCATCACAACCCTCGCGCTGGGCCGCATCAGTCGCGAGTTCGCCGCCACGGACCTGGTCTGGTCCTTTCTCGAGCCGCTGAGCCGGTAACGTCAGCTAACCCACATCGCGCACCCATTTTATGTGGCGCCTCAGCTCAGGACGAACGGTTCGAAACGCTGCTTGATATCGGATCTATCGGCTCGAATACCAATTTTCGTCAAACAGGCGAACCCGCGCTGAACCCCACCACAGGTCACACAAAGAAAAAGGGCTCAGATGAACATCACCTAAGCCCTTGATAATAGTGGTAGCTAGGGGCGGACTTGAACCGCCGACCCCAGCATTATGAGTGCTGTGCTCTAACCAGCTGAGCTACCTAGCCACCGAGTCCGGCGCGACGCCCTGAGGACCGCCGCTGCACGGGCGCGAGAGTCTAGTGACTTTCGCCATGCGCGTCGAGCCCTGGGCGGCGGCGCGTTAGGATACGCGGCTTCGCGCCCCGCTGCGACTGGTGCCACCGATCCCGAAGGACCCCATGACGCTCGCCCCGCACAGACCGGACATTCAAGGCTTGCGAGCTGTCGCCGTGTTGCTCGTTGTCACATCCCACCTGGCGGAAACCCCAGTACCCGGCGGATTCGTCGGCGTCGACATCTTTTTCGTGATCTCCGGCTTCCTGGTGACCAGGACGCTGCTCGGCGAACTGGACGCGCGGGGCAGAATCGACTTCCCGAATTTCTACGCGAGGCGCGTCAAGCGCTTGGTGCCCTCGCTGCTGGCCATGGTTGGGCTGGTTTATTTGGCCAGCTGTCTTCTGCTCGCGTCCTCGGAATTCTTCAGCTTCACGAATTCGTCGTTCTACGCGCTCACCTGGACAAGCAACATCTACTTTCCGCTGCAGGAATTTGGGTACTTTGAGGACCAATCTGGGCGTGACCTGTTTCGCCACACGTGGTCCTTGGGCGTCGAAGAGCAGTTTTACCTGATCTGGCCCGCATTGATTGCTTCGGCAGCCGTACTCGACCGCGCCGGGCCGAGTCGGAACACGCCCCTTTTCAGGTATTTCTTTGCCATTTCAGCGCTCAGTTTCGCCGGTTGCCTGCTTGTCAGCCGGATCGACACGAATTGGGCGTTCTACTCGATGCCAACCCGACTCTGGCAGCTTGCAGCCGGTGCGATGTTGGTGTCGTTGATGCGGGGACCGATTCCCTCGCGCGTGCTGGGAGCAATCATCGGCGCAATCGGTTGGGCGGCCATCGCGGCGGCCTGCGCAGTGCTGGACGAGCAGTCGCAATACCCTACGGCGCTGGCGTTGCTGCCAACGCTCGGGGCCTGCTGCCTAATCTACAGCGGCGGCCGCGGGTCCGTCATGGCCGCCGCTTTGTCGTTCCGGCCCCTGCGATGGCTGGGCGACAGGTCATATTCCATCTATCTGTGGCACTGGCCGATCATCATTCTCGTTGCCACCTTCGGGTTCGCGACACCAGTGGCGCATACGGCCTCGATACTGCTGACCCTGCTGTTCGCAGCAGCCAATTTCAAGTGGTTGGAACGCCCGTTCTGGAAGGGCCGCCTGTCTGCTGGGCCTGACCGAAGGTGGTTGTTGGCCGGAACACTCGCATCTTTGTCGCTAGTCGTCGCGATCAAACATGGTGGGCGTCCCACTTGGTCGACACCCGCCCCGTCGTCGCTCGCTTCGAATGCCCTAGCGTCGCGATCAGACCTGCCCCCAATCTACGACATGGGCTGCGACACGTGGTACCAGAGCGATGAAGTGCGCGGTTGTCGGTTCGCGATGGTCGAGGCTGCGGAGCGCACTGTGGTTCTGCTCGGGGACAGCATCGCCTTGCAGTGGTTTCCCGCGCTGATCGATACGTTTCTGGATCCGGAAACCGAGGTCATCGTGTTTACGAAATCCTCGTGCCCCATGGTGGACGAAGATTTCTTCTACGACCGGATCGGGGCGGTGTTCGAACTCTGTACATCATGGCGACGCCGCGTACTCGAAATAATTAGTCGCATTCAGCCAGACGTGGTGGTCGTCGGCAGCTCACCTAGATATGGCTACAGTGACAATGAATGGCTCAATGGCTCAGGCCGCGTCCTCGAACAGCTTGCAACCGCGTCCACACAGGTGCTGGCTATTGCGGGAACGCCGTCCCTACCGGATAACGGGCCCTCCTGTCTGCTGCGGTGGGATGCCACACCACTGCGCAAACTGTTGTCCGATGCCAACGGGATGTGCGGCGGGAACTCGACCGGCTCACGCGCGAACCATGTCGCAGCGTTGATCCGGCAGGCCGCCGACAGGCTCGACAATGTCCACCTGCTGAACCTCAATCCACTCGCGTGTCCTGATGGCAACTGCATGGCAATCACAGCGCGTGACGTGATTGTGTACCGCGATCAGTCCCACCTGACCGCCAGCTATGTCCGATCTGTCGCGCCTGATGTCCGCAAGAGCGTCCGATCCATCCTCGACGCCCCTCCGAAGCGCTAGCAAGCGGTCGCGGCGCCCCTCTACAACTACCAGCGGTCGGTCCGCCGCCTCTTCAAACGTTGAAGCGGAAGTGCATCACGTCGCCTTCGTGGACGATGTATTCCTTGCCTTCCAGACGCCAGCGACCCGCTTCCTTGGCGCCGGCTTCACCCTTGTAGGCGACGTAGTCGTCGTAACCGACAACTTCGGCCCGGATGAAGCCTTTTTCGAAATCCGTATGAATGACACCGGCGGCCTGCGGTGCGGTGGACTGCTCGCGCACAGTCCACGCCCGCACTTCCTTCTCACCCGCTGTGAAGTAGGTCATCAGGCCCAGTAGTTGGTAGGCAGCGCGGATCACGCGATCCAGACCGGGCTCTTCAAGGCCGAGGTCGGCCAAGAACTCGCGGCGATCATCCGCATCGAGTTGTGCGATTTCGGCCTCGATCGCCGCGCAGACGATCACGACCTGGGCGCCGACCTGTTCCGCATAGTCCTGAACCTTGGCGGTGTAGTCATTGCCCGCCAATCCATCTTCGTCGACGTTGGCGATGTAAAGCATTGGCTTGGCGGTGATCAGGTGCAGATCACGCAGTGCGAGGCGATCATCGTCGCTAAGCTGAGCGGACCGGGCGGGCGATCCGTCGTCCATGTGGGCCTGCAACCGCTCCAGCAGCGCGACTCGGGCCTTGGCCGCCTTGTCGCCGCTGCGGGTGTGTTTCTGCGCGCGCTCGATGGCCTTGGCCACGGTGTCCATGTCGGCCAGCACGAGCTCGGTTTCGATGGTTTCGATATCGCGGACTGGATCGACCGAGCCGGACACATGCACCACGTCCGGATCTTCGAAGCAGCGCACGACGTGGGCCGTGGCATCGGTCTCGCGGATATGGCCGAGGAACTGGTTGCCCAACCCCTCGCCTTGCGAGGCTCCGGCCACCAGGCCGGCGATATCGACGAACTCCACGGTGGTCGGGATGAGCTTCTGCGGCTTGGCGATCTCCGCGAGCCGATCAAGGCGAGCATCCGGCACCGGCACAACGCCCACGTTGGGGTCGATGGTGCAGAACGGATAATTCTCCGCGGCGATCTCTGCTCGGGTCAGCGCGTTGAACAGAGTGGACTTGCCGACGTTCGGCAAGCCGACGATTCCGCATTGGATACCCATGGGCTTTGGCCTCTAGTCCTCGGATTTGGTGTGGAGTTGCTGGATGGCGCGATCCCAGCCGCGTTGCAGCATGACCTGCAAGGCGTCGGCGGATCGATCAATCGATCGGTCCAGTTCGATCTGCTCGTCGGATGTCGGTGGCTTGAGCACGTAGCCAAGCACCTGATCACGATGCCCCGGATGACCAATACCCAGACGCAATCTGGCGAAATCGGCCCCGCAATGCTGGATCGCGCTGCGCAGCCCATTGTGCCCGCCATGACCGCCGCCGCGCTTGAGTCTGGCCGTGCCACAAGGCAGATCCAGTTCATCGTGGGCGACGAGCAATGATTCGGTGGGGAGCTTGTAGAAGCCGGCCAGTGCCTGCATGGACTGGCCGCTCCGGTTCATGAAAGTCAGCGGCTTGACCAGCCACAGCTTCTGCCCGCCGAGCGTAGCCTGAGCCAGCTCGGCGTTCATCTTCTTGTTCAGTGACAAGCTGACGCCCGCTTGGGACGCCAGCCTGTCAACCAGCCACCAGCCCGCGTTGTGTCGCGTGCGGGTGTAGTCGGGCCCGGGGTTGCCGAGCCCGATAATGGCAGCGATGGACGCTGTCACAGGACGTAATCAGTCTTCCGATTCGCCCTCGCCGTCAGCGGCTTCACCACCTTCGGCGTCTGTCTCGGCGTCTTCGTCAGACTCCTCAACGGCGACGCGGGGCACGTGAACGGCCGCCACGGTCCAGTTTTCGCCATGCATCTTCGCAACCGACTCAACGCCTTCCGGCAATGTCAGCTCTTCGAGATGAATCGAATCGTTGATGTCCAGCGCGGAGACGTCGACTTCGATGTACTCCGGCAGATTCTTCGGCAGACATTCGATTTCGAGTTCATTGCGCTGGCGATCGAGCACGCCGCCGCTGTTCTTGATGCCCGGTGAGGTGTCCTCTCCGACAAAGTGCAGCGGCACCGTCATGCGCATCGCCTGACCAGCCACTACGCGCATGAAGTCAGCGTGCAGAATCTGCGCCTTGGCGGGATGACGTTGCAGGTCCTTGAGCACCGCGTTTTCGGTCTTGCCGTCCACATCGATGCTGAGGATGTGCGAGTAGAACGCCTCGTGCTCAAGATGGCGCAGCATCTCGTTGTGATCGATGCTTAGCTGCACCGGCTCCGATGCGCCGCCATACAGGATGGCCGGCACTCGGCCCGAACGACGCAGACGGCGGCTCGCACCCGTTCCCTGCACAGTTCGAGTTTCTGCATGGACGATAAAGTCCTCACTCATGGTGTTTCTCCAGTGGTCTTCAAATGCGCCTGCGAACCCCGCGACCAGGCGTTCGCAAGCAGGGGGTCAATCTAGTCGACGTACAGCGAGCTGACGCTCTCTTCATTCGAAACCCGCCGGATCGTCTCGGCGAGCATCGTCGCAATATGTAACTGCCGGATTCGCGGCGACGCCGCCGCCTCCGGCGACAGCGGGATGGTGTCGGTGACCACCAACTCATCCAGCACCGAATTGTTCACGTTCTGCACAGCCGGCCCCGACAGCACCGGATGTGTCACGTAGGCCACGACCTTCGAGGCCCCGTGATCCTTGAGCGCCTGCGCGGCCTGCGCCAAGGTGCCCGCCGTATCGACGAGGTCATCGACAATGACGCAGGTCTTGTCGCGGACGTCGCCGATGATGTTCATCACTTCAGCAACATTGGCGCGCGGACGGCGTTTGTCGATGATGGCCAGATCGGCGTCATCCAGGCGCTTGGCCACCGCGCGAGCGCGCACGACCCCACCGACATCGGGCGACACCACAATCAGGTCTTCGTACTTCTGCCGCCAGATATCCCCCAGCAGCAACGGCGATGCGTAGACATTGTCCACGGGCACATCGAAGAAGCCCTGAATCTGGTCGGCATGCAAGTCGACCGTCAGCACGCGATCCGCGCCCACGGTGCCAACCATGCTGGCGACCACCTTGGCCGAGATCGGCACCCGGGCCGAACGCGGGCGCCGGTCCTGCCGGGCATAGCCGAAATACGGCATGACGGCGGTAATGCGTCCTGCCGATGCACGATGCAACGCATCGACCATCATCAGCAGTTCCATCACGTTGTCATTGGTCGGCCAGCAGGTCGGCTGAATCACGAACACGTCCTTGCCGCGGACGTTTTCCATCAGCTCGACCATTACCTCGCCGTCGGAAAACCGGCCGACAACGCATTTACCGAGTGGCAGCTTGAAGTTGTCGGCAACTTCTTGCGCCAGCACCGGGTTGGCGTTGCCGGTGAAAAGCATCAAGGAAGAGTCTGTCATCGCTTCGCCTGTGGACGGATGTTACTGCTGCCACGGCGTCCGGCCGACCCGTGTCGCGCCCCGCCGAAACAGGGGTTTGTATCGCTTGTACCACCGCGTATCGAGCCATGAATGCTCTCTTGCGG
>JAGLCS010000150.1 GCA_023146115.1 Abyssibacter sp. | reverse complement strand
ACCGGATGCCGCAGTGCCAACCACGCCAGCGCGCCGGCAATCGTTCCAATGCCGTCGCTGCCACCGCCGCGTTGTCCACGACGACAAAGACCGCGCTCCCCGTTCCGGACATGCGCGGTCTTCCAAATTCTTTCAGCCAATCAAACACTTCTGCGACTTCCGGCACCTGCGAAAGCACCACGGCTTCACAGTTGTTGAGCGCATTGGCAACCATCTCGGCGACGTTTCCAGACCGCGAGAGGGCCGACATTTTGGTAAGGGGTTGATTCCTTGTCAATTTGGGATCGCTGAAGATTGCCGCGGTACTGACATGAACGGGCGGGACGATCACCAGAAACTCCGCATTCTGAACGCGAATGGGCGCAATCTGCTCGCCCACGCCTTCTACCCAGGCGGGTTCGGCATCGATAAAAAACGGGACATCTGCGCCCAGCTGCAAACCCAGATCACGCAGCGCCGCGGCGCCAAGGCCTGTCCGCCACACCGCGTTCAGGGCCACGAGCACGGTGGCTGCGTTGCTCGATCCGCCTCCCAACCCGGCACCGGCCGGAATCTGCTTATCGATCTCGATGGTCACGCCGAAGGCGGGCCCGCCTGACGCGTTCGCGAGCTGACGCGCTGCACGGATCGCCAGATCATCCTCGGGCGCAATATCCGGCAAGCCACCAGCGCGCTCGATACGTTGATCGCCGCGACGGTGAATCGTGATCGTGTCGCAAAGCGTGATCGGCACGAATGCGCTTTGCAGGGCGTGATAGCCATTGTCGTAACGGCCGGTGATGTGCAGGCAAAGGTTCAGCTTTGCGGGCGACGCCCAACGCCCGAGATTCATCCCCTGCGACCTGCGGCAACCGGCAACGACCAGCGATCGACCAGCAGGCGCCAACGGGTCTCGCCGTTGTCCACGGTCAGCTTTTGCGGCATGTCGAGCCCGACATCAGTCTGCTGATAGCTTTCGTATTGAATGGTCCAGCCCGACTGCTCCAAATGCTGCAACTGCCCGGCGCTGTTCACCGTCACCTGTGCGGGTACGCCGTCGATTGGCAAACCCAGCGCCCAGTTCTTAAGCCCATGCAGCGGCAGCGTCCAGCCATAGGCTTCGCGCAACACGGTCTCCGGATCAGTGGTCACCCACGTCCCGTCCGCGTTACGAATCTCGACGCGTTCGGGCACGCCGCTCAAACGCGTCGCGCCGGCGCCGAATGGCCCGGCGACATCAATCACGAACTGCTCATGCCCTTGCTGCCAGCGCACGCGGCCGGAAAACCCAAACAAACCGGTCGATGCGATACGCCCGCTCAGCGTCCATTGCGACAGCGAACGCAGTGCCGCCTGCCGTTCGACCCAGGCGACACGGTCGGGTGACTGCGCCTCGGGCTGCGGCCAGTGGGCACAACCGCCAAGCATCGCGATCAGCGCGACGGCGGTGCATCCGCGCAGCGGCAGAATCCGCCGAAGGGTGGCAAGCATGAGAAGCCCGGCGCGGTCGACTAAGGCGATAGCCGGGTGATGGTTTCCTGCAGAGTGCCGTGTTCAGGGTGCTGCGCGAGCGCGGTGTCCCAAACACGGCGGGCCTCGTCACGCTCACCCATCTTCCAAAGAACCTCGCCCAGATGTGCGGCGATTTCGGGGTCACCAAGCGTGTCGTAGGCGCGGCGCAGGTACTCCGCCGCGGCATCCAGATTCCCCAGACGGAATTCCACCCAGCCCATGCTGTCGATCACGGCCGGATCATCTGGCCGCTGCTCCAACGCACGCGCGATGTACCCCCGAGCCTCGGTGTATCGATCAGTGTGGTTGGTCAGGATGTAACCCAGAGCATTGAGCGCGCGCGAGTCGTTGTCGTTCAGCGCCACCATTTGTCGCAGGTCGGCAATGGCCTGATCGATCTGACCCAGTTGCTCATGCGCCAGCGACCGTCCATAGAGCAGATCGGGCTCCTGCGGATAAGCCGCAAGCCCCGTGGAGTAGATCTCCAGAGCGGCGGCGGGCTGGCCGGATTGCAGCAGGATGTCCGCTTCGACCAGCTTCAGTTGCAGATCCATGCTGGGGTTGATGCGCGCCAGGCCTTGCAGGTAGGCCTGGGCCTCCTCCACGTGACCGCCCTCGGCCATCAGATAGGCGCGACGGGTCAACGCATCAGCCTGATGCCGACCACCGGCGACCCGGCGATACCAGCCACGTGCAGCGTCCAGGTCGTCGCGCGCTTCGGCGATCCGTCCCAGGTAGTACGCGGCGTCGAAGCGCTGCGATGGCTGCTCGATCAATTCGAGGAAATGTTTTTCTGCCAGATCCAGGTTCTGACGATCCAGCGCGAGCAAGCCTCGCGCATAGCGGGCCTCGGGATGCTTGGGGTCTTCCTCGAGCACGCGGTCCAGCTGGGCCTCTGCGAGTTCCAGCGCATCGGCCTCCAGCAGCAGCCGAGCCAGCGCAAACCGGACATCCGCGTTGTCGCCCTTGTTCACCAGCGGGTCGATAACGGCGATCCCTTCCAATACCCGTTGCTGCTTGATCAGCACACCGGCTTGAAGCAGCGTGGCCTCGGTCCAGTCCGGGCGGAGTTCCCGCGCGCGCTCGGCCGCCTGCTGGGCGACGGCCCAGTCCTCGACATTCATCGCCACCAGCCCCAGCGCATAGTGCGCATCGGCACTCTCCGCATTGGCCTCGACCAGCGGCTGCATGATCGCCAGCGACGGGCCAGCCTCAACGTTGTCGCGCACCAGCGTCGCCGCGACCGCGCGCAAGGCTTCCCCTCTGCGTTCCGGTTCGGCCGCGACATAGGCCTTCGCCATGTCCAGAGCGGTGTCGTAGGAGCGCGCCCGCACGGCCACGCGGAATGCCGCTTCCTGCGCCTGCACGTTGTCGGGTGCTGCGGTGCGCCACAATTGCGACGCCTGGACTGACAGCGCGCGATTGTTGCTCGCCAGCGCATACCGGGTCGCTTCCTTGGCGATGTCAGCCTGTCCCGTCAGGCGGGCGGCTTCCAGGTATTCCTCGGCGGCCAGCGCGAGGTCACCCCGGTCGCCGGCGACCTGGCCGGCGAGCACGTGGTACATCGCCTGGGCTCGTTGCGGCAAGGGCTCGGCAGGGGGCGCGGCCGGCCCACCGGCAGCTTCAAACAAGGCGTTCAGACGATCGCCCGGCTCGGGCGCAGACACGCACCCGGCCAGCAGGGCCACCGGTATCAGCGTGACGAGAATTCGCTGTATCAACATCGTGCTCCTTGGCGCGGCCGGATGATCATACCGGAAGGCCGGCACCAGCTTGGTCGTGAGGACGGGCGATCCGGCCCGGTTATGCGACGGCGTCGCTTGTACTGACCACAGGGCATCGCGGACAATTCCGCGCTTCCCCGACCCCGCCCGCGAATGCCCCTTCTTGTCCTCGGTCTCAATCACGCAACCGCTCCGCTGGAGTTGCGTGAGCGTGCAGCGTTCGCGCCAGCCGAGCTGGACGGCGCGCTGCGTGATGCCCGCAAGGTTGAGGGCCTGGAAGAAATCGTGGTGTTGTCCACCTGCAATCGCACGGAGCTGATCACCAGCGGCCAGCACAGCATGGACAGCCTCGCCCAGTGGCTCGGCACCCGATCAGCGATCGACCTGGACACCCTGAGCGGCCACGGCTACCGCCTGGAAGAGACCGAGGCCGTCCGGCATGTTTTCCGCGTGGCCGCCGGCCTGGACTCGATGGTGCTCGGCGAGCCGCAGATTCTCGGCCAGGTCAAGCAGGCGTTTTCTGATGCCGAAACGGCCGAGGCGGTCGGGCCGACCCTGCGCCGCCTGTTCCAGAAGGCCAATGAAGCCGCCAAGCGCGCGCGCTCGCAGACCAGCATCGGGCGCAATCCGGTGTCGTTTGCCTTCGCCGGGGTGCGGCTGGCCGAGCAGATCTTCGAAGATGTGACCCAGCAGACCGCGCTGCTGATCGGCGCCGGCGAGATGATCGACTTGTTCGCCGCGCATCTGAAAGCCCGCGGGCTGCGGCGGCTGTTGTTCTGCAATCGCACCGCGGCCCGGGCAGAGAAACTGGCGCACCGGCATGCCGGCGCCTCGGTCCCGTTCTCGGAACTCGAGGCTTACCTGCCGGATGCCGATCTGCTGATCAGCTGCACCGGTTCACCGACCCCGATCGTCACCCGCGCGGCGCTCAAGCAGGCGCTCAAGCGCCGTCGCCGGCGCCCGGTCTGCGCGCTGGATATCGCCGTGCCTCGCGATATCGAACCCGCCGCCGGCAGCCTGGACGATGTCTATCTTTATGCCGTCGACGACTTGCAGGCGATTATCGACCGCAATCAGCAGGCCCGGCGTGACGCCGCAGAAGAGGCCGAGGACCTGATACGCCAGCATGTCGATCAGTTCATGCATTGGGTGCAGACGCGGGATGCCGGCGCCGTCGTGGGACAATTGCGCAAACAGCTGAATCGCGAAGCCGACGAACTGACAGCCGCCGCGCTCGGGCAGTTGGCCCGTGGCGAAGATCCGGCTCAGGTATTGCCGCGCCTGGCCCACAGTCTGGGTCAACGCTGGCTGCACGCTCCCAGCCGGGCGATCCGCGAGGCAGCCCCCGAAGACCAGCCCGCGTTGCAGGCCACGGTCAAACGCCTGTTCGATCTGGACAACGACGCATGAACCCGAAACTCGAACGCCGCCTCGAACAGCTGGTCGAGCGCCACGAAGACCTCAGCCATGAACTGAGCGACCCCACCGTCATCGGGAATCAGGACAAGTTCCGCCGGCTCTCGCAGGAATACGCCCACCTGGGCCCGCTCACGGACGCCTTTTCCGCTTGGCGCGCCTCGGCATCGGAGTTGGAAGAGCTGGACGTGATGCAGGCCGACAGCGATCCCGATGTACGCGCCATGGCCGAAGACGAGGTCGAGTCGGTGACGAGCAGGCGCGCCGAGCTGGAGCGCGTGTTGTACGGATTTCTCGTGCCCCGTGACCCGCATGACGACTCCAACCTGTTCCTGGAGATTCGCGCCGGCACCGGCGGCGATGAAGCCGCCATCTTCGCCGGCGATTTGCTGCGCATGTATCAGAAGTACGCGGAAACCCGCGGCTGGCGCGTGGAGCCGCTGGCACAAAGCCATGGCGAACATGGCGGCTACCGGGAGGTGATCAGCCGCGTGGTCGGCGCCGGCGCGTACTCGCGGCTCAAGTTCGAATCCGGTGCGCACCGGGTGCAGCGCGTGCCGGAGACCGAATCGCAGGGACGAATCCACACCTCGGCCTGTACCGTCGCGGTGCTGCCGGAGCTCGACAATGTCGAGGCCGCCGACATCAACCCCGCCGAGTTGCGTATCGACACCTTCCGCGCCAGCGGTGCCGGCGGCCAGCATGTGAATAAGACCGACTCGGCCATCCGCATCACCCATCTGCCCAGCGGCATGGTGGTCGAATGCCAGGATGAGCGCTCACAGCACAAGAACCGCGCCAAGGCGATGGCGTTGTTGCAATCGCGATTGCTGGAGATCGAACAGAGCAAGCAGGCTTCGGAGCAGGCCGCGTCGCGCAAGTCGCAGGTCGGCAGCGGTGATCGCTCCGAGCGCATCCGCACCTACAATTTCCCGCAGGGTCGGGTCACCGATCACCGCATCAATCTCACCCTGTACAAGCTTGCCGAGATCATGGAAGGCGCGCTGGATCAGGTGATCGATCCGCTGCTGGCCGAGTACCAGGCCGAGCAACTCGCGGCGATTAGCGACGACGCATGAGCAGCTACGGCGCATTGCTGCGACAGGCGGAAACCCGTCTCAACAACGCGATGCAGGCCCGCCGCCTGCTTGAAGACGCCGCCGGCCGCTCCGCCGGCTGGCTCATGGCGCATGCGGAGGATGCAGCCCCCGATGACATCGCCCAGCGGTTCAGCGACTGGGTGCAACGCGTCGAATGGGGCGAGCCGGAAGCCTATGTGTCGGGCGTGACTCACTTCTGGAAACTGCGGCTGCGGGTCACCCCGGATGTACTCATCCCGCGCCCCGACACCGAGACCCTGGTAGAGCAAGCCCTCGCCCTGGGCGACGGCCGCCCGCAGCGCGTGCTCGATCTGGGCACCGGCAGCGGCGCCATCGCGCTGTCGCTGGCCATGGAACGGCCCACCTGGCAGATCGTTGGCACGGATGTCTCCGAGGCCGCTCTGGATGTGGCCCGGCGCAACGCCCTCGACTGCGCGCTCAGTGGCGTGCGCTGGTATTCGGGTGACTGGTTTCAGGCGCTCGACGCCATGCATTTCGACGGCATCGTCAGCAACCCGCCGTACGTCGACGCCGCCGACCCCGCGTTGGCGGCCGACGTGTTGAAGTACGAGCCACCCGGCGCGGTCATCGCGGCTGATCAGGGCCTGGCTGATCTGCGCAGCATCATCCAGCGCGCGCCGGACCACCTGAACCCGCATGGCTGGCTGGCGGTGGAACACGGCTACCAGCAAGCCGGGGCAGTCCGCGCGTTGTTCGAGGCAGCCGGTTTCGGCGACGTGACCTGCCAGCGCGATCTGGGCGGGCATCCCCGCGTCACCAGCGGCTGCCTGGCTTGAGCGCGGCTGCCCGCTACGCCCGGCAAATTGTCATGCCGGTGATCGGCGAGGCCGGACAGCGGCAGATCCATGACAGCCGTGTGGTGATCATCGGCCTTGGCGGCCTGGGCAATCCGGCGGCCACCTACCTCGCAGGCGCCGGCGTCGGCCAGCTTGATCTGGTCGACTACGACACGGTCAGTTTCAGCAACCTGCACCGCCAGTTCCTTTACCGCGAAACCGACCTCGGACAGCGCAAAGCCGAGGTCGCGGCACGACAGCTCGGCGCCTACAACCCGGACATCGAGCTGCGCCCGCATGCGACACGGCTTGGCGACAAGGTCTTCGACAGCTTGCTGCCAGGTGCGCAGGCGGTGCTGGATTGCACGGACAATTTCCCGACCCGGTTCGCAATCAATGCCGCCTGCGCCCGGCACCGTGTGCCCCTGGTGCTAGGCGCCGGCATTGGCCTGCAAGGACAGCTCGGCGTGTTCCGCCATGATGTGCCTGCGGCCGGTTGCTACCGCTGCCTGTTTGACGAGGCCGGCGACGCCGCAGAAGCCTGCGAAGACGCCGGGGTGCTGGGTCCGCTGGTCGGCATGCTCGGGGCCTGGCAGGCCTTCGAAACCTTGCGTCTGCTCATCGATGAAGCCGCGCCTGAAAGCCACTGGCTGCATTTTTCGCCGGAAACCCGGACAATCCGGGCTCACGAGATCCCGCAAGACCCCGCCTGCCCCCACCATGCCTGAACTCCAGACGTCCGATGATGTGCTGCTGCTGCCGCGCACGACAGCCATCACCCTGATGCACACGGCGCAGCTGTCGCCCGACCGCTCGGTCGCCGGCATCATCGCCCTGCGTGACGATGTGCCCGCCGGTCTGCTGCCCTGCGCCCCGGAGTCCGCGCCGGCACTGGAGCAGGCCTGCCAGCAGGCGGCGCAGACCGGCGGCGTTTTCGCGGTTTATTGTTCCAAGCCCACGGCCGCTGCGGAACCGATGGATTTGCCCGCCGCGGTGCTGGATATCGCGAGCCGCCACCCCCTGCTCATCGTGTCCTTGAACACCAAGGGGGTGTTGGAGACACGAGCCTGGACCCACACCGATTCCGGCTTTATCGAGCGGGAACTGACGGCCATCGAGCCGCCGACTGCCGCCTGAGACCACGAGACCCATGCGCCTCTCACAATTTCCGATCACCACAAGTAAAGAGACCCCGGCCGACGCGGAGATCATCAGCCATCAGCTGATGCTGCGAGCGGGGCTGATCCGTCGCCTGTCCTCCGGCCTGTTCACCTGGATGCCGCTGGGCCTACGCGTGCTGCAGCGGGTGCAGACCATCGTCCGCGAGGAGATGGAACGAGCCGGCGCGGTGGAGCTGCTAATGCCCAGCATCCAGCCGGCCGAACTCTGGGAGGAATCCGGCCGCTGGTCTAAAATGGGCCCGCAGATGCTGAAGATGCGGGATCGCCATGATCGCGATTTCTGCTACGGACCGACGCACGAGGAGGTGATCTGCCACCACGTGCGTCAGGACCTGAAATCCTACAAGCAATTGCCGGTCAATTACTTCCAGATCCAGACCAAGTTTCGCGACGAGATTCGTCCGCGTTTCGGGGTGATGCGCTCACGCGAATTCCTGATGAAGGATGCCTATTCCTTCCACATCGACCAGCCGTCGCTGGAAGCGACCTACCTGGCAATGCGCGAGGCCTACACGCGCATTTTCGATCGGATCGGCGTGGATTTTCGCGTGGTGCAGGCCGACTCTGGCGATATCGGCGGCTCACGCAGCGAAGAATTTCATGTGCTCGCGAACGCCGGCGAGGATGAGCTGGCCGTGGCCCGCGATGGCCAGTTCGCCGCGAATGTCGAGGCTGCTGCCACCCTGCCGCCCGAGGCAGCACGCCCTGCCCCCGCCTCGGCCATGCAACAGGTGGAAACACCGCATTGCAAGACGATCGAGCAGGTCTCGAACCATCTCGGACTATCACCCAAGCAGTGCGTCAAAACCCTGCTGGTCATGGGTCGCAACGACAAGCCCCTGGCCCTGGTCATCCGTGGCGATCACACGCTCAACGAGATCAAGGCAGCGAAGCATCCTCTGGTGCGCGACCCGCTGACGCTGATCGACGAGTCTGCCGCACGCGCCACCGTCGGCGCCGGATTCGGCTCCGTGGGTCCGGTGGGGCTGAGCCTGCCGGTGATCGTCGACCATGCTGCTGCCGCGCTGGCGGATTTTGCCTGCGGCGCCAACGCTGATGGCATGCATCTCATCCATGTGAACTGGGGCCGCGACCTGCCGGAGCCGGAGGTTGCCGACCTGCGCACCATTCGCGACGGTGACCCCAGCCCCACCGGTGAAGGCCCGGTGCAGCTCGTGCGAGGCATAGAGGTCGGCCATATCTTCCAGCTCGGCCGCAAGTACACCGAGGCGATGAACGTGACCGTGCTCGATGCCGACGGTCGTGAAGTGCACCCGGAAATGGGCTGCTACGGCATCGGCGTCTCGCGCATCGTCGCCGCCTGCATCGAGCAATGCGCCGACGACAAGGGCATCGTCTGGCCCGCATCCATCGCGCCATTTTCGGTGGTCATCGCGCCGATTGGCGGCAAGAAGAGCGACCGGCCGATCCACCGCGCAACCGAACTCTACGAAGCCCTGCTGGAGCGCGGCATTAACGTCGTGCTCGACGATCGCAACCTGCGGCCCGGCGTCATGTTCGCCGATCAGGAACTGATCGGCATTCCGCACCGCATAGTCGTCGGCGATCGCGGCCTGGATCGGGATGTACTGGAGTACAAGGCCCGCGATGCGGCCGACGCCACCGAGATCGCGAATACCATCGATGCCGTGCTGGCCGCGATTAGCGACTAGCGGTCTGCTGGCCGCTGCGCTGGCTGGCGGCGCCGCCCAGGCGCAGGTCCTCGAACCGGACCCCGGCGTGCGCGCCGCGCTGATGGATGCAGTATCCGAAGCCGACAGTTTCGAGCATCCCTTCGATGCCGAGGTCTGGCTGCTGGACATGTCCACGCGGCTAACCGCCTACAACGCCGCCTACGACGACGGTCTGGACATATTGCGGGTCGCCCATCGTGAAGCCCTCCGTGCAGAGCTTCCACCGGAACTGGTGCTGGCCGTCATCGACATCGAAAGCCGCTTCGACAAGTTCGCGATCTCCCATGCCGGGGCGCTGGGACTGATGCAGATCATGCCTTTCTGGCTGGACGAGATCGGCCGCCCCAACGACAACCTGTTTCAGGTGGAAACCAACCTGCGCTACGGCTGCGCCATCCTCAAGCACTACCTGGATCGGGAAAACGGCGACCTGACCCGCGCGCTGGCCCGGTACAACGGCAGCCTCGGCAAGACCTGGTATCCGGAACGCGTGCTGGAAGCCCTCTCCAGTCGCTGGTACCAGCGCTAGGGCAACCCTGATCTATGCACACCACCAAGACCGCGTCGATTGTTCATTCCTGCGCACGGATCGGCCCCACCCGCACCTCGCCGGCCCGCAAGCCGCCCGATTCGCGCAGGGCCTCGTAGGTGGCATCGACGGTCGGATGCTTCGGAATATCCAGATCCATGCCGGTCCGCAGCGCCGATGGGCTGGACAGCCGGTCGCTGTTCGCGCGGTAGATCAGTGGCCACAGAAACCCGTTGTCATAGATCTCGGGCCGGGCAGCGATGCCCCACAAGGTGTCGCCGCGAGTGACGCGGTAGACAATCTGCGCCAGGCGCGCGGATTGATTCAGATAGGCGAGCAGGTCGTAGGCTCGTCGCCCCTCGCCATTGGCCAGGGCGGCGTCGGCTTGGCGCAGCTCTCCGGCCTGCGCCTCGCCAAGGATGGTACGCACGCCAACCGCCTCGCGTTCCGCGCGTGCCAGAGCAATGAAACACAGGTTCAAGGCGGCTTCGGCCTGCGCCTGCGCCGCCCGGGCCAGACGATTCGCCCGCAGAACCTGACCCAACCGCATGGCCGCCTCGCCACGCTCAAGCAGCGACCGCGCATCGTCCACATCGGCATTCCGAGCCTCTGCCTCGCGGACGGCCCGCTGCGCTGAGGACAAGGCGGCGCCCACCTGTACCGGCTGCACGGGCACCACGGTGGGAAGAACCGGCGCCATCTGCGCGCTCGCCGCCGGTGTACCCGACGCGGCGCAACCACCGAGCCAGGCAGCCGCCACCACGACCGGCAGCATCGCTGCATATCGCCGATGGACAGACCGCTGATGAATTTGAGTTGCCCGCATGGGCGGGTATTCTGCCGCACCCACGCGACCTGCCGCAGCCTGCCTACGCCATGAGCACACGCATTCTCGTTCTGTACTACTCCCGCCATGGCGCTACGGCGAACATGGCCAAGCACGCCGCACGTGGCGTGGAGGCTGTCACCGATTGCGAAGCTTGGCTGCGCACGGTGCCGGAAGTGTCACCCGATTTCGACGCCTCCGCCGAGGATGTCCCGCCGACGGGAGCGCCCTTTGTCGAACGAGCCGATCTGGCGGACTGCGATGGCCTGCTACTCGGCTCGCCGACGCGCTTCGGCAACATGGCCGCGCCACTGAAGTACTTTCTGGACGCCACGTCCGGCGACTGGCTGTCAGGCACGCTGGCCGGCAAACCGGCCGGCGTCTTCACCTCCACCAGCTCCTTGCATGGGGGACAGGAAACCACGCTGCTTTCGATGATGCTGCCGCTGCTACACCACGGCATGCTGCTCTGTGGCCTGCCCTATCAGGAGCCGGGACTGATCAAGACCACGGCAGGCGGAACACCCTATGGCGCCTCGCATGTCGCCGGCCCGCAGGGCGAGCGGGCGCTGGATGACATCGAGATCGAGCTGTGCCGCGCACAGGGCAAGCGGGTGGCAGACATCGCCCGCCGGCTCGCCCGATGAGGCGCTGGAGCCCGATGGCTCGCGCCCTGGCGCTACTGGGCTGGGCCACCACGATGATGACCTTGCTGCTGTGGTTTGGCTGGCGCTCGACCATGCCCTATGGCTGGGGCATTGCCATCGTGCTGTGCCTGCCGCTGGCGCTCGCCGGGCCAGGCCTGTGGAAGCGGCGTAAGTACACCTATGCCTGGTGCAGCCTGCTATCGCTGGCCTACATGGCGCTGGGACTGATGGAAGTGTTCGCAACATCGGTGGGCCGAACCCCGGCGATGCTGCACCTGCTCTCCACCGTCGGGCTGTTCCTGGGCTGCGTGCTCTACCCGCGGCTGTACAACCGCGAGCAGACTGGAATTAACGCGGTTCCAGCAGCTCCCGCACCAGAGGAATCGTAACCTCGCGCTGCGCCGCCAGGCTGGCGCGGTCGATCGCCTCGACCAGCGTGATGACCGCCGCCGCCGAACGCGACACGCGGCGCAGCACGTAGCGGGTCACCGACTCGGGACAGCGCAGGCCACGGGCCGCCAGGCGTTGTTCGAACAACATGCCCAGAGCGCTCTCGTCCAGCAGTTCCAGCCGGTGCAAGGCCGCCCAGCGCAGCCGTGAACGCAGATCCGGCGTGACGAAACCGGCGGCGTCCGGATGCCGGGACAGGCTCGCCACCCAGCGGCCGGACCCGGTGCGGGCCTGATCGATCAGGCGCAACAGCGCCAGTTCCCAGGCTGCCTCGCCCGCCACGGCGTCGACATCATCCAGCCCGACAAAATCCAGACTGCCGAAGGCATCGAGAATCTCGGGGCCGTGGTCGATGAGCTGGCGCAATGGCAGCCAGGCGCAGCGACCCGGCTGGCGGCTGGCCGCCTGCAGCAAATGCGTCTTTCCGCTGCCCGCTGATCCGATCAGCACCAGCGCGTCGGCGCCGTGAGCGAGGGCATCAAGCACCGCGGCATTGGCTCCAGGAACAAAGCTGGCGAACTCGGTGGATTCGGCGAGTTGCAGACCCAGCGGAAGCTGGGGGGTATTCACGTATCCCCGCGATAAACGCCGCTGGCCAGCCATTGCCGTGTGGCGAACCGCACCAGAACGGCGATCGCGGCCGCCGCCGGCAAAGCCAGCAACACGCCGACAAAGCCGAACAGCTGGCCGCCCGCGAGGACGGCGAAGATCACCGCGACCGGATGCAGGCCGATGCGATCACCCACCAGCAGAGGCGTCAGCACGGTGGATTCAAGCAACTGACCGAAGCCGAACACCACCGCCACGCCCACCAGCGGCAGCCATTCAGCCGACTCGATCAATGACGCCAGCACGGCAAGCAACACACCGACGATGAATCCGAGGTAGGGCACGAAGCTGACCAGTCCGGCGATCAGGCCGATCAGCAACGCCAGATCGAGTCCGACAATCCACAAGCCGATGACGTACACCAGCGCCAGACAGACCATCACCAGCAACTGCCCGCGGATAAAGGCCGACAGCACGTCATCGGTTTCCAGCGCCAGCTCGCGGACAGTCGGCATCCAGCGGCGCGGGATTAGCTCGGCGATGCGTGCGATCAGACGATCCCAATCCCGCAGCAGGTAGAAGGTGACGACCGGAATCAACGCGAGGTTCCCGACGACCGCGACCACCGCGCCCCCGGATTTGGACAACGAGCCCCATAGCCCGGCTGCCAACCCGCCAGCCTGGCTCCAGTGTTCGGTGGCAAACTGGCGCAGACCGCTGATGTCGAGCCGGAATCCTTCCGGCAAGCTGATTCCGACCGCGGGGAGCCAGCGGTTCTGAATGGCGTCGAGCAGATCCGGCACGCGCCGGCTCACGGTGACGACCTGATCCTGCAACATCGGCACCAGCAGCAATCCGAGTATCACGGCGACCAGTGTCAGCGAGGCGAACACCATCGCCACGCCGGCCGTCCGCGGGATGCGCATCGCCTCCAGCCGGTCGACCAGCGGATCACCGAGATAGGCGAGTCCGGCCGCGAAGACGAAAGGCGTCAGGATCGGGCTGAGCAGCCAGACGCCGACCAGCAAACCCGCCAGCGCGGCGATACCCACCGTCATGCGTGCCCGGGACGTCATCGGTTCAGGCTGTAGTTCATCGGTCCGCCGGGGCCGAGAAGATCGGTCGGCGTCGCATAGTCATCGGCCACCAAAACGCGGCCGAGTTCGATCGACTGGCGCAACTGTTCGCGCGACGCCGTCGTGTGAAGGCGGTAGACGAGACGGCCCGAACCGGCCTGGACCAGCGCCACGCCCGACACTGGCGGCAAGTCGGTCAGAAAATTCAGCACCCGGCCGTAATCGTCGACCGAGCGGACGCCGGTGACAGCCAGTTCCACGCGATTGTCGGCACCCTCCACGGTGCCGCCACCGATGCCGTATTGCGCCAACAGGCGCTGGCCCAGCGTCTGCGCACCCGTCGCCAGCAGGGCGTCCAGTGACGAATCCGTCTCCTGCCAGCTCCTGTACTGGCGGCCGCTGTCCAGCAATGCCCAGCGCGCCGACCACAGGCTGCCGCCGCGCTCGATGCGCCCCACCAGTACCTTGGCGGGGTCGTAGCGGCCGGAGGCCTGCATGATCTGGTCCGTGAACAGGCCCTGGATGTCGGCCGCCTGGATCGCCTGCTGGTCGGCCAGATCCATGCTGGGGAAGACGACCGGCAGGCCCATGCGCGCAGCTTCGGAAACAAATGCCTGGATTTGCTCGCGCGCCTCGCCACTGACGATCTCGCCGCGGTCCAGGGTCAGCCAAACCAGGGTTAGCGGGCGTCGCGGTGGCCAGGGTGCGAACCCCGCGTCGCGCAACAACATTTGCACCGCCCGCGGATCGAACTCGGCGATGAATCGGTACTCGGTCGGCCGGGGTTCGGTTGGCCGCGCTTCGGCGTCCGGCGTGGAGTCCCCG
>JAGLCS010000015.1 GCA_023146115.1 Abyssibacter sp. | reverse complement strand
GAGTCGATGACCATCAGTGCCGAGTCCACCGCCGTCAAGGTGCGATAGGTGTCCTCCGAGAAGTCTTCATGCCCCGGCGTGTCCAGCAGATTCATCATGCAATCACGATACGGAAACTGCATGACGGAGGTGGTGATGGAAATGCCGCGTTCCTGCTCCATCTTCATCCAGTCGGAGGTCGCATGCCGCGCGGCCTTGCGCCCCTTGACCGTTCCGGCCAGCTGAATGGCACCGCCGAACAGCAGCAGCTTTTCAGTGACGGTGGTCTTGCCCGCATCGGGATGCGAGATGATGGCGAACGTGCGTCGGCGCTCGGCTTCTGCGCGCAGATTGGCAGGACTGCCGGACATGATCGGAACTGCTGGATAAAGGGCCGCGGATTGTAGCGGCTAGACCGGGCCCCGGTCGAAACGTCGCAGCGGCCGAAGGACGCGCCAGCGGCAGCCTAGCCGGCGGCGACAGCCCGCCGGCGCGGTCGCTTGCCACTGGGAAATGTCAGCCGCAGCAGCTTCCAAAGGACACTGCCAAACTGGCGAATGAACGGGCGACTGTTGTACGCCAGTCCATACTGCTCGCAAAGCGCGCGCACCTCCGGCGCAACGCGCACGTAGTGATTGCTGGGCAGATCGGGAAACAGATGATGCTCGATCTGATGCGACAGGTTGCCGGTGAGCAGGTGCATCAGGCGGCCGCCACGAATGTTGCAAGACCCGAGCATCTGACGCACATACCAGGCCCCGCGTGACTCGCCGGCAACAATGGACTTGCTGAAATGCGACACGCCTTCGGGAAAATGCCCGCAGAAAATCACCGCGAAGGTCCAGATGTTGCGCAACACGTTGGCCGCGAAATTCGCAGCGAGCACGATCAGGAAGAACGGCCCGGCCAGCAACGGCCACAGCACGAAATCCTTCAGCGCCTGACGCCCGGTCTTGGCGCCTGCCTCACGCAGAATGGCTCGGGCTTCGGCCTTGTTGCGCTGGCCCTTGAGCACCCGAGGGATCTCGAGGTCGTGCAGGGCGATGAACCAGTCGAAATAAACGGCCATCACCACAAGCCAGAGCGGCTGGAAGAGATAGAACGGATGCCAGCGCTGGCGTTCGGTCACGCGCATCATGCCGTAGCCGATGTCGCGATCCATGCCCAGCACGTTGGTCCAAGTGTGGTGCACCACATTATGCGTGTGCTTCCATTGTCGCGCCGGGCAGGCGTGGTCCCACTCCCAGGTGGAAGAGTGGATTGCCGGGTCGTTCATCCAGTCCCACTGACCGTGGATGACGTTGTGGCCGATCTCCATGTTCTCCAGGATTTTCGCCAGCGCCAGAGCGCCGACGCCCAGACACAGCACGACCCAGAACATCGGCCAGCTGCCCAGCGCGGCCGGCAACCAGGCCAGCGACGCAAAAATCCCCAGTCGACCGCCGATTGCGAGCAGTTTCTGCGCCCGAATCAGGCGCAGGATGTAGGCGCGATCCGCCTGCCCCAGCGAAGCCCGCTCCCGTGCCCCGATGGCGTCCAGTCGCTCGCCAATCGCATGCAGGTCCGCTTCAGTGAGATGTGAGGGAATCATCGATGGCCTAGAGGTCCAGGGAAACGGGGCCAACCGCTGCGTTCACACAGGGCTGGATCAGAACGCCGGGCGTTTGGGTCAGCTTGCCCGTGCGCAGATCACGCACGGCACCAGAGCGTAGCTGGCAATCGCAGCTGTGGCAGATGCCCATCCGGCATCCGTAGGCGGGATTCAGACCGGCCTGCTCGGCAACCTGTAACAGCGCCGCACCCGGCCGGGCCACGGCGCTGCGTCCGCTGGCAACGAACTCGACCTCACCACCACCGACAGCGGAATCATCCACCATTGGCAGAGAAAACCGCTCGATATGCAGGCGGTCACGTACGCCGGCCTCGGTCCAAAGCGCTTCGGCGGTGCCTAGCATGCGCTCAGGGCCGCACAGCCAGGTCTCGCGATCCCGCCAGTCCGGACATAACCGATCGAGCGTGTGGCGGTCGAGGTGAGCGGCACCGTCTCCGGTGAGCTGCTCACAGTAATGATAGCCGGGCCGGGCCGCGGCCATCGCCCGTAGCGCGTCGGCGAAGATGACGTCATCGCGATGACGTGCATAGTGCAGATGGCAAATCTCGCCGCTGTCTGCAGCACCGGAAGCGAGCATGCCCATGATCGGCGTGACCCCGCTGCCCGCGCTCAGGAACAGCCGGGGGGCGGCGATGTCGTTCAACACGAAATCGCCCGCCGCCGGGCTGATCTGCACCCACGCACCCGCGGCCAAGGTATCGACCAGATACCGCGAGACACCGGCATCCGATGCTGCGTGCACCGTCAGGCGAATGGTCTTCTGAACTCGGTCATCGGAGCTGATGGAGTAACAACGCGGCCGCCAGACGCCGTCGATGTTCACGTACAGGGTGACGAATTGCCCGGCACGGTGACCGCGCCAACCGCGGCCTGGCCGCAGGGTCAGGGAGCGTGTGCCAGTCGCCTCGGTGGTCGCGTCGATCACCCGCGCGGTAAACCGCGCCCCGGCCCGATCCGCCTTGGTCAGCCGCGGTGCCACCAGCGAGGTGTAATCCCGTGTCGTCCGCGGAAATGCGAACGCGCGGGCCAGCCGTTGCGGCCAAGCGGGTTTCGGAAGAGCGGCAGCTGAATTCATGACCGCGAATATACAGTTGTATATACACTTGTCAATTCATCGACCGCAGCGCATCCCGGCCCCGCTACGGGCCGTAGGGATGGACTAGGGAGAAACCGGCGCACCAGCGCCGCGGTAGGGGAAACGCCGAAGCGCTAGGCGATCACCGGCACGCCAAACAAATGCCCGTGTGCATGCATCAGGCCCATATAGGCCACGAGGCCGATGATCACGGTGAGCACATCCAGCATCGGATTCACCCGCGGGCGAACCGGCGCGGTGGCGCGTTTTTTTGCGGAGATCACGTCGACCACGGCGAAGGCCAGAAACGCCGCGAACAGCAGCATCGACGCGAGATCACCGTTGGCGAGCAAATGCACCAGCGCCCACAGCTTCACCGCCGCCAGCATCGGATGCTTGACCACCCGACGCAGATTGTTCGGTACGTACGCCGCAACCAGGAGGATCAGCGCGATAGGCATGAGCGCCAGGGGAACATGGCGCGTCCAGACAGGCGGATTCCAGATGGCGATGAAGGGGGCCTCGGCCTTGCCCCAAATGATGAGCACGAGGCCAATTGCGGCGACGATCGAGAACAGCCCCTTATAGCCGCCCTGCCCCAGCCGGTCTTGCAAGCCACCACGCAATGCCGGGCGGGTGGGCACGAGATGCACGCCGAGAAACACGACGAGCCCGATCAACAATGCAATCATTCCGTTCTCCCCTATTGCCCCGAATGGAGCACCCCTCACGATGGACGCGCCAGACTACTCGCTCGATGCCCTGCGGAAAACCTCGGTTGGAACCATTAACGAACTGCTCGGGGTGGAGGTCACCGAAGCCGAGCGCGGGCGGATTGTCGGGACGATGCCGGTCTCCGATAAGAACGTGCAGCCCTACGGAATTCTGCATGGCGGGGCCAGCGTGGTGCTGGCGGAAACCTTGGGTTCCATAGGCTCGGCGCTTGTCGCTGCCGAAACCGGTAAGCGCGCGGTCGGGCTGGAAGTGAATGCCAACCACGTTCGCCCCGCCCCCAAGGGCACGCTGGTCACGGGCGAGGCGGTGCTGGCCCATGAAGGCCGCCGAATCCACGTCTGGCAGATCACCCTGCGCAACGAGGCCGGCAAGCCCACCTGCCTTTGCCGGCTTACGGTCTCGCTGATCGACTGACGCGCCCGGCCCTGCGGACACGCAGGACACCGGCCGCCAGCAGCGCCCAGAGCGCCCAGAGCCCGAACGAACCACTGCTGTCATCGGAGTGCAGCCGGTCTGGCGAGCCGACCGTATCGGAGAATTCGAGCCCGCCCTGATTGAACCAAACCTGCACGACACCGGCGTCGGTGAGCAGCACCAGATCGCTGTCGCCGTCCCGATCCATGTCAGCCAACACCAGATCGATGGCATCGGCTTCGATCGCCATGCTGTGGACCAGCAGCCGGCCGTTGCCATCGTTGCGGTATAGCTGCACGACACCGTTCGGGCTGGCGTTCACTGCATCCATGTCGCCGTCTGCATCCAGGTCGGCCGCCGCGAGACGGCGGGTCAAACCCAGATCAACCCGTGCGTCCTGCTCGACGACGTTCCGCGGCTGGCTGCGCAACAGGCGCAGTTCAGGTGCCCTGGGCGAACCCATCGCCATCTCCGGCCGGGCGGCAAGCAGATCGCCATCCTCATCGCCGTCGAAATCGGCGCCCAACCAGTGGGTCACCCCCGCGGTCGGCAAGGACAGGCGAGCACCAAAACTGCGTCGACCGATGGTGGGCTGAAAGACATCGCCCTCTGCCACGCCGAACACCGGCTCCGGCCGACCATCCCCGTCGATATCCGCAAGTCCCAGTGACAACGCCTCGGCCGGCTCCAGCGTCGCCGTGAAGAAGCCGTCACCACCCTCGGAGAAGTAGACGCGCGGCACGGCATCCGACTCGAGAATCACGATGTCGGCCACACCGTCTTCGTCCAGGTCGGTGGCCAGCGCATCCAGGGCCGGACCGTCACCCAGATCGTTCGGTGCCAGGGCAAACGCGCCATTGCCCGTGTTGCCATATAGCGCATGGCCGCCACTAGCATTGACGACAACAATATCTTCGCCCGCCTGGCCGTCGAAGTTGCCGGCCAGCAAGGCGCGCACGTCACCGACGTCGCCCAGGCTGCCGGCGGCTGCGAAGGCCTTGTCAGCGGTCTGCACAAACAGGCGGGTGGCGCGGCCTGCGCCGGTGCCCACGGCGATATCCAGCGCCCCGTCGCCATCGGCATCCAGCACGGCAAGCCGCGTGCCGTCGACAACCTCGAACTCTGCGCCAGGAATTTCGGCCAGCAGGTCGGTGACGACCACCCCGATCGAGGCGACATTGTCATCCGGATTCACATCGGTGGCGGGCTCGCCCACGCTGGCCTGCAACCAGACGCCGCCGGCGCGATCCGCCTCCGACTCAATGGCCACCGTCTGCTGATCGCCAGCCGCCAAGGTTTCGAGAACGCAGTCCAGCGTTACCACCGAAACCGCAACGCTTCGAGTGCAGCCGTCCGGAACCGGAACCGACAGCCCGGCGCCGCTGATACGCAGCGTCAGCGTGCCACCGGCCAGGCTGCCGCCAGGATTCGACACGGTGGCGCTCCACTGGAACGGCACCTCCGGCGCGGCCACGGCGCGCTCTGCCTGGACTGTCACCGCAAGATCGCGCTCCGGCTCGGTGATGGTCAGGCTGAACGCCGTATCCGTGCCCTCATCGAACGGATCCGTCGCCGTCAGTACTACGTTGTAGGATCCGGCCGTTCCCAGTTCCGCAGCACCGGCGATGCTGTCACCGGTGAGCGTGAGACCAGCCGGCAGCCCGGTGGCCGCATAGGTCAGCGCATCACCGTCCGGATCTTCGAAGATCTCGCTGAGCACCAGCGTCCATTCCTCCCCTTCGTCGAGGCTCAGATCCTCCACCGGCGCGACGATCAGCGGCGCATCGTTGCCAACACGCTCGATCACGAGCACGAGCTGTGATGTCGCCGAGTCTCCGGCCTCGTCGAATGCCGACACGTTGAGCGCATAGCGCCCGACGTCACTTTCGGTCGGCGTGCCACTGATCACCCCGCTGGTCGTACCCAGCGCCAAGGAGCTTGGCAGGCCGGGCGCGGTGTAGGTCAGCACATCGCCGGCATCGGCATCGGTGAACGCCGCGGCGATCGACAGGCTGGCCGCCTCATCGACGAACAGACGCTCCTGGCCCAGCGCGACGGCCACCGGTGCGTCGTTGCGACCCTGGATGTCGAAGCGAAGCTGCCCGGTGGCCTGCAATCCGGCGTTGTCCGCGACGGTGTAGGCCACGGTTTCGAGTTGCACCTGACCTTGGCGCAAGCCCTGGACTTGTGCCGAGCCACTCGGATCGAAGACGACTGCGCCATCCGTGGCGACGCTAACGGCAAGCCCGGAACTGGTCGTCTCATCGACACGGACAACGGTGAGACTGTCGCCGCTATCCGGGTCGATGTCATTGGCGAGCACTCCGGGTGCAGGACTGGTCACCACGCCGTCCTCGGTGAGCACAAAGCGATCATCGGTCGCGACAGGCGGATCGTTGACGCCGGTCACCGTGATCACCACCCGGCCCTGGTCGCTGCCGCCGGCACCGTCTGAGACGAAGTAGTCGAACCCGTCTTCCGCGACAACACCGTCCGCGAGTCCGGCATAAACCGAGGTTGGGTCAAAGGACAAGCGGCCGTCACTACCGACCACGACCGCCGCACCGCCCTCCGACACCGCTGGCGCCGAGGCGGTAAGCGTTTGCGCATCCGCGTCGCTGTCATTGCTCAGCAGGCCGGGTTCGGCCACGGTCAACACCTGGTCCGCCGGGGTCGCGAAGGCGTCGTCCGACGCGATCGGGTCGTCGTTGATCGGTTCCAGCCGGAATGCGATGGTGCTGACGGAGGAATCAAGCGTCTCTCCGAAGGCCTGCACGCTGATGAGGCGGTCAGGATCGCCGAGAATCTCGCCAGTGTACTGGTAGCTCAGACTGGTCAGCACAGCGGTGTAGTCCTCCGGAGCGGCATCACCGGTGATGTCCAGCCGGCCTGCGGTGCCGTCGTAATTTGCCGTGAGTCCCGTTGCGCCAACGTCGACAGCCAGCGATTCGGCCGCAGCATCCTGGACCACGTCGAGCTGAACCCGCAGCGCCTGCACCAATGCCAAGTCACCTCCCGTGACAACGGCATCCGGCACCAAGGTCTGTTCACCGGCCCCTTCCGCGTATGCCGCGCTGGCATTCTTGCCGGCAGCATCGCCATTGAGATCGACGACCGGCCGGGAGACATCCAGTTCGATGGCGCCGACGTCGCAGGCTTCCGACGATGGTCGAGCCTGCCCCAACTGGTCGACTGCGGCGACCAGCGCTTCGCCGCAGACGGCATCATCCCCGGCATCCAGCAGGACGGTGGGAAGCGCCGGCGTGTATACGATGTGGCTGAAGCCGCTCTCGGAGAGCCGGGTTTCGGCTGCCACCAACCCCAGCGCCTCGGCTGCGGCCACCTCGAATCCTCCACAGGATTCATCCGAGGAATAACTCGTGACGACCTGAGTGATTGCCCCCGGCAGAAAGCACTGGTCACCCGCACCGTTGCCCGTGATAACGGTATTCCGTATCGCGAGAGAACCCTCCGCGTCGACAAACAGACCGGCGGTTCCGGCTGCGGTCTCGTCGCTCAGCCGATTGTTGACAAGGGTGACGTGGGACAGTTGCGAGCCGGCACTGGATTCCCGATTGATGAAGATGGCACCGATCGCAGCCGTCTGGTTTCCCGTAACGGTCGCGTTCACCAGCGCGAGGCGACCGATATTGGCAATGGCGCCACCAACCCCCTCGGAGGCATTGTCCGCCACCGTGGCGCGCGCGAGCTCGGCCACGCCGCTGTTGTAGAGCCCGCCACCCACCGACCCGGCGCGGTTACCGATCAGACTGATATCGGTGGCCGACAGCACGCCGAAATTGGCAATGCCGCCGCCGAGCGATCCCGCGACACTGTCGCGGATGGCGACCGCTTGCAGGGTCAGCGTCCCGAAGTTCCGGATCGCTCCCCCTTCTTCGTCTGCACTTCCGCCCACAAGGGCCAAGTTGCGTAGTGACACGGTGGCAGAATTACGAATACGGATAAGCCGCGTGGCCGTCCCGGGCGCCGCCACAAGACGCAGCGGACCTTGATCCGTTGCCCCATCGATCGACACCTCGGTCTCGGCGAGATCGAGCTCCGTGGAGAGTTCGATTTCATTCCCGCCGCAATCAAAGCTGACGTCGCCCCCACCTTCCAGTGCAGCGACCAACGCAGTCTGCGTGCATTCGGTGACCACGCCGGCGGCATTAAGCCCCCCCGGGATCAGCAGGCAAACCAAGAATGCCAATCGCGCCACTACGTTATGTCCGCTCACCCTGATCCCCATAAAAAGCCGTTCGCAAGAATACCGTGGCCCCGCAGCGCGGCGCACGACTGACTATCATGCCTGCTGATTCGCCCAGTCCATTGACCCCGCATGACAACCCTGACCCAGAGCTTCAACACGGCCATCGATACCGTGGTCGACAAGGTCGGCAAGCAAATCGTCCTCGGCGTACCGCTCGGGCTTGGGAAACCGGTGGGCTTTATCAACGCGCTATACGCTCGAGCCAAGCGCGACCCTGACTACAACCTGGTCATCTTCACCGCGTTGTCGCTCAATCGTCCCCGGGTGTCCGGCCTGGCCGGCCAATTCGTCAACCCCATGTTCGATCGGGTGATGGGCGGCTGCGAAGACCTGGACTACCTGCTGGACCGCGACCGCGGCGCACTACCTGGCAACGTCACCGTGCGCGAGTTCTTCTTTCAGGCCGGCTCGCAGCTGACCAACGCCAACGCGCAACAGAACTACATCAGCACCAACTACACCTTCGTCGCCCGCGACATGCTGGATGCCGGTGCCAATGTGTTCGCCCAGCTGGTGGCGCCACACCCCGACCCGGCCGCCGAGCGCGTGAGCCTGAGCTGCAACCCGGATGTCAGCCTGGATGTGGTGCCGGCGGCCCGGGCGCGCTGGCCCATCGCGGTGGTCGGCGAGCTGCATGACGAACTGCCCTACATGCCGGGCGACAGCGAGCAGTCGCATGCCGAATTCGATGTTCTGATCCGCCGCCCGACCCCGCGGCAAAGCCTGTTCGCAGTGCCCAAACAGCCGGTTACCCTGGCCGATCACGCCATCGGTCTGCACGCGAGCACGCTGGTTCCGGACGGCGGCACGATTCAACTCGGCATCGGCGCGTTGGGCGACACGGTGGCCCACGCACTCGGTATGCGTCATCAACGCAACGCCGCCTGGCGCGAGCTGGTCGGGGTCCCCGCCGCAGTGGCGAACCAGATCGGCGGGACCGAGCCCTTCGAGATCGGCCTGTACGGCGCCACCGAGATGTTCGTCGATGGCTTCCTGGCCCTGTACGACGCGGGTGTGCTGAAGCGTTGCGTTGTCGATGACATTAACCGCCAGCGCGCCATCAACGCTGGCGAAGCCATTAGCGACGACGAACAGGCGCAGCGGCTCCACGGCGGTTTTTTCCTCGGGCCACGCTGCTTTTACGACCGTCTGGCCAGCATGCCGCTAGACGAACGCCGTCAGTTCCACATGACCTCTGTCGGGCGGATCAATCAGCTTTATGGGTCCGAAGAACTGGATCGCCTACAGCGCACGGACGCCCGGTTCATTAACACCGGGCTCAAATGCACCCTCACCGGCGCCGTCGTCTCCGACGCGCTGGACAATCACCGCGTGCTGTCCGGCGTTGGCGGCCAGTACAACTTCGTCGCCCAGGCCCATGCGCTGGACGGTGGCCGCTCCATCCTGCTCGTCAAGGCGGTGCGGGGCGAGGGCAAGAATGCCGAATCGAACATCGTGTGGGAGTACCCGCATACGACCATCCCGCGCCATCTGCGCGACATCCTGATCACGGAATACGGTGTCGCCGACCTGCGTGGCGCAACGGATCGCGATGTGATCGCCCGCCTGCTCAACGTGACCGATTCGCGCTTCCAGGCCAAGCTGCTGGCGCGGGCCAAATCGGCCGGAAAAATCGAGGCCGACTACGTCATCCCGCCCGCGCACCGGCAGAACACGCCGGAGGCACTGGCCAGCTGGCTGGACCCGGCTCGGGCGGGTGGCCTGCTGCCGTATTTCCCCCTGCCAACCGACTGGACCAACGACGAGGAGGTGCTGGCCGTCGCGCTCTCGCAACTCAAAGCCTTGCAGGCCGCACATCACCCGGTGACGTTGGCCGCCAAGGCCTGGCGCACGGGCGCACCCAGCGCGCAGGTGCGGCAGTTGTTGCAGCGCGTGGGCCTGGCGGCACCGGATTCGCTACAGAATCGAATCGCGGCGCGACTGCTCGCCCGCGAACTGCTGGATGTGCTGCAACAAGGCGAACGCGCATTGCGCCCCGGACTGGACCAACGATGACATTCGAAGACATGCAGGCCGAACTGGCCACCCAGACGGCAAAAATGCCCTGGACAGAACTGCAACGTTTTTTCGCCACCGGTCAAGCCTTTGCCGTCGCACCGGGCGTGGATCTGGTCGACGTTGCTGCCCGCATCGCGACTGACGACAAGGCCGTGATCGAAACCTTGATCGCCGAGCAGCAGTTCGGGCCGGTGAGCGACGAGCAGGCGCTCGCCTGGGTGGAGACGGATGCCAGCGTCTGGGCAGTGGTGGTCAAACCCTGGGTGCTGGTGCAGGCGGTCCAGCCATCCGCATAAACACGGCCGGGTTACGCGGCGACGAGCTGCCCGCGATTGCGCTTGGTGACGAACTGCTCCAGAAACGCCTGCTGATCCCCGAGAATGCGTCGATTCGACAGGATGAGATATTCCGCTCGATTCGGCGCGTAGGGGATCGCCAGCAACGGGCGTCCGGCCTCCTCCGGGGTACGGTTGCTCTTGTGCCGGTTGCAGGAGCCGCAGGCGGTGACGCAGTTGGTCCAGTCATCCGGGCCGCCGCGCGAGGTCGGAACCACATGGTCCCGGGTGAGCTCGGAATGGCGGAACCGCAGACCGCAGTACATGCAGATATGACCGTCGCGCTGAAACAACGCCCGATTGGTCAGCGGCGGCACCAGCGACATCAATCGGCCACCGCGACTGTCATTGACGGCAATGATCGTGTCCAGTTCCAGGAACGACCGGCGCCCTGTTTCACGGTTGGTGCCGCCACGAATGCGGATGCGCTCGGCACCACCTTCCCAGGCGACCTTTTCGTTGCAATAAAGCGTCGCGGCATACTCCCAGTGCACCCAATCCAGCGGAATGCCGCCGACATCCAGTTTCAGGATCAATGGGTGGATCTGCTGGTCGTTCACCGTTCGATCTCCTCTAGGGAAACACTTAGTGAGCACGCGGCCCGCTCGGGCCATCCAACGCTATCTCCGCGACATGACGCCGCGTTGACAAAACCGACGGTCCGTTACCGCTTGCGGAACTATCCTTGAACTGGCAAGGATTTGCCACTTTCGCGCAAGGTAAAGAAGCCATGAATGATCGTCCACGCTGTCCCTGGGTCGACCTCAGCAAGCCGGACTATGTCGCCTACCACGATGAAGAGTGGGGCGTGCCCGTCCACGACGATCAGCGCCAGTTCGAGTTTCTGACCCTGGAGGCCGCCCAGGCGGGCCTTTCCTGGTACACGGTGCTTCGCAAACGGGATAACTACCGCCGGGCATTTGCCGGCTTCGATCCCGCGGTGGTCGCGAATTTCGACGACGAGGACGAGGCACGCCTGCTGGCCGACGCCGGGATCATCCGCAACAAGTTGAAGATTCGGGCAGCGATCAACAACGCGGCGCGCTTTCTGGAGGTCCAGTCGGAGTTCGGTCAGTTTTCGAACTACATCTGGGCATTCGTCGAAAACGCGCCGACGCGACCACCGCCGAAGCGGCATGAGGACTATCGCGCAACCAGCCCGGAATCGGATGCCTTGTCGAAAGATCTGAAAAAACGCGGGTTCAAGTTTGTCGGCAGCACCATTGTCTACGCGCACATGCAGGCCGCCGGGCTGGTGAATGACCACAGCGCCGATTGCTTTCGCCGCCACGAAAGCTGATCCTTTCCAGCGTTCGTCTGGTCGGGGGACAGCGAACACGCGGCGGTTGCCCCAAGAGCCCCCCTCAGGACTCACCGCAGTTTGCTAGATCAAACCCAGGAAACCCTACCCGGCCACGCGCTGAATCGGCTGCAGACTGCGCTGTTGTGCTCCGGCGCCGGCGCCTTGCTGCTCGAAGCCATCTGGTTCCGGCAGCTGGGCTGGGCGCTAGGCAACACGGTCCTCGCTGGCGCCGCGACGCTGGCGGCATTCATGCTCGGCCTCGCCCTCGGCGCCACGCTTTGTGTGTGGCTCACGCACCGCATTCGGCATCCAGCACGCGGCTTCGTGCTCGCCGAAACGCTGGTGGCGGTGTCTGGCGCCCTCGTCATTCTGTTGCTCAGCGTCGGCGAGACCACGTTAGCTGGCTGGCTGCAGCCGTTGCTCGATCGTCACCTGCTACTTCAGTCCCTGCGCTTCTGGCTCAGCGTCGGCCTGTTGCTACTGCCCGCCCTGGCCATGGGCGTTGGCTTGCCGCTGCTCACCTGTGTCTGGGGCGATGCCCCCCGTCTCGGCCCACTGCTCGGCCGCCTCTATGCCGCCAATACTCTGGGTGGCGTACTCGGCCTGGTGCTCGGCGAGTGCCTGCTGATTCCCCTGCTGGGCCTGCCGATCAGCGCGGCTGTCGCACTGTTGCTGATACTGGCATCGGCGGCATTGGTCTGGCCGCTGCGCGACCTGCGATACGAACCGCCGCGGCAACCCGTCACACTCGCGCCTTGGACGTTGCTGCTCATGGCGGCCGGCATCGGCGCCGCGATGCTAGCCATCGAGGTCGTCGGTTTTCGGCTGATCAGCCTGCAAACCGCCGGCACCACACGCACGCTCGCGCTGGCGGTTGCCTGCGTGCTGGCCGGCCTCGCACTCGGCAGCCGTGGGGCAGCGCTGTGGACTGAACGCGACCCAAGGTCGACGAACGCGATCAGCCTGCTTGCCGTGGCGGCCGCGGCGGCGTGGTTGTCGGGCATCGGGCTGGCGAGCCTGGGCGCGCATCTAGAGCATCCGATGGCGCGCTGGGGTTTGGCACTACCGGGCCTGTTTCTGCCTGCCAGTCTTTGCTCTGGCGCGTTGCTGACGCTGATCGCCGAACGCCTGCGTCAGGTCAACCTCTACAACGGCCCCGCCACCGCCCAGCTGCTCGCGGCAAATGCGGCCGGCGCCGCGTTAGGCGCCGGGCTCGCGGGCAGCTGGCTGCTGCCCGCGCAGGGCCCCGCCAACGCCGCGATCTTTCTAGCGCTCGGTCTGGTCGTCCTGGCCCTGGTGGCCGCGCTGGCGCGCCGATCCAAACTGCAGTTGGTGACTCCGGTGCTGGGCCTGGCCGTGGCGGCCATGGGAATACGCAGCATTCCGGCGCTCGTCGACGGTCAGGTTGCTGCGGCCGCCCGGCCCTATCAGACCCTCGATGACAGCCAGCGCGTGGCCATAGAACACGGTCGCAACGAGACGCTGCAATTGCTGCGCTCTGACTTTCTCGGTGAGCCGAACACCTGGCGTCTGGTCACCAATCGGTACTCGATGAGCAGCACCGCCCGCGATTCCGAACGCTACATGTCGCTGTTTGCCTGGTGGTCGCTGGCGCTGCAATCGCAGCCGGTCGACAGTCTGCTGATTTCCTACGGTCTCGGTACCACGGCCAAGGCCTTGCTGTCGGACCAACGCCTGGGCCGCGTCGACATTGTCGACATCTCGCCGGAATCCTTCTCGCTGGCGAGCCAGATCCACAATCTCGACCCGCTGGACGATGCGCGCGCGCAGCGGCACGTCACCGATGGCCGGTTCTATCTCGCCGCCGTGGAAGCGCAGTACGACGTCATCACCGGCGAGCCCCCTCCGCCGCGCATGGCGAGCGTCGTCAATCTGTACACCCGCGACTATTTTCAGCAGATGCGCCAGCGGCTCGCGCCACAGGGTGTCGCCACGTACTGGTTGCCGGTCGATCAACTCTCGCCGGCGTCCGCAAAGGCCATCACGGCTGCGTTCTGCGATGCCTTCGAACACTGTTTTCTCGCCGCCGGCAGTCACTACAACTGGATCTTGATCGCCGCGCCGGCCAAGCCCGCATTCAATGACGCTCTCTGGGATCAGCGATCGTCGCTGTACCAACTGCGGCGCACCGGAGTCGAGTCGCCGGCCATGCTGTGGACAGGCTTTCTTGCCGATGCGCAGCAGCTACGCGACTGGGTCGGCGACACCCCGGCGCTCACCGACCACCACCCCGGCCGTCTACGCCTTCGCAATCCCGACGCCGAAGAACTGTTGGCCTACGCCAACTGGGCCTCGCCATCCGAAGCGCGACGCCGCTTCTTCGCCTCGGCCTGGGTCGCCAACACGCTGTCGGCGGAACAGATTCAGGCGGTCGCGGAACTCTGGGACTGGCAACCGATACTCAACGGCTTTATCCACGATGCGCCCATCGCCTTGATCGACGGCCTGCTGGATACGGACCTGATCACCCCCGTGCTGTGGGGCCTTGGCAGTGGTTGGAATGAACAACGGATCGCGGCAATGGACACATTGACGCCGGATGGCGATGCGGCGCGGGGACAGCAAGCGTTTCATCAGGGCGTGGGCAGCCTTGCACGCCGTGAGCCGCGGAAGGCGAAGATGCACTTTCTGGATGCACTGGCCTTCGACGTCGAGCGATCGCGGGAACTGGCGGTCTACGCCGCCTGCCGTGCGGGTCAGCGTGACGAGGCCAAACGCATCGCCGGACCAGCACGGTTCGCATTCCGCTGCTGGTGACGACGATCGTCTAGTCCGGCCGCCGGATCACCAGATCGCGAATGGTCTTGTCACCCAGCGCTTCGCGGATCGCCCCCTCGTACTGACGGATTTCACGGCGCACCGGTCCCTGAATCGACTGGCGCTCAGCGGCATCCGGCTCATCTGCGCGATCGGACCGGACGGTTTCGATGATCTCCGACAAAGACATGGCATCCAGATCACGCGCGGGCAGCAGGCCCAGGGCAGGCGCCTCCACCTCCACCAACACGCTGGCTGCGAGCAGACGGTCCACGACCGAGTAAACCGCCTCCGGCCGCTCGCCGGTTTCATTCGCCAGCTCACTGACCGGCAGCGGCGGTTCGCCGGCGACAAAGCGACGCGCAATGATCCCCATGACATGCAACGCCAGATGCTCACGGGTGCGATTGCCGATGAAACTGCCCGTGGTGCTCGGCCGCACATAGTTCGGGTACTGCAACAGAAACGCGAGTTGGCAACCCACCAGCAGAATCAACCATCCGACATAAAGCCAGATCAGCAAAAACAGCAGGATCGCGAAACTCGAATAGACAGCGTTGTAACTGGGCACGGCGGTGGCGAATTCGGCAAACGCCAGACTCGCGCTTTCCCAAAGCAGGCCTGATAACACACCGCCGCCCAAGGCCGATGTCAGACGCACCCGTGTATTGGGAATAAACGAATACATGAATGTGAAGGCCGCCATCACCAGCAAATACGGAACCAAGCGACCCGCGAAGGTGATGATCAAGCCGAGCGGCTCGATATGCGACAGATGCACCAGTAGAGCGTTGCTGGATGCCGACGCTGTGACCCCCACGGCTGAGAACACCAGCACGGGACCGACAATGAGCACGGACAGATAGTCACCAAAGCGGCGCGCCAGCGGCCGGGATCGCTCTATGCGCCAGATGCGATTGAAGCTGGCCTCGACCTTTTGCAGCATCGATATCGCGGTGTAGAACAACATCGCAATGCCGAGGAATCCCAGCACACCGACATCGACGTTCTCGACAAAGCCGATGATGGTGGCGGTAATTTCTGCGGATTTCTCACCCAAGGGCGCCAACACCCGCTGCAGCACGGGCTCCATCGAATTGTGGACGCCCAGTGCCTTGAGGACAGAGAAAGCAAGCGCCAGCAGCGGGACCAGTGACAGCAGGGTGGTGTAGACCAGGCTCATTGCCCGCATCGACAACTCGCCACGAGACAGCTCACGCGCCAGTGCCGCGAGCAGCTGCGCCAGACGCCAGAGTTGTTGCCGCCACCATGGCCACGCCGGATTGATCGGCTGCCAGAGCTGTTGACGGATGCGGTCAATCAGATTTTCAGGCATGTCGAGTCCTTCGCGAACGGGCGGTGATCGGACGCGCAGCAGTGGACATCCGCGGCATGCCCGTGGTGCCCGCGCCAGGGATGCCCCGGCGTTCCGGCACGCGTCGGTTACCCGCCAATCTTCTCGGGCCGGTTCATGCCGTGCCCCTCGGCGTTAGCCACCGAAGCAGCTGGATCACCCTTGAGCGTATCGAGCCGCATCATCCGCTTGATGAGCGGCGAGATCACGACCATGACGACGGCGATCGCCATCGCCACGTAGGCCACATTGGTATAGACCTCCGCGTAGGTCGCCTTGGCGGCGGCGACATTCGTCAGCTGGCCACCGATGGTCTCGGCGCCGGTCGAGCGTGCGATCACCCCGGCCAAGTAATTGGACAGACCCGAGTACAGAAACCAGGCGCCCATGCTCAGCCCGACGACGCGCGCCGGGGCCAGCTTGGTCACCGTCGACAGGCCGACCGGCGACAGCATCAGCTCCGCCATGGTGTGTATCCAGTAGATCAGGAAGATGTAGTAGACCGCTGTCAGCCCGGTTGGCCCGCCCGCCTTCATGCCGGCGACCAGCGCCAGGAATCCAAGCCCGACGCCGAACACACCGAAGGCGAACTTAAGCGGAGCCGCCGGCTCGCGGCCCCGGCGCGCCAGCGCCACCCACATCCAGGCGACAATCGGCGCGAAGATCACGATGTAGCCGGCGTTGAGAAACTGGAACACCGGTGCCGGCACCGACCACCCGAACATCGTGCGGTCGACGAGTCGGTCGGTGAACAGGTTCAGCGACGAACCGGCCTGCTCAAACAAGGCCCAGAACGGAATCTGCGCGAGGATGAAATAAAGCGCCGCGAGCATGCGCGGCCGCTCATCGCCGTCGAGCCCGAATACGGCATAGCCGATGAACGCGACGACGATGACAATCCCCAGCGAACCGACGAACCAGTCCGGAATCACGTGGGCCTTCATCACCAGCAGCATCGACACAGCAATAATCACCAGCCCCACGAGATAGCAGGCCAGCTCGACCGTGACCGGACCGAACACGCGCTCGCGCAGCTTGGCGGGATCCGGCGGCTCGGCGCGGCCCTCCAGCCACTGCTGGCCCCAGAGGAATACGGCGAGTCCCGCCAGCATGCCAATACCCGCCAGGCCGAACCCGTATTTCCAGCCGTAGACGATGCCGAGGTAGCCGCAGAGGATCGATGACAGAAACGAACCCAGGTTGATCCCCATGTAAAAGATGGTGAAGCCCGAATCCCGGCGCTTGTCTTCCAGCGAGTACAGCGAGCCGACGATGGTGGAGATGTTCGCCTTCAGGTAGCCGACACCGGCGATGATCAAGGCCAGCGACAGATATAGGATGTTGACGTACAGCGGCTCCTGTTCGATGCGCGTGCTGTAGTCCGACACTGCGATGCTTGCGGGCAGGCCGACCGCGGCCGGCTCCTCAATCACCATCCGTGAGGCCTCGTCAACAAAGCGAATTCGCGACTGGCCGGACTCCGATACGATGATCTGTGGGGCATCCCCGCCGCGGCCATCCAGCGTCACCTGATACTCCTGACCGGCATAGGTCAGGATCTCCCGCGACCCCGCCCCCTCGAAGGCCATGCCGAAATGGCCCAGCACCAGGAGGATGGCACCATAGGTCACGGCCTTTCTCTGCCCCAGATAGCGGTCGGCGAGCGTGCCGCCGATGATGGTCATCACATAGACCAGCGCCGTATAGGCACCGTAGAGCAGCGCCGAACGCTCGTCGGAGAACAGAAAATGCTGCGTCAGGTAGAGAATCAGCAGTCCTCGCATCCCGTAGTACGAAAAGCGTTCCCACATCTCGGTGAAGAACAGGATGGCCAGGCCGCGCGGATGACCAAAAAAGGTCTTGTCGCCAGCGGGTGCTGATTGCGTCATGAAGAGTCCAACAAGCGATTGATTTGCCACGAGTATACCCACCGTCGCGTGAGGCTGAGTGCCCTACCCGCACGAAGGTGGGACGGGTTGAACCCGTGATCCGGCTTGGCGTCAGACGAGGCCCGCCCCGCGCCGTTCGGCGACATGATTCCTGCGCGAAAACCCGCTACGGCGCCACCAGTCACCGTCCGACAGACGGTAGCAATGTTGCAGTGCAACATATTGACACTCTTCCGGGCCATCCTTATGATGCGATGCAGCAAATGTTGCAGAGCAGCATAATCGCAAGACCCGCTCCCAGGAGGAATTCATCATGGAAATTCAAGTCGTCATCAATGACGTGAAAGGCAAAGCCGAGACCTATGCCGGTCAGGCTCAAGGCGTAATCAAGACCTCCGTTGAGGTTGCCAAGCAGGCCAACGGTATCTTCGTCGGCAGCATGCAGACGCTCGCCAAGACCGAAGGCGCAGCCGCCAAGGATCTTTACGATGCGGCGCTGGCCAGCTTTGAAAAGGCCAAGAAGGCAGGCGTGAAAGCCGTTGCCAACAAGCCCGCCGAATATGTCCCGAATGGTCGGGATCGCATCGTCACCGCTTACTCCGATTCCGTGAAGGTCGTCACCAAGGCCCGCACCGATCTGGAAAAGGTGCTCGAGAAGGGTTTCGACACCATTCAGGTTCAGCTGGGCCTGAAGAAGCCGGCCCCGAAGAAACGCGCCACGTCGACGGCCAAGAAGGCTCCGGCTGCGAAGAAGGCTCCGGCCAAGGCGACTGCCGCCAAGAAGACCACGGCGGCCAAGACCACGACCGCAACCAAGCGCACGACGACGTCCGCCGCCAAGAAGCCGGCGACCAAGACGACGCCGAGTGCCTGAATCGGTCAGCCTGGCCGATTTGATACGGAATGCTGATTATTCCGATCCACGAAAGGGGGGCGACTTGCCCCCCTTTCGTCGTTCTGAGCGGAGGGTAAAAGGGATGCGTCTCCCAATTCCACAACGCGTGAGAGACATGGCATCAATCATCGGTGATGCCGGCCACGTCGTGTTCGGAACCGTCGCGGAATTATTCTGGGTCGAAGTCGACGCCGTCAGCGGTCATCGCAGTGCGCTGCGCGAGCGCCTTGATGTACTCCGATCCAGCGATGGCACGGCCGACATGGTCGCCAAGCAAATTGATCTGATGCCGGAATCGGCGCGCCGCATGCAGCGCACGCGGGCCGAGCGCCAGCACACGGTGTCGAAGTTCAACCGCGGGGTTCGCGAATTGAGCACGCGGTTGCGCGCCTCGCTGACACCGACCAGAGGCTAGCTTTTCGTCGACTAGTCGTCGGCGTTCGGCTTCTTTGAACTCCGGCGCCGGGTCCGCCGCTTGGGGGGTTCCGGCTCATTTTCCGGATCGATGTCGTCCGCGGCACGCGCGAAGGCGGTGGCCAGCACACGCTGCCAGGCACGGCCGCCCCGCTCCACGTTCTCGCGAACAAAGCTCGACGGGTCAAACCCCTCGGCCGACGTCATCCGCTCGCGCACGTATTTGATGATGTCTTCCTGAATGCCCACCACATCGGGCAATCCGAGGAATGAGCGGAGCTCTTCCGGCTTGACGTCGATTTCGATTTTGATGATCACGCGGCGCTTGCCTCGTAGATGACGGACCCGTGTTGTCGCCCGTCACCGAGGCGACGTCAACCTGCCCACGGGTCATCGCCTCGCTATTGTTCGAGCGAATGCTCCGGAAACCCTTCCAGCGGCGCGAGTTCTTCCCGATCACGCAGAAAGGTCGGCTTGCTCTGGATATAGAGCGCCAACAGTTCCGCCAGTGACCGGAGGGAGTGCAGATGCGTGCGCTCGTAACCATGCGATGCGTCCACACCAAAACACAGCAGGGCGGTGCGAATGTCATTACCGGCCTCGATGGCCGACGCGGAATCCGAGCGGTAGTAGCGGAACACATCGCGCTGATAGCGCACTTCGTGTTCTTCGCAGATCTCGATCAGCTTGCGGGTCAGATGGAAATCGAAGGGACCAACCTGATCCTTGATCGCGATCGTAACCCCGGTCTCCTTGGAGTTTTGCCCCGGCGCCGGTGTCGCGTTGTCGATGGTCACCATCTCGGCGACATCCTGATGCAGCACGGCCGAGGCGCCGTAGCCCACCTCTTCTGAAATCGTGAACAACAGGTGGCAATCAACAGGCGGCCGCAGACCGGAGTCGACAATGGCCTTGGTCGCCGCCAACAAGGCCGCCACGCCGGCCTTGTCATCCAGGTGCCGGGAATTGATGAAGCCGGACTCCGAGATCTCCGGGCAGGGATCGATGGACAGGAAGTTGCCAATCTGGATCCCCAGCTTGCGCAGATCCGCCTCGTTGTAGGCGAACTCGTCGACGCGCAGTTCCAGGTTGTCCCAGCTCGTCATCTGGGTGTCGACCTCTTCGTTGAAGGCGTGACCGGATGCCTTCAACGGCAGGATGGTGCCGCGCAGGCGCTGCCCGTCGTCGAGCAAGATCGAACAGCGTGCGCCTTCGGCGAACCGCGCGGACCAGGTGCCGATGGGCGTGACTTCTAGGCGGCCGTTGTCCTTGAACGCACGGACCATCGCGCCGATGGTGTCCAGATGGACGACGACCGCGCGGTCAGGACTGCCAACGTCGCCCGCGATGGTCGCGCGAATCGCCCCTCGGCGGGTCAGCTCCAGCGGCACGCCCAACCGCTCGAGTTCCTTGCCCACGTAGGTGGTGATCTCGTCCGTGAATCCGGTTGGGCTGGCGATGTTGAGCATGTTGAGCAAATGCTCACGCAGGTAATCATTGTCGATAGGAAGTCGTTTCACTGGTGTCTTTTCTCGTGTTCAAGCTTGATGCGCGTGCATGTGCCGCGCGGATTCCGCTGTTTCGGGGAACAGCAGATCGACGAAGCGCTGCGCCGTGGGCTGCGGTTCGTGGTTTGCCAGTCCGGGCCGTTCGTTCGCCTCGATGATGACGTAGTCCTCGCCTTCGGGCCGATCGATGAGCAGGTCCAGACCGACGACGGGAATCTCCAGCGCGCGGCTGGCGGCGATGGCGACATCGCGCAAATGCGCAGACAGCAGGTCCGTCACATCGTGCAATGTGCCGCCGGTGTGCAGATTGGCCGTCTTGCGCACGGGCAGCAGATCACCTTCGTCCAGTACGGATTCCATGGTCAGACCGGCATGCTCGACACAGCGCAAGGTTTCGGCATCGGTCGGAATCCGGCTTTCGCCGTCGGTCGCGGCCGACCGTCTTCGTGACAGCTTGTCGATCAACTGCTCGACGGTGTGACGGCCGGTGCCACGCACCACCGGCGGCTTGCGCAGCGCCGCGGCCACAACCCGGTGGTCGATGACGATAATGCGCAGGTCATCGCCCTGATGGAACGATTCCAGCAGCACGGTCTCGCAAACCTTGCGCGCCTCCTTGACGCTGGCGCGCAACACCCGAGGCGTGCGGACATCGACGGCAATCCCCGCCCCCTGCTCGCCCCGCGCCGGCTTGACGACGACGGAGCCATGCTCGGCCAGAAAGGCAGCGTTTTCCGCCGGGTCGCCAGCCACTTCCTGCACCGGCACCTGCAGCCCGGCATTCCGCAGCAGACGCGATGTCACACGCTTGTTGTCACAGCGACTCATGGCGACGGCGCTGGTCAGATCGCTTAGCGACTCGCGGCAAACGATGCGCCGCCCCCCATGCGACAGGCTGAAGTAAGCCTCATCGGCATCCAGCACCTTCACGCGGATACCGCGCCGCTTGGCCTCGGTGGTGATGATGGTCGCGTAGGGGTTGAGCCGCTGCTCTTCATCCGGGCCGATGAACAGCTTGTGATTGATCGGGTTCTTGCGCTTGACCGTGAACACCGGGACGCGCTGGAAACCGAGCTTCTCGTACAGCGCAATCGCCTGTGCATTGTCGTGCAACACGGATAAGTCCATGTACGCGCGACCACGGGCGAGAAAGGTTTCGGCCAGCTGCAATACGATCGCCTGCCCCACGCCGGGCACCTGACAGTCGCGATCGACAGCCAGACACCACAGGCTGGAGCCGTTTTCCGGATCATTAAAGCTCTCGGCATGATCGACGCCGGTTGCGGTGCCGATGATCTGCCCGGTGCCGACCTCCTCTGCAACCAGATAGACCAGACGGCGGTTCTTGCGGTTGTCCCACAGAAAGTCCGGCGGTGTCGGCACCATGTGCCGCTGCTTGTAGAGCCGGAGAATGCCCTCGGCATCGGCCGAGGTGGTCATCTGCCGGACGGTAAAGCCGCGCGGGCTGGTCGGCTGCCGGGGAACATGGTTCAGCCACAGACGAAAGGTGTGCGACGGGTCCAGAAACAGTTCCTGCGGCGCGTAGGCCAGCACCACGTGGGGATCGCGAATGTAGAACGCGATATCGCGGCGCCCGGTGCGTTCATCGCGCAGCGCCTGCGCGACGGCTTCGGGATCAGCGAAGGTGTGGGCAAAGATCAGACGCCCCCATCCGCAATCGAGCACGATCCCGGCTGGCGGCACCTCGCCGTCCGGCCCTCGCCGCTGCCCCCCCCATTGCAGCGACGGGGCGCGCGAGCGGTCGAACCGATGATCAACGCGCTTGCGATCAGACATCAGGACTCCTCGGGCCTCTACAGACCGTGCGTCTGCAACCAGAATTCGAGCAGCGCGCACTGCCAGAGTTCAGAGCCGCCCAGCGGGGTGATGTGATCGTCTGGCGATGACAGCAGCGTGTCGAGGTAGTCCTGGCGGAACAGCGCGCGCTCCCGCGCGGCGGGCTGTGACAGGATGTCCTGGACCATGGTTTTGACCGGCCCCTGGATGTACTTGAGTGCCGGGACGGGAAAATACCCCTTGGGCCGGTCGATCACCTCCTTCGGTATCACCTCGCGAGCGATCTCCTTGAGGATGTGCTTGCCCGGCACCTTGTGCTCCGCCGGCACCTGCGCCGCCAGTTCCACCAGCTCGTGGTCGAGAAAGGGCACGCGTGCCTCCAGACCCCAGGCCATGGTCATGTTGTCCACCCGCTTGACCGGGTCGTCAACGAGCATGATCTGGGTGTCCATCCGCAGGGTCTGATCGATGGGCCGCGTGGCGCCGGCCCGAGCGAAATGCGCCTCGACAAAGGCACGGCTGTAGTCATCGCCCAGCCACTGCGGATTCAGTGCCCGGCCCATGCCGGCGTGGTCGCGATCGAAGAATACCTTGGCGTAGTCCGACACCGGATCGCGAGATTCCAGCATCGGCGGATACCAGTGATAGCCGGCAAAGACCTCGTCGGCCCCCTGCCCGCTCTGCACCACCTTGACGTGCTCCGACACCGCCTGGGAGAGCAGATAGAAGCCCACGACATCATGGCTGACCATGGGCTCGGACATCGCCGCGACCGCCTTGGGCAGCTCGCGCAGCATGCGATCAGACTCGATGAACAGCTTGTGGTGCTCGGTATTGAACCGCTCGGCGACAATCTTGGAGTACTTGAACTCGTCGCCTTCCATGTCGCCGACGCTCTCGAACCCGACCGAAAAGGTCTGCAGCCCGGTCTGACCCGCTTCATCGAGCAAACCGACGATCAGACTCGAGTCCAGCCCGCCCGA
>JAGLCS010000149.1 GCA_023146115.1 Abyssibacter sp. | reverse complement strand
CAACCCGGACTGTGGGGCCTGTAGCACGCCGTCCGAGCCCATGGCCTTGACCAGCACCTTGGCAAAGACCTGCCGCAGCGCCGCCTGCCGCGTCGACTCATTACGGTCGGTGGTCACCACATCGGCCTTGTAGAGATCGGGCACGACAACGGAGGCCGCAAGGGCCACGCTCGGAAGGGCCAGCCACACGGCCAGCACGGTCAGATAGATCAGGCGCATGGTTTACAATTGTACCGACTCCCCGCTGCAGACACGCGCTTTGCTGACGGATCGACCGGCGAACCGGTGATCTCCTGCTCGGGTTACATCGATTGCTCACGGGATCCCTCCCATGTCTGGACTCACCTACCGCGATGCGGGCGTTGATATCGATGCCGGCAATGCTCTTGTCGATGCGATCAAACCGGCGGTGGCCGCGACGCAGCGCCCCGGCGTGCTCGGCGGCCTCGGCGGCTTTGGCGCCTTGTTCGAAGTGCCCATCGACCGCTATCGCAAGCCGGTGCTGGTATCGGGCACCGATGGTGTTGGCACCAAGCTGAAACTGGCCATCGAGCTGGGCGATGTCTCCGGCGTGGGCATCGACTTGGTCGCGATGTGCGTGAACGACATCTTGGTCGGTGGCGCCGAACCGCTGTTCTTTCTGGATTACTACGCCACCGGCAAACTGGACACCGATCAGGCCGCCACGGTCATCCGCGGCATTGCCAAGGGCTGCGAACTCGCTGGCTGCGCCCTGGTCGGCGGGGAAACTGCCGAAATGCCGGGCATGTACGCCAGCGGCGATTTCGACCTCGCGGGCTTTTGCGTCGGCATCGTCGAACGCGATGCGATTCTCGATGGCAGCCAGGTCGCACCCGGCGACGCCATCATCGGTCTGGCCTCCTCCGGGGTGCATTCCAATGGCTTTTCGCTGGTGCGCAAGCTGATCGAGCTCAGCGGCGTCGACCTCCACGCCTCGCTACCTGGCAGCACGACAAGCCTCGGCGCCGCGCTGCTGGCACCCACCCAAATCTACGTGCGCAGCGTGCTCGACATGCTCGCCCGTTCCGAGATTCACGGCATGGCGCACATCACTGGCGGCGGCCTGCTGGAGAACATTCCCCGGTCGCTGCCGGCGGGTTGCCAGGCCGTCATCGACACCGCCACCTGGCCTCGCACACCCCTGTTCCAGTGGCTGCAACAGGCCGGAGATATCGATTTCGAGGAAATGCACCGCACCTTCAACTGCGGTATCGGCATGACCCTGATGGTGCCGCAGGCGGCGGTCGAAACCATTCTCTCCATCGCCGGAGAACACGACATCGATGCCTGGACCATCGGCGAGATCGTGGCCGGCGAGCGCGAGGTCCTGCTCAAGGGATGACTCACCGCGAACCGGCGCGACTGGTGGTGCTCATCTCGGGAACCGGTCGCAACCTCCAGGCCTTGATCGACGCATCGACGCGCGGCGACTTGGGCGCGCAGATCGTCAAAGTTATCTCCAACCGGTCGGCCGTGGCCGGCTTGGCCCGTGCGGAGGCTGCCGGTATCGCCACGCAGACCATTGATCATCGCGGTTTCGACACCCGCGAGGCCTTCGATGCGGCGCTCGGCGATGCCATAGCCGCGGCCGCACCAGACATCGTTGCACTGGCGGGCTTCATGCGCATTCTGACCGCCGACTTCATCCGGCGCTTCGAAGGCCGCCTGCTGAACATTCACCCGTCGCTGCTGCCCAAGTATCGTGGCCTGCACACACACCGGCGGGCACTGGAGGCTGCGGACCGATGGCATGGGGCGAGCATCCATTTCGTGACCGAGGAACTGGACGGTGGGCCCGTGGTCCTACAGGGCCGGATAGCCGTCGAGCCCGAAGACACAGAACAGACGTTGGCCAGACGCGTTATGGAGGAGGTCGAACTGCTGATCTACCCGGCCGCGGTGCGCTGGATGGCGGGTGGCCGTCTGCGGCTGCAGGACCACCTGGCCTGGCTAGACGACACCCGGCTCCAAACTCCCGTTCAATGGCCGCTCGACGATGCCGCCCCCGATTCAGTGAACCCGTGACGACAAGGATTTGCGCCATGATTCGATCGATACTGATTGCCGCGACCCTGCTGTTGAGCGCACCTGTGCTCGCGCAGACGGCCGCCTCCGCCGAAACCGCTGCGCCCAATGCGGCATTCGCGCCCTGGAAAGCCTCCTACAGCCTCACTCGCGGCCCGCTCACGCTAGGGCATGCCGAATTCGAGTTGACCGCCGGCGAAACCGAGGGCTGCCATGTCTACCGCTACGATGCCAAACCAGTCGGCCTGGCAAGACTGTTCATCGGTCAGCTACACGAAACCAGCGAATTCTGCGTACGGGATGGCGAAATTCGCACCCAGCGCTTCGAGTTCCGCCGTGATGACGAACCCGAAGACAACTTTGTGCTGCATTTCGACTGGGAGGCGCTGACCGTGACCGGGCCGGGCGACAAGGAACGGCAGATTCCGGAAGACGCCATGGACCGCCTCGCGATTCAGCTCGCGGTGCGTGATTTGCTGGTCCGTCACCCCGAGACGCTACCCACCGAGCCGCGCAATTTCACCATGATCGAGGACGACCGCATCAAGACCTACACGATGCAGGTCAAGGGCCGCGAAGTCGTCAAGACGCCCGCAGGCGAACTGGACGCCATCCGCGTGGAGCGGGTCAAAGACGCGAGCAAGACCACGATCTTCTGGGTGGCACCGGAGCTTGGCTACATCCCGGTACGTGTGGAACAGCGCAAGAACGACTCCGAGGTTCTGTCGATTGCCTTACGCAACCGACCGGAGACCACCGCCCTGAACACCAGCGAGGCCGCGCAGTAGGAACGTGGGTGGTAGATAGAAACACGCCCCTGACCGCCATGTTCCGGTGGCTGCTGCGTGCGACCGGTGTGGCATTGGTACTGCTGCTTGCCGCCGCCGCCGCGCTGAAACTCGTCTACGGCGGTGGCGCCGAGTTTCCTGATCGCAGCACCGAGCCCGCGCTGCCCGCCGCCGCGCTGGAAGTCGTCGCCACGCTCGATACCCCGCCAGGGAACATCGCGGTGTCCGCGACAGGCCGCGTATTTCTGACCCTGCACCCGGAGGCCCGTCCTGACGTCAGCGTCATCGAATGGGTCGATGGGCAGGCCAGGCCCTGGCCATCGGCCTCGTTCCAGCATCCGAAGGGCGACGCGGATGGTTTCCGCAATGTGCTGGCCATACGCATTGATCGCCAGGGCCGGCTGTGGGCATTGGATAACGGCCATCACGGTCTGCACCACCCGGCGTTATACGGCTTTGATCTGGCATCCGGAAACCTGGTGCATCGCTACCGCTTCCCCAGCGAACTAGCCCCGCTGGGCTCACACCTGAATGACTTTCAGGTCAGCCTGGACGGCCAAAGGATTTACATCGCGGATGCCAGCCTGTTCCGAAAAGACCCCGCCATCGTGGTCTACGATATCGAGCAACAGCACGCCCGCCGCGTGATTTCGGACCATGAAAGCGTGGTCGCCGAGCGTTACCTGCCCCAGGTTCAGGGACGCCGGATGGAAGCCTTCGGACTGGTTGCGATCCGGCCCGGCGTGGATTCCATCGCGCTCTCCCGTGATGGCAGGTGGCTGTACTTCGCCCCCATCACCAACAATCACCTGTACCGGGTTGCCACCCGCTATCTCGATGACCCCGCCCTGGACCCGGCCACGGTCGCCAGTCGCGTTGAGCGCTATGCGCTGAAAACCATGAGCGATGGCATCACCACCGATGATGCCGGCAACGTCTATCTCTCGGACCCGGAGCACTCAGCGATCATCGAACTCGATCCGGAGCGGGAACTCACGACGCTGATCCGCGACGAACGGCTGCGCTGGCCGGACGGGTTTTCCTTTGGCCCGGACGGCTGGCTGTACGTCACCGGCTCGGCGCTGCATCAGGTGATCGCGCGACCCGCCGAATCCATTCCCGCCAACGCGCCCTATCCCGTCTATCGCTTCAAGCCCGGGCCGACCGCTGCGGCCGGTCATTGACGGCCCGACGTTAGCGCGAGTTAGGTCTTGGGCAGCGTGACGCCGAGCTGGCCCTGGTACTTACCCTCGCGGTCTCCATATGAGACTTCGCAGATTTCGTCGGATTCGAAGAACAGCATCTGCGCCACGCCTTCGTTGGCGTAGATCTTTGCCGGCAGGGGCGTGGTATTGGAAAACTCCAGGGTCACGTGGCCTTCCCACTCCGGCTCCAGCGGCGTGACATTCACGATGATGCCGCAACGCGCATAGGTGCTCTTGCCGAGGCACACGGTCAGGGTGCTGCGCGGGATGCGGAAGTACTCGATGGTCCGCGCCAGGGCGAAGGAGTTCGGCGGGATGATGCAGCAGTCGCCCTTGAAGTCGACAAAGCTCTTTTCGTCGAATGCTTTGGGGTCGACGATCGCCGTGTTGATGTTGGTGAAGATCTTGAACTCATCGGCGCAGCGCACGTCGTAGCCGTAGCTGGACACGCCATAGGAAACGATCCGCTGGCCATCCACGGCCCGCACCTGCGCGCCGGCAAAGGGCTCGATCATTCCCTGCTCGGACGCCATGCGCCGGATCCAGCGATCGGACTTGATGCTCATCGTTCGCGTGCCTTTCCTGAAATCTTGGTACCCAAAAGGGTCTGGAGATCAGTCATCAAGGATGACGATCTCCGGGAATCTTGCGCCTTGGCCCTGCACACGACCGGCCAATCCAGCCGCCGTGCGGCGGGCGATGTCGCGGTACGCCCGCGCGTTTTCCGAATCCGGATCGGCGAGCACGGTCGGGTGTCCGGCGTCGGCCGCCTGTTGGATGGCGGCATCCAGCGGCAAGTGCCCCAGCACCGGCACGCCGGTGGCATCGGCCAGCCGCTGCCCGCCGCCTTCGCCGAAAATGTGGCTCACTTCACCGCAGTTGCCACAGCGGTGAAACGCCATGTTCTCGATGACGCCCAGCACCGGCACCTGCACCTTGCGGAACATCTCCAGGCCTTTTCGCGCATCCAGCAGCGCGATGTCCTGCGGCGTGGTGACGATCACCGAGCCGCTAACCGGAATCCGCTGAACCAGCGAAAGCTGGGTATCGCCGGTGCCGGGGGGCAGATCGATGATCAGGTAGTCCAGCTCCGGCCATTGGGTTTCTGTCAACAGCTGCTGCAAGGCCTGGGTCACCATGGGGCCGCGCCAGATCGTCGGCTCGGTCACGTCGATGAGATAGCCGATCGACATCGTCGCCAGCCCATGCGCGGCTACCGGCAGCATGGTCTTGCCGTCAGGCGATTGCGGGCGCTCGCTGGTGCCCATCATGCGGGGCTGGCTGGGGCCATAGATATCGGCATCCAGCAGGCCAACCCGTGCGCCGTCGGCCAGCAGTGCCAGCGCAAGATTCGCCGAAAC
>JAGLCS010000148.1 GCA_023146115.1 Abyssibacter sp. | reverse complement strand
TATTCATCCGGGACCCGACAGTTAGCATATCAATTAATAAGATAGTAAAGTGGGCCATTGGGATTGATAATGGGGGACAATCTATCTAGATTTACTTTAGCTTCTATAACACCGGCAGCGCGAGCACATATTTCCCCTCTTGAGTAAATTATTACCACCTCACTTTCAGTAAAATAAAAGTCTTGATTATCATAAACAGGTGCTTTGGCTGGCCCGCATAATTTTTGCTCAGTAATGAGATCAGATAAAAACGTGTGATAGCCAGATCTAAATAAGTCCTTTAGCTCGAAAGGGGCTCCATTCACTAGGTTTATGTTGAGGCTAGAGCTGTGGGTTACAGATGTAGCTGCACCCACATAAACGCCATGATCGATAAAGGTAAATGAAATTATATTATTCTTGTTAGATTTAAGATCATAATCAGAAACGTGATCAAATTGCTCTTTTTCGTGATTATTGAACAAACCAGCCCTCTCTTTAAGAAGCTTGTTAATGCTTCTTTGTATGTTATTGTCAGGGTGGCCTCTAATTTCTGGATAATTTATTGTAACTGATAATGTTCCATGGGCCTCCCAACCCTCTACTGTTATTGGATATTCCCTACTAAAGACCTTCTTTGTTACTGTAACTTTCTCTGAAAAGCTTTTCTTTTCAAGTCGCTGATTTTCTGCGCTTTCCTCAATGGCTTGCCTAGAACTAGGATCATTGCCATTTACTGGCTTCCATAACGTTAAAGCATATAGAGTTATAACCGCAGTAAGCAACATAAATATTATTATGATGGGCGCCACCCATTTCTGGGGAACCTTAGGGAAATCCCAATGAAATGCCTTAAAAATTGACCAAAACACAAACAAGGCAAGCCCCGGAACTCCCAAGCTTACAAATATCTCCAGTATCCCAATTTGATTCATTTAGGTAATCCGTGAGTATCGTGCAAATGCTAACGCCAATTAGCCGAACCATCCAACATCCAGATCCATATAGAACCATACCGATCTGGATATCCCCGCCGATTCCCATCCATATCTATATATCTCCCCCTGTTCGCCAAGTTGCCAGTATTCCCGTATCACACCGTGCCCACAAGGCGCGCTTTTTGTCGGTCCGTATCGCGCGCTGACATACCAAGCGGTATGATCGCGTCGGGCGCCGCCGGGTGCGGCGCTGTCGACTAGGGAGTGTTCATGGAAGCTCGTCTTGCCGCGCTGTTGGTGCGCCGCCGTTATTTGTTCGCCCTGCTGTCGCTGGCGCTGGTCGTGTTGATTGCCAGCGGGGCTGCGAAGCTCTGGTTCGAGAGCAGCTACAAGATCTTTTTTAGCGATGACGATCCGCGGCTGGTGGCCTATGAGGCGATGGAGGATGCCTACACCCGTGGCGACAACGTGGCCTATGTGCTGGAGCCGGACAACGGCAAGGTGTTCACGCCGGCCAATCTGGAGGCGGTGATCTGGCTGACGGATCAGGCCTGGCAGTTGCAGCGGTCGGTCCGGGTCGATTCGATCTCGAATTTTCAGTACAGCCACGCAGAAGACGATGACTTGATCGTCCACGATCTGGTGCGTGATCCGGCGTCGCTGTCGGATGATGAGCTGGCCGAGCTGGAGCGGATCGCGCTGGCCGAACCGGTGCTGGTCGATGCCCTGATTTCCGATCGGGCGCATGTTACGTCGGTGAACGTGCGGGTCGAGCTGCCGGACGATTCACGCGAGCAGAGTGCGGTGATCCCCGGCCTGATGGCGGACGCCTATGAGCTGCGTGACCGTTTTATCGAGAAGTACCCGCAGTTTGATGTGTACATGATGGGTCAGGTGGTGGTGAACCACAGCTTCAACGAGTCGGCGTCGAATGACACGGCGACGCTGGTGCCGCTGATGTTTCTGGCGGTGATCGTGCTGCTCACGCTGTTCATGCGCAGCATCACGACCACGGTGGCGACGGTGGTGATCATCATCGTCTCCATTGTCGCGACGCTGGGCGTGACAGGCTGGCTGGGCTACCAGGTCAACCAGATCAATGTGTCGGCGCCAATCATCATTCTCACGCTGGCGGTTTCGGACTGCGTGCACGTGCTGATCAGCTACCTGAAAGACCTGCGGCGTGGTCTCGGCAAGCTGGAGGCCATGGAGCACGCGCTGATGATCAACATCAAGCCGGTGTTTCTGACCTCCATTACCACCGCCATTGGCTTCTTCAGTCTGAACTTTTCTGATTCGCCACCCTTCCGCGAGCTGGGCACGTCGGTGGGGTTCGGCGTGCTGGGCGCGATGCTTTGGTCGCTGGTGCTGCTGCCCGGCATCACGCTGATGCTGCCGATTCGCGTGAAGCCGGTGGACGAAGACCCCGACCGCAGCGGGCCGATGCTCAAGCTGGCCAATCTGATCATTGCCCACAACCGGCTGATCTTCTGGTCGGTTCTGGCGGTGGCCGCGGTGTTGATCAGCTTTGTGACCCGCAATGAATTCAACGACGACACGGTCGAGTATTTCGACGAATCACTGTCGATCCGTCAGGCCTTCGATTTCGTGCAGGACAACCTCACCGGCGTGGACACCATTGCCTACTCCCTGCCCGCCGGCGAGGAGAACGGCATTGTCGATCCCGACTACCTGCGTCAGGTCGAGGCGTTTTCACGCTGGTACGAAAGCCAGCCGGAGGTCACGCATGTGTCGACCTTCACCGACGTGGTCAAGCGGCTTAACCGCAACATGCACGGTGACGATCCGACCTACTACCGGCTGCCGGACAACCGCGAGCTGATCGCCCAGTACATCCTGCTCTACGAGTTGTCGTTGCCCATGGGGCTGGATCTCAACAACCAGCTCACCTTCGACAAGTCGGCGTCCAAGTTCCAGGTGAACCTCAGCAATCTGAACTCCAAGGAGATCATCGCCGTTGAGGAGCGCGCGCAGTCCTGGCTGGCTGCCAATGCGCCCGCCATCCAGAACCATGGGTCCAGCGTGTCGCTGATGTTCGCGCACATCGGTCAGAACAATATCGAGGCGATGATGCGTGGCTCTGCCCTCGCGCTGGCCCTGATCGCCGTCACGCTGATCATCGCCCTGCGCTCGTTCAAGTTCGGCCTGCTGTCGTTGCTGCCGAACGCGTTCCCGGCGTCGATTTCCTTCGGGCTCTGGGGGCTGATCGTCGGCCAGGTGAATCTCGCGGTGGCCGCGGTGTTCTCGATCACCCTGGGCATTGTCGTGGACAACACGGTGCATTTCTTCAGCAAGTACCTGCGGGCTCGCGGCCAGCTCGGCTACTCGACGGAGGATGCGATTCGCTATGCGTTCACCACCGTTGGCGCGGCGCTGGTGATCACCACGGTAGCGTTGGCAGCGGGCTTCCTGATCCTGGCGCAATCGACCTTCGACGTGAACGCCTCCATGGGCATGATGACGGCCATGACCATCGGCATCGCGCTGGTGTTCGATCTGCTGTTCCTGCCGGGGCTGTTGCTCCAGTTCGATCGTAAGAAGGCCTGACCCACATGCCAGAAAGCATGCGGTGGTCGCCGTCGGCCACCTCATGTACGCTCCGGTACGCATCAATTTTCGCCACGGCAGTCCGCCTGCCGTGCGTTGCCCGGAATTCACCGAAGAACCACGTCCATAAACCAAAAATCACCGGCCACGAGCCGGGCAGAACAACGCAACTGGAGTGCAGATGAGCGCAACTGACTACCAAACCCAGGGCCGCATCGCGGTCATTTCCATGCAAAACCCGCCGGTCAACGGCTTGGGCCATGCATTGCGCAAGGGCCTGCTGCAAGGTCTGGACCGCGCCGGCGCTGATCCGGCGATCGAGGCGGTCGTGCTGATAGGTGCCCAGGGCACGTTCAGCGGCGGCGCCGACATCCGCGAGTTCAACACGCCGGCGATGTTCGCCGAGCCGACGCTGGCGACGGTCATCGATGCCATCGAAGCCAGCGCCAAGCCGGTTGTCGCCGCGATCTCCGGTGCCTGCATGGGCGGCGGTCTCGAACTCGCACTGGGCTGCCACTACCGAGTCGCGGTAGCGGATGCGCAAATCGCGTTGCCGGAGGTCAAGCTCGGTTTGCTGCCCGGCGCGGGTGGCACCCAGCGCCTGCCCCGGATGATCGGGCTGGAGCCCGCGCTGAACATGATCGTCTCCGGCAACATCGTGCCGGCCCAGCAGCTCGCCTCCACCGCCCTGTTCGATGCCATGGCCGGCGATCTACGCGCCGATGCCATGCAGCTGGCGGAACAGGCCATCGGCAAGCCTGTGCCACGGGTCCGCGATCGCAAGGTGGATCACAAGGAAGCCGAAGGGTTTTTGATGGTCGCCAAGAACACCGTGGCGACGATGGCTGGCCCGTTCCCGGCGCCGGTCAAATGTGTGGAGGCGGTCGCCGCATCCACCGGATCGTTCGACAAGGGCATTGCGCTCGAGCGGGCGCTCTTTGGCGAACTCGTGCAGACCACCGAATCCAAGGCCTTGCGCCACGCCTTCTTTGGCGAGCGGACGGCCGCCAAGATCACCGATGTGCCGAGGGAGACCAATCCCCGGCCTATCAACAAGGTCGCCGTGATCGGCGCCGGCACCATGGGTGGCGGCATCACGATGAACTTTCTCAATGCCGGCATTCCGGTCCGTCTGCTGGAAATGAAGCAGGAGGCCCTAGACCGTGGCATCGCGACCATCCGCAAGAATTACGAAGGCCGGGTAAAAAAGGGCAAGCTGAGCGAGGACAAGTTGGAACAGCGCATGGCGCTGATTCAGCCGACGCTGTCCTATGACGACCTGGGCGACACCGACCTGGTGATCGAGGCCGTGTTTGAGGACATGGACGTTAAACGACAGGTGTTCGAGCGGCTCGATGCTGTGATGAAGCCCGGCGCCATTCTCGCCAGCAACACCTCAACGCTGGATCTGAACGCCATCGCCGGCTTCACCCAGCGCCCGGAAGATGTCGTTGGCCTGCACTTCTTCAGCCCGGCGAATGTCATGCGCCTGCTGGAAGTCGTGCGTGGAGAAAAAACCGCCGACGACGTGCTCGTGACCGTGATGAAGCTCGGCAAGGCCATTCGCAAGCTCTGCGTTGTGGCCGGTGTCTGCGACGGCTTCATCGGCAACCGGATGATCAACAAGTACGTCGCGCAGGCACTCGCGATGCTGCAAGAAGGCGCATTGCCGCAGGAGATCGACAGAGCCGTGGAGTCCATCGGTTTCGCCATGGGGCCGTTCCGCATGTCTGATCTCGCCGGGAACGACGTGGGCTGGTACATCCGCAAGCGCCACTACGTGGAGTACCCGGACATGCCTCGCATGCCGATCGCCGACAAGCTCTGCGAGATGGGTCGCTTCGGCCAGAAGACCGGTGCCGGCTGGTACAAGTACATCCCCGGTGATCGAAAGGCCCATCCTGACGCCGAGGTCGAGCAGCTCATTCTCGATACCTGCGCCGAGCTCGGAATCGAACGCCGCAAGCTGTCGCAGGACGAGATTCGCGATCGCCTCATTCTTTCGCTGGTGAATGAGGGCGCACGCATTCTCGAAGACGGTATTGCCCAGCGTGCCTCCGACATCGACATGGTCTACCTCAACGGTTATGGCTTCCCGCTGCATCACGGCGGGCCGATGCTCTACGCCGACAACATGGGTTTGTTCAACGTCGAGCGCCGGATGCGGCAGTTCGCCGCGCTGCCGGGCGCGGACACGGCGTTCTGGGAACCCGCCGAATTGATCAAGACGCTTGCGTCCGAAGGCAAGACATTCAATTAAGCCTTTGTTCCCAATAACGAATTCGAGAGAACCATCATGACCGAAGCCGTCATCGCATCCACCGCACGTACGCCCCTCGCCAAGTCCTGGCGCGGGTCCTTCAACATGACTCATGGCGCCACGCTTGGCGGCCACGTCGTTCAGGCGGCCGTTGAACGCGCCGGCCTCGACCCCGCTGACGTCGAAGACGTCATCATGGGCTGCGCCTGGCCTGAAGGCGCCTGCGGCTCGAACATCGCGCGGCAAATCGCGTTGCGCGCCGGCCTGCCGATCACGGCCTCTGGCGTCACCGTCAATCGCTTCTGTTCCTCGGGGCTGCAGGCCGTGGCCATGGCCGCGCATCGCGTCATCGTCGACAAGGTGCCGGTGATGATCGGCGGCGGCGTGGAATCGATCTCCTGCGTGCAGAACGAGGCGAACATGCACATGTTGCAGGAGTCCTGGCTCACGCAAAACAAGCCGGAAATCTACTGGCCGATGCTGCAAACCGCGGAGACCGTGGCGAAGCGCTACAACATCTCGCGCGAGCGGCAGGACGAATACGGCGCCCGCAGTCAGCAGCGCGCCGAGGCCGCTCGTGAGGCCGGCCGCTTCACCGACGAAATCGCCCCGATCGACGTGACCGCCGGGGTCATGGACAAGGCCACCGGCCAGCTCGTAACTCAAACCGTGACCTGCGCGCAGGATGAAGGCATCCGCCCCGGCACGACCTACGAAGCCGTGTCGAAGATTCGCCCCGCCCTGGCCGGTGGCGTGATCGCCGCCGGCAACGCCAGCCAGTTTTCGGACGGCGCATCGGCCTGCGTGGTGATGGATTCAAAACTCGCCGAGCAGCGCAACATCGAGCCGCTGGGCATCTTTCGCGGATTCGCTGTCGCCGGCTGCGAACCGGATGAGATGGGCATTGGTCCGGTGTTCGCGATTCCGCGGCTGCTGGAACGCAATGGCCTGACGGTGGATGACATCGGCCTATGGGAGCTGAACGAGGCCTTCGCGGTGCAGGTGCTTTACTGCCAGGACAAGCTCGGGATTCCGGACGAGACGCTGAACGTCAACGGCGGCGCGATTGCGATCGGGCACCCGTACGGCGTCACCGGCAGCCGGCTGGTCGGCCACGCTTTGATCGAGGGTAAACGTCGCGGTGCGAAGTATGTGGTCGCCACCATGTGCATTGGCGGCGGCATGGGCGCCGCCGGTCTGTTCGAAGTCGTCTAGCGCATGAGTCAAAACGCCCCCTGAGACCGCGTCCCAGGGGGCGTTTTTGTATCTGGGGCCAGCGAAACCGGTCGCCGATTCGGTCGCCTGCTATTGAATCAACTTGGCCACCCCGTACCCGGTGCAATAACCACCGGCGAGCAGCAATGCGGAGAAGGTCAGGATCATCCCCAGCAACCGGCCCGGCATGAAGTGCGCGGTGAACGACAACGCATAGCCGTGCAGCAGCCGTCCGACCAGCAGACTCAATCCAACCGCGTGCAACAACCAGCCCGGCGCAGCGCTGAGTTCGGAAACGCCAAGCAGCACCAGCACCATCGGCACGTACTCGGCGAAATTCGCGTGCCCGCGGATGCGGCGAGTCATCTCGGCCTTGCCGCCGTCACCCAGGCTGACGCCATCGGGCCCGCTGCGGCCCATGATCACCCAAATGCTCAACACCATGAACCATAGCGCCAGCAAGCCTGCGTACAGTGGGGTCACGATCATTTCGAACATCTCCTTGCGCGGGCCGAAGCCGGGGCCGCGAGGATGCCACAGCCGAGCGGCCCGCCCGCGTGTTCGCTACGGTGCGATCGATCCGATGCCTCGTCAGCTAGCAGGTCTCTCTTCCGCGAGCCGATAGGCGACTACGTCGGTGCTCGCCGCTCAGAACAGGCTCTTGTTAATCCACAGGTGCATAACGATGCTGGCGATATAGCCCAGCGCAATCGCCCAGCTCCAGCGCAGGTGGGCGAAAAAGGTGTAGCGACCATGGGCCTGCCCCATCACCGCCACGCCAGCGGCCGACCCAATGGATAGCAGCGAGCCGCCAACCCCGGCGGTGAGCGTGACCAGCAGCCAGTGCCCATCGCTCATGGCGGGGTTCATGCTCAACACGGCGTACATCACCGGGATGTTGTCGATGATGGCCGAGGCCACGCCGACCAGCACGTTCGCCGTCATCGCGCCCAGGCCTTCGTAGATCAGCTCAGAGCCGGCGGCGAGATAACCCAGCGCGCCCAGCCCGCCCACGCAGACGATGATGCCGTAGAAGAACAGCAGCGTGTCCCACTCGGCACGGGCCACTTCGCGGAAGGTGTTCGGGGCGTGGGGTTCGGTGTGGTCGGACATCATCTCGTCATGCGAGACGAAGCTGATCGGCTGCCCCTGCCTGCGCAGCGCAGACCAGTTCAGATACCAGCCGTAGAGTTTCAGCAGGCCCAGTCCGCCCATCATGCCCAGCGCAGGCGGCAGGTGAAACGCGGTGTGCATGGTGACGGTCACGGCCACCGTGACCACGAACATCAGGATGATGATGTAGCCACCGCGCTTGACCTGGACCACCTCTCCCACCGCCTCAGGCCGGCCATTGGGCACGGCGAAACTCATGATCGCGGCTGGCACCAGCCAGTTCACCAGCGCCGGGACCAGCAATGCCATGAACTCGCCGGCTCCCAGCAGGCCCTTTTGCCAGACCATCAGGGTGGTGATGTCGCCAAAGGGGCTGAACGCACCGCCCGCGTTGGCTGCGACCACGATGTTGATACAGGCCACGACGACGAAACGGCTCTGCTCGCCACCAACCGCCAATGCCACCGATGACAGCACCAGCGCGGTGGTCATGTTGTCAGCCAGTGGCGACATCAGAAACGCCAGACCACCGGTCACCCAGAACACGACCCGCAGCGAAAAGCCTCGCGAGACCAGCCAGCCGCGGAGCGCGTCGAATACCCCGCGCTCCTGCAAGGTGTTCACGTAGGTCATCGCCACCAGCAGAAACAGCAACAACTCGCCGTATTCCAGCAGGCTGTGACGCACCAGCTCTCCCGCCGCATGCGGTTGCCCCGCAAGGGTGTAAGCCACGCCGATAAGCGTCCAGATGAATCCGGCAGCCATCAGCACGGGAATGGACTTGCGCATCCCGCTCCATTCCTCGAGCACCACCAGCACGTAGGCCACGACGAACATGACCAAACAGGCCAGCCCGATCCAGCTCGTCGTCAGATCCAGTGCCTGGTCCGCCACCGGCTCGACCGCGATCGACAAGCCAGGGAACATCAACAAACAGAAAGGAACTAACAGGCGCAGTGCACGCATGGCGTGATCCGGAACGAACGTGGGGGCGGCGATCATAGCCACCCTGCGCGGATTAGCAAGCCATCCTAACTACTCGCGCAAGTCAGCCGCTTTGCGGCCCGACCTGCGATAATGGCGCCTATGAATCCAACCAGCGAACAACCCAATCTCGCCCTGTTCTGCGATTTCGAGAACATCGCCCTGGGCGTCCGTGACGCCAACTACGCCGCATTCGATATCCAGAAAGTACTGGAGCGCCTGCTGCTCAAGGGCTCGATCACCGTCAAGAAGGCCTATTGCGACTGGAGCCGGTACGCCGAGTTCAAGAAGCCCATGCACGAGGCGGCGTTTGAGCTGATCGATATTCCCCATGTGCGCCAGTCGGGCAAGAACTCTGCAGACATCCGCATGGTCGTCGATGCCCTGGATCTCTGCTACACCAAGGAGCATCTGGACCTGTTCGTGATCATCTCCGGAGATTCGGACTTCTCTCCGCTGGTGAGCAAGCTGCGCGAGAACAACAAGACGGTGATCGGTGTGGGGGTGAAGAACTCCACCTCCGATCTGCTCACCGCAAACTGCGATGACTTCATCTTCTACGATGACCTGGTCCGCTCCACTGACAAGAGTCGGCGCAAGCGCAAGGCCAAGAAGCCGAACACGCAAAAGGTGGACGATACCAAGCAGGACGCTTTCGACTACGTGCTGGAAACCCTGGAAGCACTGATCCAGGAGCGCGGCGAAGACGAGCGCATCTGGGGCTCGATGATCAAGCAGACGCTCAAGCGGCGTAAGCCGGGCTTCTCGGAATCGTTCCACGGCTTCGATTCGTTCAACAAGCTGCTCGAAGCCATGGGCGAGACCAAGCTGCTGCTACTCACCCGCGACGAACGCTCCGGCGGCTACCTGGTCCGCCCCGCCGAAAGCTGATTCGTCGGGTGTTCGTGCCTGACTTGAACACAGCCGATTGCGTTGGCGATCGGCGGCTGGATTCGCGTATTCTTCGCGCCGGCCAGTCGATGGCCTGTTCCCCTCACCACCCACTACGCGGCGCGTCACTCGCACTGTGATTCTTCATTACGGCCGGGCGACCCTCATCGCCTGCATCTTGTTACTGCATCTGCCGGCGGCGCATTCCGGTCAGGCCCGCCCGATCCCACTAGCGAACGGTGCGCAGGGCTGCCTGACGCTGGCGAACCTGCTCGGCAGCATCGCCGTGGAGGATTGCGCGGTGGTGGATTTTGGCATCGCCGGCACCGGCACGGTGCAGCATCGCCCGATTCTGATCGGTGACTTCCCCGCCACACGGACGCCGCCCGTCGATAAACGCCCAGCACGTGTTTTGCTGCTGGGCGGCGTGCACGGCGATGAATACTCCGCCGTGAGCATCCAGTTCCGCTGGGCCGAGCGCCTGGCGAGGGACAGCCGCCGCCGCTACGAATGGCGGATGATCCCCTGCCTCAATCCCGACGGCCTGCTCGCCGGCCCCGCGACCCGAACCAACGCCAACGGCGTGGATCTCAACCGCAATTTCCCCACCCTGGAATGGGCGACCCGTGCCCTACCGTACTGGACCGAGCAAACCGGCCGTGACCCGCGCCGCTATCCCGGGCCTTCCGCCGCATCGGAACCCGAAGTGCAGTGGCTCGTGGACGAAATTGAGCGCTTCGACCCGGATGTCATCGTCAGCGTGCATGCGCCTCTGGGTATTCTCGATTTTGACGGCCCCCCGCCCCCGCCGCAGCAGCTTGGGATGCTGAACCTGGATCGCCTGGGCGCCTACCCGGGTTCGCTGGGCAATTACGCCGGCCGAACGCTCGCGATACCGGTGCTCACCCCCGAGCTGCAGTACGCCGGGATCATGCCGACGAACCAGCAGATTGCCGGGATGTGGGATGACCTGATCGAGTGGCTGGACGAACACATCGGCGAACAGGACCGTGTGCTACCGCCCCGCCCGGTGCTGCCCGACTGGAACCTGTTGCTGGCCCCGCCGGAAAACCTGCTGCTCAGACCGTAAGCATCTGGGCGCCCTGCCACCGGGCGCCGGGCCCAAGCGATACCGGGTTGTCGATCTGCGCGGCCTCTACGCACAGCATCCGCTGCTCACCGCCTGGCTCCATGTCCGACATTGCCGCCGCCTTGTCCGCGCCGGGGTTCCAGACGACGACATCCTGAAAGCCTTCCGCCTCGATACGCAGCCGCCGCGGCCCGTCCGTCATGGTCACGGCATGCAGCACATTGGGATACACGCGGTCGAGTTCCGGGCCGAAGCGCAGCTCGTCTTCCGCCTGAATCGCCTCGGCCATGCCACGGGTGGCATCCCAGTAGGTTCGCCCGCCGAGTCCTTCCAGGGCCACGGCATCGATCGCCGCGACCCGCAGATAGGTATGCAGCCCGGCGGTGAACTGAAACGCATCGTCGCCCGTGTTCTCGACCGTCAGCAGGCAGCGCAGCTCGGAGGCGCGAAGGCTCACGGTCAGATTCAGGGAGAACGGATGCGGCCAGATGTCCAGCGTCGCCGGGCCCTCGCTTAGCGCAAACGTCGCCGAGGCTTCATCCACCGCCAGGAGCTGCCAGGCAGACCGGCGGGCGAATCCATGCTTGGGCAGCTCACCAAACTCGCCGAACTGCGGAAAGATGACCGGGATACCGCCGCGAATTGACGCGTCGGCCCCGAAAGCGCTGTCGGCGCTCAGGAACAGCTGATTGTGCGCCCCTGCCTCGGGGCGCCATTCCAGCACATGCGCGCCATGCGCCGTGATACGGGCGACACCGCCGCCGGGCTCTCGCAAGGTCACCAGATCTGAGGTGGCAGGGGCCACCGGATCACTCGCATTGGCACTAGCATCGGCAGGCATATCGCAACTCCTTGGGCGGAGGTTTCAGAAGAACGAGACGGTCGTCGTCATCCTACCGGCCACATTGCGACGATGCGATCAGTCCATGTCGCCGAACCGAAAGCCGAAGTTGACGCCGACATACTCCACGCTACCGGCGAAATTGCCCTGAATGGCGAATTCGAATCCGCTCTCACGTGCGGTTTCGGGCGCGAAGAACACTTCCCATGCGAGGCCCGTGCGATGTCCGGACAGATCGTCATCCGGGTTGAAGATTCGCCCGACGCCGATCGCGCCATGGGCCGCGCTGTCACCGAAACGCCCGCCAAAGAGCACGGCGACCTCGACGGGATCATCATCGGTGTCAGGCTCGCGCATGACCCCAATCCGCGTCCGAAACAACCCGCCGGACTCGCCAACCGTGGTGAACGCGCCGGTGAAACCGTTCAGCGGCCCCTGCTCGCTGCACCGATCACCGTTGCTTCCGCCGCAGGGCGTATCCACATGGCCATAAATCACGTTCAGACCCAAGGTGAGCCAATTCCGACCATCCTCAGCCGCCGACACGGTAAAGCTCATCGCCGCCATTGCCACGGCGGCGCCCCATATTTTGATCTGCATCCGTATCTCCCCAGTGATGTCGGCCTTGACCCGACTTGAATAATTATCAGTTAATCGACCATGCGAGTGGGTAACACCCGTTTTTCCAATTTTAACCTGCTCTCCGACAGGCTGCCATGCGTGGCGCACGCCCTGCCAGGGTTGCATCGAACAGGGTCAGCGCGACACTACCCGCCTCCGCTTCACACTGATAGGCCACGCATGACCCGACAAACCGTTCTGATCACCGGAGCGAGCCGTGGGATTGGCGCCACGACTGCACGCGTACTGGCCGCGCAAGGCCGTCAGGTGGTGCTCGCATCACGCGATCAATCGGCCTTGCGCGCGCTGGCGGACGAGATCAACGCCGGCCCCGGCCGCGCCCTGGCCCTGCCCTGTGATGTGACCCAGCCCACGTCGGTCCAGGCAGCGGTGGAGCAATGCGTGGAGCAGTTCGGACGCCTCGACGTGTTGGTGAACAACGCGGGGGTGATCGATCCGGTGGCCTACATCGGCGATGTCGATGTCGATGCCTGGGCCCGCGTGGTGGACATCAACTACAAGGGTGTCTTTTACGGCATGCGTTACGCGATTCCGCAAATGCTGACGCAAGGCGGCGGCACCATCATCAATCTGAGCTCTGGGGCGGCGACCAAGGCCATCGAAGGCTGGAGTCACTACTGCTCCACCAAGGCGGCTGTGTTGTCGCTAACCCAGTGCGCCCATGAGGAGTACGGCGAGCGCGGCATCACGGTGGTGGGAATGAGTCCCGGCACGGTCGCCACCGACATGCAGGCGACCATCCGGGCCTCGGGTATTAATCGCTACAGCCGCCTGGCGCCCACGGCCCACATTCCACCGGAGTGGGCGGCGCAGGCGATCGCGTTTCTATGCACCGACGCGGCCCGCGAGTTCGCAGGCAGGGATTTCTCGCTCAAGACGACCGAAGGACGCGCCCGCGTCGGCCTACCGCCGGTTTCCGACTAGGCGCATGCGGGGGCCTAGTCCTTATAGGACGGATCGATGCGGTCCAAGCGCCGCAACAGCCCCGGCCACGCCAACTGCCCGCCCGCGCCGCGGGTAACAGCCGCAGCCTGCGCCATCGCCCCATCAATGATTGATTGGGGCACCTGGGTGAGCTCGCCGCCCCCAGCCTGTGCCCGAACCTGGATCATGCAAGTCGTTTCAAACAGGTACATGTAGAGAAACGCGTCCGGAATACTGTTGGCGACCGTGAGCAGGCCGTGATTGCGCAACATCAAAAAATGCTTGTTCCCCAGGTTGGCCACGAGCCGCGGTTTTTCCGCGGCATTCAGTGCCACGCCCTCGTAGTCGTGATACCCGAGCGAGGCCAGCACGAAGATGCTTTGCTGCGACAGCGGCAACACGCCGTCGCGCTGTGCGCTGACCGCGATGCCGTTCACGCTGTGCACGTGCAACACGCACTGGGCGTCGTCACGCGCGGCATGAATCGCACTGTGGATGGTGAATCCCGCCGGGTTGATGTCATGGGGTGAGTCCATGACCTTGTTGCCGTCCAGATCGATTTTGACCAGGGAACTGGCGGTCACCTCGTCAAACAGCAGCCCGTAAGGGTTGATCAGAAAATGATGCGACCCACCCGGCACCCGCGCGGAGATATGGGTGAAGATCAGGTCGCTCCATCCGAACTGCGCCACCAACCGATAAGTGGCGGCGAGATTCACCCGGGTTTCCCACTCGTCCGCCGTGACCTGGCTGCGTACGTCCATGCTGTCTCCGATATCGCTGTCGTTGTGACCGCATAATGCAACTCGACTCCGCCGCTCGCCAGCCAATGCCCAGCAACACACATTCCGCTTCCGATGTCCTGATTATTGGCGCCGGCCACAACGGGCTGGTTTGCGCAGGTTATCTGGCGGCCGCGGGGCTGTCGGTCACGGTCCTGGAGCGTCGCCCGGTGGTCGGCGGTGCCGCCGTCACCGAGGAGTTTCATCCAGGGTTCCGCAATTCCGTGGCGTCCTACACGGTGTCGCTGCTGCAGCCGAAAGTCATCGCCGATCTTGAACTGCACCGCCACGGCCTGCGCATTGTCGAGCGGCCGCTATCCAATTTCCTGCCGACGGCGGATGGCAGGTATCTCAAGGTCGGACCGGGCCGAACCCAGGACGAAGTCGCCAAGTTCTCGTCGCGAGATGCGCAGCGCCTGAGCGACTACAACGCCGGGCTCGACGCCCTGGCTGATCTGCTCCGCAGCCTGCTACTGCAACGCCCGCCCAACATGACCGACCAGGGCTGGCGGGCGTCGCTGGCCGAACTGTGGCGCTCGCTGCATCTGGGACGCTCCGTCGGCCAGCTCAGCCGCAGTCAGCGCCAGGAACTGCTCCGCATGTTCGCCTGTTCGGCCGGCGACTACCTGGATGACTGGTTTGAATCAGACCCGATCAAGGCGGTATTGGGATTTGATGGCGTGGTCGGCCACTACGCCAGCCCCTATTCACCGGGCAGCGCCTATGTGTTGCTGCACCACTGTTTTGGCGAGGTCAATGGCCACAATGGGGCCTGGGGTCATGCCATCGGGGGCATGGGTGCGATCACGCAGGCGATGGCGGCGTCGGCACGGGCGCGCGGCGTGCAGATTCACGTCGACCAACCCGTCCGCGAACTGCTTGTCGAACGCGGCCGTGCCGTCGGTGTGGTCACGGAATCCGGCGAAGCGTTTCATGCGCGGGCAGTCGTCTCCAACCTCAACCCCAAGTTGCTGTTTGGACAGCTGGTAGATCCCGCAGTGTTGCCGGATGATTTCCGCACACGCATGGCGCAATGGCGGTGCGGATCGGGCACGTTCCGCATGAATGTCGCGCTTAGCGAGTTGCCCGATTTTGCCTGTCTGCCGGGACGCCAGGCTGCGGAGCATCACGGCGCAGGAATCGTGATGGCGCCCACGCTCGACTACATGGAACAGGCTTATTTTGACGCCCGGACCCACGGTTGGGCCCGCCAGCCGATCGTGGAAATGCTCATCCCATCCACCCTGGACTCGACGCTGGCGCCAAAAGGCCACCATGTCGCCAGCCTGTTCTGCCAGCACGTGGCGCCCGAGCTGCCGAACGGCGAAAGCTGGGACACGCACCGCGAGACCGTCGCCGACCTGATGATCGACACCGTGACCCAGTACGCGCCGAACTTCCGCGCCTCGGTGATCGCCCACCAGGCGCTGTCACCACTGGACCTGGAACGCAGCTTCGGACTGGTCGGCGGCGACATCTTCCATGGCCAGCTCGCACTGGATCAGATGTTTTCGGCCCGCCCGACCCTGGGTTTCGCCGATCACCGCACGCCGGTGCGGCACCTCTACCAATGCGGCTCGGGCACGCATCCTGGCGGCGGCGTCACCGGGGCACCCGGCCACAATGCCGCCGTCGAAATCATCAAAGACCGGCGGCGCTGGACACGCGCCTAGGCCGAGCGAACACAAACCTCCCGCGCGATGCGGCGGCGTTCGCCCCCGTCAGGCGCCGTGGCACAGAAATTGCCACCGAAAGCCTCGTAGCTTGGTTAATCGCCGGCCCTCCGCGACGCCTACCGCGCCACCGCCACCCGCGGGGACGTCGCGGCTGTTGACGTGGCTCAGAACGCGATTCGCCGACTCGGCACTGGGGATTTGAAGACGACGCCGACAAGGGCTCGTTGGGGATAACGCATGTTTTTAAGGAAATGGATTGCCGTGCTCGCGGTCTTGGCCTCGATCGCGCTGCTCACGCTATTGGTCGTGAAGTCACAAGAGCGGCCGCTGGATGCCCGGCTGGCCAGCGATCAGCTCGCCCAGGTCAATTACGCGACGCGGCTAACGCAGCAGTTCAGCCGTGAAATCGCCCGCACGCGGATCACCCGCGACACTTCATTCGCCGCCCTCGACGGCACCGCGGCACTCTGGACGTCGGCCGATGAGCGCTTGGCTCGTCCCGAAACCGGCCTCGCCGCACAACCGGAAACCAACCGAACGCTGAATCGCTATCTGGCTCTGGCTGCCGAGCGTCGCGATGGGCTGGCCGAGTTCAAGGCCGCTCAACTTCACTTCATCGCGGCCTTTGCCCGCCTGCGAATCGAGGCGGAACACATCCTCGCCTCGCTGCGGCCCTCCGACGCTGACCAGTCCAGCCGGACTCAAGTCATGACCTTGCTGGACGAACTCGCCAGCTATGGGCTGCAGGCCAACCCGAACAATGGCGGGCGCATCTACTCGCTGATGGCGCGGATGAACGGCAGGCACCCGACCTTTGAACAGGCCGCGCGGGACGTGCGCGCCGCCAAGGATGAGCTCCAGCCGATAGCCGATGCGTTAACCGACAGCGCGCCAGTCGAACAACTGAACGCGCTCGGAGCGCTGGTCCGCGACACGATCGCTGTCCAGGACGCTCGGATCGAGCACTACACGTTGGCGCTGGCGGCCTTTGCCGGTGCTCTGCTTCTCGTGTTCAGCCTCATCGGGCTCCGCCTGCGCGGGAGCTTCAATGAACTCGATGGAATCAATGCCAACCTGGAGAAGCTGGTCGAGGAGCGTACCGATGAGCTGAACCGGACGCTGCAGGAATTGCGGATGCAGCAAGCGCATCTGATTCAGTCGGAAAAGCTCTCATCGCTCGGCCAGATGGTCGCGGGGGTCGCGCATGAGATCAATACACCGCTGGGATACGCGCTGAGCAACGTGGAGACGGTGAAGGAATCCATCGCGCTCGTCGAAGCCGCTGGCGGGCTGAGCGAAGACGCACAAGAGCGCGTGGTGGAGGCCGACGTGCTGCTGGAAGACTCCATGCACGGTATGCATCAGATCGACGAACTGGTCAAAAGCCTCAAGAACTTCAGCCGCATGGATCGCTCGACGACCGAACTGTTCAACCTGAACGACGGTCTGGATACCGCGCTGAAGATTTGCCAGAACCAACTCAAGGGCCGCGTTGAAATCGAGCGCGACTTCGCCGAGCTGCCGGCAGTGCTGTGCGCGCCATCGCAGATCAACCAAGTGTTTCTGAACTTGATCAACAATGGTGCGCAAGCCATTGAAGGTACGGGCCTGATTCGCATCGAAACCCGACATGAAGCCGATCAGGCCGTGATCCGCATTAGCGATTCCGGTTGTGGCATGGACGAAGAAACCCGCGCGCATATCTTCGAGCCATTTTTCACGACCAAGGCCGTCGGCGAAGGGACCGGTCTAGGGCTGTCGATCGTGTTCCGCATCATCGAAGACCACGGTGGCCGCATCACGGTGGATTCAACCCCCGGTAATGGCTCCGAGTTCACCATCACGCTACCGGTTCGTCAGTCGGCCGCATCCTCCCCTGTCGCAACATTTGCCGCCGAGCCGGAGGCCAGCCTGTCCATCGGGTCGGCCACGCCGGCCGGCGCCTGAGGAGGCCCTGTGACCGCACAACCGCCGATTACCGTGCGGCCGCGTCTGTTGTTCGTCGACGATGAGGCCCGAATTCTGGTGTCGTTGAAATCCATCTTTCGCACCGATTACGACGTGCGGACGGCCAACAGCGGCGCGGAAGCGATAGAGATTCTGCGCGACTGGCCCGCCGATGTGCTTGTCAGTGATCAGCGTATGCCAGAGATGACAGGCGTGGACGTCTTGCGATCGGCGGCCGCGATCCGGCCCGACACCACCCGCATTCTGCTGACCGGCTACTCGGATCTCGAAGCGATCATCGGCTCAGTCAATGACGGTGAAATCTTTCGATTCGTTTCAAAACCATGGCGGCGGAACGAGCTCCGTGACACGGTCGCGGCCGCAGTGCGAACAACCGCTAGCGCGCTCGCGTCCAATGATCCAGAGCCGATCGCAATCCAGTCTCCCCCTGACGCCCAGCCAGCCGGCGAGACCCCCGCGAACTCCGATCAACCGGGGGTACTGATTCTCGATGCCGATGCCGCAGAACGCGAAGCCCTGCGCCATGTGCTGAGCGCCGACCGGCCCACCTATGTTGCCGGATCGTTCTACGACGCGCTGGAGCAGATCAAGACCCATCGCATCGGCACCGTGATCACCGAATCCAGTATCGGTGGCGAGCCCGTCACCACATTGGTGAATGGCTTGCACCAATTGAGGCCTGGCCTGGTCTACATCGTCCTCACGGGGCAGCCGGACGCCCAGCACATTATCGATCTGATCAACTACGGCCAGATCTATCGGGTGCTGCGTAAACCGATCAATGTCAGCGTGCTCCGCGGCGCGGTCAACCTGGCGGCGCGTCGTCATCAGACCCTGGAGCGCCGACCCGACCGAGCCAGGCAGCTCACCGAGGAACTCGCCCCCCTGCCTCCAGAACGGCAGAACCGCGGGTTATTCGCGAAGATCCGTCAATTTCTCCAGGCCTGAGCGCGGCCGTAACCGCTTGAACGGAAACCACCATGTCAGCACCTTCTACCGAATCAGGATCGAACACCCGGTCGCTCCGCCAGTCGCTTGGTCATTCTGCGGAGTACGCGATAGCCCTCGCCCTGTTGCTCGTCGGTGTGGTTGTCGGAGCGGTCGTCTGGTTCAGCAATCAGGCCGAACGCGTCGGCGTTGTCACTGAAATCGCAATGGCGAGCGATGATGCCGAAACCGAGGCCGCCACACGCGCGAAGGCTGAAGAGGACGCGGCGCTAGCCGAACTGCGCAGAGAATTACGCGACAGTCTGAGCAACGTGGAGGCCAGGGGCCGGATGCAAGCCGAGCTGGCTGCCCAGGAGCAAGCCGCCGCCGAGGAGCGCGCCCGACAACTGGCGGAGCTGGAACGCCGCCAACGTGAGGCCGAGGCGCTACGCCTGCAGCTCGAAAGCGAGCAGGAACGCATCGAACGTCTGGAGCGCGAACGCAAGGTTGCATCGCGCCAATCAACAGGCCCCGCACCATCACCGGCCGCTCCGGAAATCGACACCCCGCCCGTGGCCCCCGCAGCGCCCCAAGGCGGTTCCGCCGTGAAAGTGGCTTTGTCCCCTCCTCGTCAACCTGTCGTGACAAAGCCCGAGGTACTGTGGGATAGCTGTTCGCGCCCCACGTACCCGCGCAACTCGATCCGCGCCGAGGAAGAAGGCGTGACCGTAATCAGTCTGGACATCGATGCATCAGGCCGGGTCACCAGCGGTTCGATTCGCGAATCCAGCGGGCATCGGCGGCTGGATGACGAAACACTCAGCGCCCTGAGCCAATGCCGGTTTAAACCGGCAGCCACCGACGGTGTTCCGACAGCCACGACGGGGGTCTTCCGGTTCGCGTGGAATCTGCGCTAACCCAGCCCTACGGCGTCGACGCAAGCACCTGCTCGACATAATCCGCGTAGGCGCGAGTGAAATCGGCCAGGCGATCTGGCTGCTTGGAGGCGCTGACCTCGATCAGCACCGCATCAACACTGGCTGCAGCGATCTTGTCCCGTTGCACAAAACCGCGGTAGCCGTCCCCCATGGGTTCAGCCGTGGCCAGGCTGACCGATGGAAACCGCTTTTCCCAGCCTTGTTCGAGATCGGCGACGGATTCGTAGACGTTGAGCCGCACCTTGTAGGCCGCGCCATCCGCTCGCCAGTACTTGTAGTACGCGGAGCTTTCCAACCCCTCGCGGGTGAATAGCTCAGGCGCCTGAGCGGCCTGGACAACCGATTTGATCTCGATCTTCTGCACTCCGAAGCCTGCGGGTGCAGACATGCGCAGGCGTTCAATCAGCGACGCGGCTGATTCCGTTTTCGGCTCCTCCGGCACCGACTCCGGTGCGCACCCCGCAAAACCAACGAATAGGCCAACAACCAGAAAACATAGGCAGATCTGACGCACGGCTTCGACCCTGTGGGAAAAAAAGGCATACTAACTGCATAGGGAAATATTGCCCATGCGCGACGCAGCATTGATGGCTGCGAACGCATCACAACCAAATCTGACTGGGGAGTCTGCCGTGATGTCGTCAAGTCTACGACCGTTTGTATTGTCCACTTGCTTGCTGGCAAGTGGCCTTCTGCTCGCCGCCGACCCGGAATCCGGCACGGTGAGCGAAGGCGATCCCGCCCTGACATTCGTCTCCGGGCCTCACGCCATTTCGAATCCGGGCTATCCCGACACCGGTGTTTGTCAGGACCCGGTCCTGCCTTGCGACGATTTCGCGCTCACCGTGGAGGTGCCGGCCATGCTACCGGACAACACCTCGGTCGGCGTGCGAATTCGCACCGTAGCGCCCGCTGGAGAGGACTACGACATCTACCTGCTCGACGACGGCGGCACGCAGGTCAACAGCTCCGCCGCGGGCGGTACGCCGGAAGAGATGTTCCACGTCGTAGACCCCGGCACCACGACCTTTACGGTCCGCGTGATCCCATGGCTGGTCACCGGCACCAGCGCAGACACAACCGTGACGCTGGAGTTCTTTGAAGGTGGCGGCGGTGGCGAAGGTGGTTCTGGAAACGACGGTCGTGTGCCGTTCGACCCCACGGCGCCCCGCTACTCGATTTATGTGTCACCGCCGAACGAAGGCAACGATGCCGGCGAACCGACCATCGGGTTTAACCCGTTCACCGAGCGGGCGATGTTCATCTCGTACACCAACGCCCTGCGCGTGACCTTCCCTGAGAACCTCGACGAGGCGCTGCCACAGGCCTGTGAAGCCCAGTGGGAGAACAAGTCTGGCCTGATCACCACGCTGAACAGCCTGGACCCGATCATGTACACGGACAAGGCCACCGGGCGGACATTCAATTCGCAGCTCGCCGGTGCCAACAGCCTGTTCGAATACACCGACGACGACGGCGAGACGTGGATTCCAGGCCAGATTGGTCTGCCCAACGGCGGTGCCGATCACCAGGGTGTGGTCAGTGGCCCCTACCCGGAAGGATTCCCGACCGCAGGGTTGTTGTTCCCCAACGCGGTTTACTACTGTTCACAGTCCGTCGCCGCGGCTTTTTGCGCGCGCAGTGATGATGGTGGCCAGACCTTCGGGCCGGGCACGCCGTTCAAGAACCTGGATTGCGCTGCTGGTGCGCTTCACGGTCATCCGCAGGTCGCACCCGATGGCACCTTGTACATCCCGGATGCCTCGCCCTGTATCTCCAGCATCGGACTGGATGGATCCTCCGAAAAAGTCATCGCGCATGTCAGCGAAGACGCCGGTACCACTTACCGCGTCAGCGTGCTGCCGGATAGCGTCGGCGGTGCGGGTTCCGATCCGTCCGTTGGCCTGGCAACCGATGGCACGGCCTACATGTGCTACGAAAACGCCGATGGCACGGCCCATGTTGCGGTCTCTCACGACAAGGGCGAAACCTGGGTGAACGACCAGGACATCGGCGCCGCCGCTGGCCTGGTGGCCACGCGCTTCCCCGCCATGATTGCCGGTGATCCGGATCGTGCAGCCTGCGCCTTCCTCGGTACCCCCACAGTCGGCCCGAACGACGATCTGGCCTTCGAAGGTGTCTGGTATCCGTACATCGCAACCACGTATGACGGAGGCGAGAGCTGGCAGCTGGTGAATGTCAGCCCGAATGACCCGGTTCAGGGCTTTGGCGGTGTGGGGCCGGACGGCACCAACCGCAACCTGCTGGATTTCAATGATCTGGAGATCGATAACCTCGGCCGAACGATGTTCGCTTACGCCGATGGTTGCATCGGCGGTTGCGTCGCCGACCCCAGCCAGAACAGCTTCGCCGCCAAGGGCACGATTGTGCGGCAATCCGGCGGGCGCACGCTGTATGCCGAATTCGATGATCTCGCCGGGCAGCAGTTCAACTTCGATACGCCTATTCCGCCGGCGCCCGCCTGTGCCCTGCAGGACGCCAGCCTGAGAACGGTCGACCAGACACTCGTGGTCTGGCGCGCTCCGGACAACGGCGGCACTGACATCACCAACTACCAGGTGTATCGCGCGGAATCGCCCGCCGGTCCGTTCGAGTTCATCGGTGATGCCGGTGCCCGAACGCAGTTCGTTGATACGACCGGCAGTTCGGCTGTGCCCGAGTACACCTACCGGATCGTCGCGCAAAACGCTGCCGGCGATGCGGGTGACAGCAATCTGGTCACCCTGCCGATCGAGGAGCCGCAGATCGTCGATACCTGCAGCCTGCCGGGCGACGTGATCATCCAGGATTCGGAAGGCGATTCGCCAACTCCTGACCATGACATCATTTCGCTGTCGGTGGCCGAGCCCTCCGAATTCGCCGGTAACTTCGTGGTGACGCTGAAAGTGGCCAGCTTCACGGCCACGGAGCCGCCGCCCACGTCGTTCTACCCAGTGCTGTTCCCGTTGCGTGACAACTTCTACTTCGCTTTGAACGTGGGTGAAGGCATCCCGGCGTTCGAATACGGCACGTTCTCGGAACTGCCCCAGGGCCTGCTCGCGTTCACCGCAGAGGGCGAGTTGGACGAGCGCAGCACCTACGGCGCCGATGGCACGATCGTGTTCGTGTTGCCCAAGTCACTGTTCGGCGAGCTGACGGCCGGTGACATCATCGCAGGCTTTGACGTGCGCTCTCGCGTGGGCTCGGCCTCCGCACCCAGCCGCGACACGGCGGGTCCGGCGGATTACGTCGTACGCACCGACCTGATCTGCGAAGGCCTGGTTGGTGGTCTGCTGGGCACGCTGACCGGCAGCGTATCCGAGGGCGAAGCACCGCTGAGCGTGGACTTCACGATCTCGGGCCAGACGCCGGAGGGAGAGTCACTATCCAGCTACTCCGTCGATTTCGGCGATGGCTCGTTCGTCAGCGACGAACCCTTTGGTGGCCAGGAATCCGTCACGATCACTCATGTGTACAACAGCGCTGGCACCTACCGTGCCCTGGCAACGGTCAAGGACACCACCGGCGCTGAGAGCAGCAATCTGGCGGAACACACCCTGGTGGTCACCGAAGTCGGCACCGGCGGCGGTTCCGGCTCGGGCGGCAGCACGGTCTCTGGCGGTGGTTCGCTGGGTTGGCCGCTGCTGGCGTTGCTGATGCTCACCGGGGCGGCGCGGCGATTGACCCGTCGAACCTGCTAGCAAGCGCCTCCGCAATGCCATTCAGCCCCCGACTTCGGTCGGGGGCTTTTTGTTGGTGGTGCAGATGCCGGATCTGGCGACGTGTTTGTCCCGGGGTTTCAGCAACCGCAGATCAGTGCGTCAGGCTGCGAATGCGCCGGACCTTCTGGGCGCCGGCAAGACGATAGAATTCGCGAAGAGATCGACGCCGGGCTTCCTCGCTGCAGACCGGCGGCAGACACCGGCAATAGGATCTGGCGAGTCGTGTCGCCAATCGGTAGCGCCAGCGCTCCTGAGAGTCCAGGCTGGTGCGCAGCTCCGGGTAGTCGAAAAGCCAGCGCAGCAGCGCCGTGGCGGGCAGGCGCACACCTTGCGTCGCCAGCAGGCGTTCGACCAGCAGGAACTTGTCGATCTCGCCCTGCAACTCCAGTTCGAGCTGGGTCACGGGCCAGTCAAGCTGCGCCCTCCTGACCAGACAGACGAAATGACTGACCCCTTCCGCCGCGAGCAGCCAGGCCCCGAGATTGTCCGTTCGAACGTCGTGGCCGGCGAGTTGCTCCACAACGTCAGCATCCAGAAACAAAGCCAGGTTCATCGTGCCCGGCTCTTCCAGCACCAGCACGGCTTCGTCCAGATCAGGGGCAACACCGCCCAAGGCCGTCGCCTGCTCCCGGTCGCTTAACAGAAAACCGGTGACATCAGGCGCTGGCGCCAAGGCGTAGATCTGCTCCAACTCGGTTTGCAGCGCGTATAGCGGACCGCCGTCCATGTCGCTCAGTGACGCGCCGTAGGCGCGCCTTCGGCCAAGGGCTGAATACCCAGCCTGCGAAGCCGGCGTGCCGCACGACTGCTCCCGGTCTGCGCCCACAGCGTATAGAGCTGCACCACGTCGCTGTCCGACTTCAGTTCGGCCTGCTCAGACACTTCGTGCAGCACATCCACGAAACTGGAGAACTTCTCCGCCAGTTCGCCATAAATATCCCGGAAGACGGCGCGAGCACGCGATGTCTCGTAGATGTCCCGCAGACAGCTATAGGCATTGCCACCCATCGAAACGTAATAGCCAATCCCGACCTGCCGTCGTTCCAGCCATTCCGGAAAAACGCCCGAGATAAACAGCGACAGATCACCGAGGCGTTGCAATGCATCATTGCGTGCCTCCGGGCTCGGCGCCTCGATGGCTTGCTGATAGAGACCGGTGAGCGGCTGCAGTACCACGCCATCGTCCGTGGTCTCGAACACGCGCTCGGCTTCCACAAAGCCCGCCATCATCCCGACGAGGTAGACCACCGTCTCGCCGGTCGCTTCGACCTTTTGATGTGACATCGCCTCACGCACGGAGGTATCGAAATACTCCCGCAGCCCCATGTCCAACAAGCCCGTTGTTGCTCTCACACCTACCTCCTCAGTGCCAATCAGCCTATGGCTCGCTCCAGAATCCTTGCATGTCCAGTGTGTTGCAAGCTCTGTGCCCAGACGTGATTTGACAATAAGGATGTTAATTATTTCGGCTAGTTACCGGATACTCTTTATAGTTTTGTCGAGGTTTATACGCGGCGAATGTCGCTCAAGTCGGGAGGCGTCGACCGTCGAGTTGCCGACCCAGCAGCGTCATCGCGCGCGTGGCACGACGTTGCATCACTCGGCGAGCCAGCGGCAGGAGTAGCCATCGAAACCAGCGGCGCCGGCTGCGGCTGTACATGCGCCAACGCACTCGGCATCGCTGCGGCTCAACGGCCGCGAAATCCATCTCCATCCGCGGCAGTAACGGCGGAAACTCCGCTTCCGTCGCAAAATGCCGGTGAGGCTCGCGGGTCTTCAACACCACACAGACGCTGCGCGTTCCTCGTAGCGGGATGGCGACAGTCTCGAGGTACGTCTTGCCTGGTTCATCCACCGCGAGCGTATCGGCGGCGCAAATCGCCTGAACGCCAGGAAACCAGTCACCGAATCGGTCCAGATCGATGGCATATCGATAGGCGACGTCGGGGCTGCAGTCGACCACCACGTCAGCGCTAGCCACCAGATGATGGTGATGGGATG
>JAGLCS010000147.1 GCA_023146115.1 Abyssibacter sp. | reverse complement strand
CGGCACTAGAACTGCAACCGCCCCACCGGCGCCAACTCCGCCGCCCGCTCCAGCACTGCATCCACATCCGCCCGCATCGCTTCGAACGCCTGCTGCTGCCGCTCCGATTCCCGCGTTTCAATCGTTGACGGGTAGTTCGCACGGTAGTCGTGTATCTCGGCGAGCACGCTCAGGGCCGCAGCGCGGCGCTGGGGGTTGAGGCCGTCAAGCTGTTCCGCCAGCGACAGGATGTCCAGATCCATGGACAGCGCCAGATAGTCGCGCGCGGCCTCGGTTTCACCGACATCGAGCTGGCGCGCGACGTACATGGACTCGGTCAGCTTGGCGATTTCCGCATCGATGGCCGGACGCTCCGGCATCGGCGGTGGTGCCGGCGGTTCCTGGTTGAGCGAAAACCAGGCGCTAGCGGCGATTAGGCCGGCGAGAAACGTCGCCGGAATCATCAGTGTTTTCATCAATCGGCTGCCGCGCATAGAAAAATGTGTCCTCGTCGTCCTCGGCCGGAGCCGGCTCGGGGGCCGCACTCTGATCCGGGCGACGATTGCGTTCGTCGAATTGCAGATGGGTGACCTGGATGCCCTGCGGGCAACGTTCGTAAGTCACGGTGTACAGCTCATCTGCCGGGGTGGTCTGCAAGCTTTCACCGGGGGGCTGGACGGTCTGGTGGGTGACTTCCAGCGTCAGCAACCGCCCGGTGCGATCCAGGATCGTATTGCCGACGAGCGTGACCCTGGCACCGGAGTTCTCCACGCCGGTGGACCGGAACAATCCGCGAGCCAGAGACCAGCGCCCCTTGTATCCGTAGGTGACCGTCTCGCTTTGCAACGACACCTGGTCCGAGCCGTCAGCGCGGACGGTCCACAGCTCGCCGACACAGTCTTCTTCGGTGGCCCAGGTTCCGAGGATGGTCGACTCGGTCGCTGGCACGCGGAAGAAGACGGTCTCCCAGGCCTGCTGGTTCGATTGATCAACATCCGATGCCGCCGTGAGCAGGGATTCGTTGAGACGCTGACAGGCGCCGCGTAGCTGCCCGGTTTCCAGCGACGCAAGCTGTTGCCGCTGGAAGGCGGCGGCGGCGTTTCTCGTGGCACGCCAGTTACGCTCCACCTCGTTCTGCACCACCGGGTCCAGAGATTCGAGTTTCAGGTCGTCGGCCACCAGTCTGGCGAACCGGTTCTGCAGTTCGTCGACCAGCGCGCGGTTGCGGGCATCCCAGGTTTCGAATGCACCTTCGACGCCCGGCGCCGCCGAACGCGCATGAACACGGCAGACGCTGGCGTACTCCTCGATGGAAAAGTAATACGCCAGCAGTTCGCCGATGGAAGCGGCAACGGCATCATTCGCTCGTGTCGGGACCGGGTTGACCAGCAGCAGACACGGGATCAAGCAAATCAGTAATCGGTTCATAAGACGTCAGTTTACGGACAAACCAGTCCAGCGCGCGCCCTTCCCGATCGGCGCGCCAGACGAGCTTGAACAACGCGGGCTCGCGCTGAATGCCGACGTCCCGTTGAACCAGCCGGCCGGCGTCGATTTCGGGCTGGGCGAGACAGGTGGGCAGGAATCCCACGCCCAATCCCCGGACCTGCGCGTCGAGCTTGGCCGCCAGGCTGGGCACGCTCAATACGTCCTGCTCCGGCAGGAACCCACTGGAGCGGCCCGGCAGCGTGCGCGAGGTGTCGCTGACCACCACCGCACGCACGGCGCGCAGGTGATCCGTGGAGATGGGTTCGCTGTGCTCCGCCAGCGGATGATCGGCGGCAACGCAAAATACGAACGGCACCCAACCCAGCGTGATCGAACGCAGTGGCGGCTGCTGGGGCAACTCGCCCGTGACACCGATGGCGAGATCCGCCCGGTTGTCGGCAAGCGCGTCGGTCGGCCCACCATAGACTTCCGTGAGCAAGCGGATGCGTGGTGTCTGGCAGGCCGTTGCATAGAACGCCTCAAGCAGCGGCATCAGACGCGCCGCGCCGAGAATGTCGTCCACGGCGATGCGCAGCTCGGTCTCCCAGCCTGTCGCCATGCGGCGCACGCGGTCTTCGAGGCCTTCGGCATCGGCCAGCAAACGCCGGCCGCGCTCCAGCAGTTCGCGGCCCGCCGGCGTGAGTTTCGCCCGACGGCCGGAGCGGTCAAAGACGGTGACGCCCAGGTCTTCCTCCAACTTGCGCACCGAATAGGTGATCGCGGACGGCACCCGGAACAAGGCGTCGCCGGCGGCCGCGAAGCTGCCGGTTGCGTCGATCGCATCAATGACGCGCAATGCGTCCAGGGTCAGCTTCATAGTTCAGGCATTGAATTCGACGCGGTGAATAGTTCGCCTTTACCGAACCGCGTGCAAGCGAAGCCGCCGCGGATTCGCGACCCGGCACGGTCCATACATGGCTGCCATCGTTGGCATGGTGATCGGCGCTGGTTGCCGAGTCGGATGCGGGTCGCTACGGTCCCTACCCCGCGCTGCCGCAGAGACCGAACATGGACGCATTGCCCGATGGAGACGCCCTCACCCTGGCCCAGATGATCCGCGAGGGCGAGGTCAGCGCGTCGGAACTGCTGGAAGCGGCGATCCGCGGCGTGGAGCGCATCAACCCGCAGCTCAATGCTGTCGTTGGCACGCTTTACGACGACGCGCGCGCGCGGGTCGCCCAACCACTGAATACCGGGCCGTTTGCCGGCATGCCGTTTCTGATCAAGGATTTGCTGTCCGACTACGCAGGCGCACCGACCAGTTCCGGCAGCCGCTTTCTCAAGGACTACGTGCCGGAGCAGGACAGCGATATGGTCGTGCGCTACAAGCGCAGCGGCCTGAACATCTTCGGCAAGACCAATACGCCGGAGTTCGGTCTGACGCCCTTTACCGAACCCGCGCTGTTCGGCCCGGCCCGCAACCCGTGGAATCCGGCCCACACGCCGGGCGGGTCCAGTGGTGGCACCGGCGCGGCCATTGCCGCGGGGCTGGTGCCCATGGCCGGCGGCGGTGATGGCGGCGGGTCGATCCGCATTCCTGCCAGCTGCAACGGGCTGGTCGGACTCAAACCCACCCGCGGTCGCACACCGGCCGGTCCGACGCGGGGCGACATCTGGTTCGGTTGCGCCATCGAGTTGCCGCTGTCGCGCACGGTGCGTGACACGGCCGCCGCGCTGGATGCCTTGAGCGGCCCCGAGCCCGGCGATCCCTACCAGGTGCCGCCGCCTCCCGAAGCGTACCTGGCGGCGCTGGATACTCCGGTACGACCGCTGCGCATTGCTGTCAGCGGTCAGCCGATGCTCGGTGATGACATGCACCCCGATTGCCTGGCCGGTCTGGACAAGACGGTGCAGCAGCTCGAGGCCCTGGGACACACGGTGAACTCGGACCACCCGCCGCTAAGCCGTTCCGCCTTTGTCGAAGCCTTTATCGTGCTGCTGGTCGCCGAAACCGCCGCCGATGTACGGGACTTTTCCCGCAAGCTCGGCCGCGAGCCAAAACGGGGTGAGCTGGAGCCCACCACCGCCGCCCTGGTCCGGCTCGCCGCGGCATTCACGGCAGATGACCTGGCTTTGGCGTTGCGCGAACTGCAATGGCAGACCCGGCTCTACGCCCGCTGGTTGCAGAGCTACGATGTGTTCCTGACACCGACCCTGGCCGAGCCGCCCTTCAAGATCGGCAAGTACCAACCATCCGGTGCCGACAAGTTCGGCATCCAGGCGCTCAACCGCCTGCCGCTGGCCGGCATCGCCAAGCGCTCCGGCCTGATCGAAAAAATGGCGCAGGACATCTTCCGCTTCATCCCCAATACGCCGGTCACGAATGTCACCGGGGACCCCGCCATCTCCCTGCCCCTGCACTGGAACGACGCCGGCCTGCCGGTGGGCATGATGTTCGCGGGTCAGTTCGGCGACGAGACCACACTGCTGCAGCTTGCCCGCCAGCTCGAGCAGGCGATGCCCTGGGCGGAGCGCCGCCCGCCCGTCCATGCGACGTAGACAAGGCGCGAAGCCAGCGGCGCCAGGGCCTTACACTGTCCGGCAGTGAAAAGACGCATGTTGCTCATTCTGATCATTGTGCTGGCGGCCCTCGCGGGTTTCGTCCTGGCCTGCAATGTCTGGGTGATCCAGAGCACACGATCGGCGATCTACGACAGCCCGACGGCGATTCCGGCGCGCGACGTCGGCTTGGTACTCGGCACCAGCCCGTGGAGCCGGGAAGGCCGCGCCAATGCCCATTTTCGCGGGCGAGTGGAATCCGCCGCGTTGCTGTACAAGCGCGGCGCGTTGCGCCATGTGCTGCTCTCCGGCGCCAATCCCAGTGATCGCTACAACGAACCCCGTGCGATGTACCAGGCGCTGGCGGACCTGGGAGTGGACAAGGCTGACATGACTCTGGACTTCGCAGGCTTTCGCACGCTGGACTCGGTGGTGCGGGCACAGCAGGTCTTCGGCCTCGACGGGCTGACGCTGGTCACGCAACGGTTTCATGCCTATCGAGCCGTGTTCATCGCCCGCCACCTCGGGTTGGACGCCGTGGCCTACGCCGCCCCGACGATTCCCCGGCGGCGCTCCCGGCGCACTGAAATTCGCGAGATTCTGGCTCGGGTGAAGGCCGTGCTCGACCTGTTCTTCCTCGACAAGCAGCCGCGGTTTTTAGGGGAGCGCGAGGACATCGAGCTACGCGAGCCGCCAGCGGAAGACGAGCCGGCGGATGAACAGCGCTAGGGCGTCTTCCAGCTCATCGTGACCGTGGGCTCCGCCAGGCCATCGGCGGTCGGCTTGGGGGTCTTGACCGGGCTGGCGCGGAACGTGTGAACGCCATCGGCCCGCATCCATTTGCCGCCGTACTCGTTGAGGTAGGCCTGCGCCACGTGCGCCGGGATAGAGCGCCCCGCAAACATCACCCGCGGCAGATCAACATCCCGCACCAGGGCTTCAGCGCCCTCGGATTCCTCAATCGCGAGAATCGTTCCGGCTTCGCTGGCGTACAGCTTTGAATAGCGCATGTATCCCCTCCCTGGGCTCATGCCATCGCAGCATCCAAGCCTACGGCGGTGCCCGGCTCCCCGCAAAAAAATGGGGCGCTGTATGCGCCCCAAGTTATTGGAAAAACGAGTATCAGAAGCTGTACTTCACCACCATCTGCAGAAAGTCGCGGTCACCCAGCAGGTTGTATGGCTTCGCACCCTGATAAACGGTGTAGCCAATCTCGTATTCGAGACGGTCGAGATAACGCGTGTTCAGCACCAAGTTGATCTGCTGGCGCCCCTCGACAAAGCTGGTCAGCGGTGTGGGCGATGTTCCGTTCACGTCGTGCTGCCACAGGATCGCCGGTTCCATGACGAAGCGATTGAACACGTTGTTGTACGTTAATCGCGTGGCGAGCCGATAACCCCACGACGAGGCCGTCGGATAGCCACCGATCTGCTGCGGGACGCCCAACGCAGCCGCCGTGGCGGCGTCGCCCGGGGTGTAGGTCCCCGGGGCCTCCAGGCGCAGTTCGTCCGTATCCGGCATGTCCTCGACATGCATGCCCGC
>JAGLCS010000146.1 GCA_023146115.1 Abyssibacter sp. | reverse complement strand
CCCAGGTTGACCTGATTCACGCTGTAACGGCGATAGCCAACGATTTCCTGACCGCCCAGGGCTGAGCCCTGGATGGGCGCAACCTGACTCGATACACCAAGGCCGGCGAGCAGCAGCTCCACATCGTCGATCTGCAGCGGCTGGTCATCCTTGCGGCTGGCCTCACCCTGTACGGCGATACCGCCCCACATGGTCGTATTGAACGACAGGCCGTAGAGCTTGATGTTCTCGGGGTAGACCAGCCGGTAACCCGACTCCGAGGAGGGGGAGTTTCCGGTCGGGCGGGAACGTCCGGATACCAGCGGCAGGCGGCTGTGGTAGTTCGCCGCATAAAAACTCAGATCGAGATCATTGAGCCCCGGCAAATACATACGCAGCGCTCCGCCGAACTGATCGCCATCCTTCGCCTCACGATCGGGTAGACGCGTGATCGCAGCACCAAACGGCACGCAAGGCGATCCATCGGAGCAGACCGTCAGCGGCGATGCATTTTCCGGTGCCCGTCCGAATCCGATCTGTGCCGTCTGCCCGCCGGGCCCGGCGAAGTCGTTGGTCGCAAAGTAGGTGCCGACGGCATCCGTGACCGTCGGCCGCCACTCCAGCTGGTAGAACAGGTCCAGCGAAGCGTTGTCCGTCACGTCGGTAGACGCCCAGGCCATGCCCACCGGCCGGAAGACCTCTTCGAGCTGAAAACCGGGCACGCGCAAATGGTTTACGTCGGCCGCCAGCAGGCTGTTGATGCCGTTCTGCACAAAGGTGGATTCACCCCAGTTCAGCACTTGTCGGCCCAGACGGACCGCGAGGTAGCGGCCGGCAATGTCGAAATCGCCATAAACATAGGCATCGAGCAGATCGGCGTCATTACCCACTTGGTCCTGGATGACGTCGCGTCGCGCAGCCAGGTCGGCCGGGGTCAATGTGTCGTCCGGCGGCCCTTCGTGGTCAGCCGGATCGAGAAAATCCTCGTCATGCAGAACCCAATCGAAGGTGTAGGTCCCGCGGACGAACGCACCGAAGTTGCCCCAGTTGAAGGACAGGTCCGAGGTCAGCTTGCTGGGGGCGGCGAATACATCGCCCTTGTCGAACTGCAAGTTACCGTCGTCGCCATTGGTCGAGTACGCCAGACCAGATTGGCCGTCGGCGGTCTGGTTGGCACGACCGATGAGGTTGCGGTCCTGTTCTTCCATACGGACTGCGAAGCCCGTAGAGAACTGGGAATCGATGCGAACGCTGGCTTCTCCCAGCTCAAAACCGGCCGCCACCGCGGCGGGCGCCAGCCCCGCCAGCGCGCCGGTGACCAGCACGCGCGATATGAAGTAATTGCGTGTCATGTGATGTCTCCTGCCAAACCGGCGGTTATTGCGCAACAAAGCTGCAGGCCTGCCCAACGGGCAGACAGGCGCCACCGGTGGCCAGGAACTGCGCCATCTCGGTCTGCATTTCCGTGGTGGCCGCCAGCGAGGCTGTCGGATCGAGAATGGAACCGTGATCACCTGCGGCGAAACGCACGACCGCGCCGACACCGCCTGGCTCCAGGGACAGGATCTGCGTCTGCGTCACGCCAGGGTCGACGTTGTCGATCACGTCCAGGCCCATCTGCATGTACAGCGGATCGGTGCCGCTGAGCGGTCCGGCGATGGTCACCCGGTCATTGCTGGCGGTCATCGGCCCGGCCGGCACGTTGTTGGGAACCACCTGATCACCCAGCACCTCGATCATGTGGATCGGATGCCCAGCCCGGGCTGCCGCCGCATGATTGATCGGGTCGGTCGTATCCAGCACCAGTTGCGCAAAGCGCAGGAAGGATTCGAAGGTATCGCCGCCCTCGTTGAAGCCGGCCGCCGCCAGACCGGCCGCAACGCTTGGCCCGAAGGCCAGCGAGCCATCCAGCAGCTTGGCGATGCCGCCGCCGGGCATGGCCAGCGTGGCCGGACCGATGGTCGAGTTCACACCCAGCAGCGTGGTGCCGATGATGCCGCCCAGTGAATGGCCGACGAAGGACACGTTGCTTTCGTCGATTTCATCGGTTTGCGCATCGCCGTCGAAATCCAGCAGACCCACCGACTTGGACAGGCGGGTTAGATCGGCCACCGACTGGCGAATGTTGTCGCGCGCGGTCAGCAGGCTGGCCAGATTCACGAAGTGCTCGCCGGACGGGTCAACCTGACCGTCTGCGCCTGGCGCGCCGGTGTCGTTGTTGACGTAGTCCACATCGAAGCTGCGTTCGGAGACACCGGGCAGCCGGAAGCCGGCCACGCTGGAGTCCGGCGTGATGCCGTGCAGCGGGTGATCAATGGCAATGACCACAAAGCCCGCTGCCGCCAACGCCGGCGCCACCGGGAACATATCGGTGCGATTGCGGGTGATGCCGTGCTGAAAGATAACCACCGGCCAGCCGTCGTCCGGCATGCTGCGGCCGCTGTTCGCATTCGGCACGGTCACCAGTACCGGAATGGTCTGAGTGCTCTGGGCAACCGGTACCGGGAAGCAGGTCGTGGTGCTCACGCTGGGTCGCAACGGCTGCGAACTACCCGGCAACATCACGCCCTGCGCAAAGGCGCCGCACGGCACCTGGCCAAGAAAGAGGGTGTTCACGTCCGGCTGCGCAGGATCGGCCTGCCAGAACCCGGATAACGGCCCCGTCGGATTCTCCGCACTGGGCGCCTGCAGGTAGTACTGGGTCTGGAACGTGCCCGCGTAGATATCGGCCACCGGCGGCAGACCGAGGCCGAGGTTGCCGGTATTCAATGTACCGCCAGCGCCATTCGGTACAGCCTGCACGCCCAGCGGAGCGGCCGTCGCCGCCGCATCGACAGCCGCCAGGCTCTTGCCAATGGACTGCGTCGTGAACGGCCATGCCAGCACGATCGATGATTCCGGAATGCCGGCAGCGCTCAATCCTTCCACCGTGGGCCGGATCACCTGCTGGCGCAGGGCTTCCAGCGTCTCCTTCTGCCCTTCGGTTAGCGTCGTTAACGCTGGAGCCGTCTGCTCGGACACCGGGCTCGCGCTGGCGGCAATCTCGAACAAGGCCGAAGGCTCGGCCGGATAACCCGCCTCGCTCTGCAGCGCACGGGTCAGGGCCACGACGTAACGGGTTTCTGGTGCCAGCGGGCGCAGCGGCTGAATCAGCAGGCGCGTGCGCTTGGCGTTAATCGGCACACCGTCGGCATCGTCCAGTGCCGGATAATCCTCGATCACATAGTCGATACCGGGGACCAGGGGTGCACCGGTGTTCGTATTGATGACGATCACACCCTGCGGCGTGGTGCTGAAGTCCACCGTCCCCAGCAGGTCGGTGAAGATCGCACTGGACGTGGAAAAGCCATCGACTTCGTTGCCGGCGGTGACGAACGGCGCACCCGAGCCATTCGGCACGTTCAGCGTCGGGTCGACGAATCCGGAAAAGAAGGCGTCAATCGGAAACGGCACAACGGCGCTGGCGGCCACCGGGTCGAAGAGAGACAGCGCAATTTCATTGATGGGCTGTTGTTCAGCCTCGTTGTCGACGCTGCACCCAGCCAAAAGGCCGAGCGCAAGCGCGCTGGCGAGCCAGTGCTTCATGGGAAGTCCTCCGTTGCACCATTTGAATCTTGTGTCCGGCCATGTCCTCAACCGGGGCGCGAGATTCTGCGGGCAGCCACGTCAATGCAGCGTGAAGACTGAGCCGTGAAATGGCCGTTGAGACGGTCTCAATAGCCGCCGATCGCCGAGGCAGGGGATGCGCAGGCAGAACCACCCCTGCGATAGAGCCGGTTCCCGTGCATGCCCATGCGGAGGGAACGCGATTTGTTTGGTCAGACCGTCCCTACGAGCGCGGGGCGATCGTCGGCCAGAGGCTCAAGGCATCCACGCACTGCGACTCGGTCTCGGCTTTATCCCAGCCCAGCACCGGCGCCATCAGCTCGGCGGCAAGTCGGGCCACCGCTCGATCCGGTGGCAGCATCAGCATCACGGGAAGCCGGCGGCGCAGCACATCGGCCAGGGTGAGGGCCATTTCTTCGCTGGCGGCAAAGACGACTTCGGCGCGGACAAACGGCGTCTGCGCGTGGAGCCGCTCGGCCAGCGTCGGCTCGGCGCGGATCAGGTCCAGCACGGCATCGGTGCGGCTGCCATGGCGTTTGACCAGCCAGGCCGCGGCGCTTTCGTCCACACCGAGACCTCGCGCATCGGATTCAGCCTCGGCCCGCCAGGCGCCGATGTCGCCACTCGGCGCCCAGGCCAGCGGTTGTTGATGCGTACGACGCGAGCGACGTGCGGGGCCCAGGTCGCCACGCGCGGCATCGACCAGCTCTTCGGCGTCGCCCCGCGCGGTGGTGTACTTGCCGCCGATGGGCATCCAGAGCCCGGGCGCAGGCTTACGCACCTGAAAATCACGGGACACGGCCGACAATGACCCGTCGGAGCCGCCCATCAGGGTGCGAACGCCGGAAAAACACCCACGGATGTCGGCCCGGGTCCAGTTGGCCGCTTTCATCGCCCGATTCGCTTCGTCGAGCAGGTATTCCGCCTCATCCTCGTAAACCGTCAAATCCTTGAGGTCGCCCTCGTAATCGGATTCGGTCGTGCCAATGATGGTGTGGTCGTACCAGGGGATGACAAAGAACACCCGGCCGTCGGATCGAGCCGTGAGCAGGAACGCATCCTTGGGTCCGGGCAGGCCCGGCATCATGAGATGCACGCCCTTGATGAGCTTGTAGGCCCCAACCGTAGGCCGCCCCCCGGCCAACGCGGGCGCCCATGGCCCCGCGGCGTTGATGGTCAACCGGGCCTTTACCGCAGTCCGATTGCCGCTGATCCGATCGACAACCTGGGCTCCGATCACGCGGTCATCGAGACGGATCAACTCCTCAACCGCTGCGTGGTTGACGACGACCGCACCCGCCATCTGCGCTGCGGCGACCACCTCCAAGGTGACGCGGGCATCGTCCTCCTGGCAGTCGCCGTAGGAAAAACCGCCAATCAAGCCGTCCGTCGACAGGTAGGGAAAGCTGCTACGCAATTCGTCGGCGTTGAACCGGTCATGCGGTGCCACCGGCTGGCCCTTGCCCGCCAGCAGGTCATAGAGCACCAGGCCCAGCCGCATCTTCCAGCTGGACACGCGATCACCGTCGTACTTGGGGATGACGAAGCGAATCGGGTCCACCGCATGCGGTGCGATCCGGGTCAGCGTGGCGCGCTCGGTCAGGCCGTGATGCACCAGCCCAAAGTTGAAATGCTCCAGATAGCGCAGGCCGCCATGAATCAGCTTGCTGGACGCCGACGAGGTTCCAGCCGCCCAGTCGGTCTTTTCGACCAGCGCGACGCGATAGCCTCGCAATGCCGCATCGTAGGCTGTCCACGCACCGTAAATACCGCCGCCGATGACCAGCAAATCGTAGGCGCCGTGGCGCAGGGCTTCGAATTGTCGCTCCATCCGTCAGGCGTCCTTGCATGCGTCGGGCGCCCAGGCGCCCCGCGGTCTGGGGTCAGGTCGATTCGCTGGTCTCGGGCGAGGTATCCGGTGTTGCATCATCGGCGGCCTTGGCCCGCTTGGTCGATGCCTTGCCAGTCGACGTCTTGGCTGCCGATGCCTTGGTCGTCGATCGCTTGGTGGTGCGCGATGTGGCCTTGGCGGACTTGGCGGCGGCGGCCTTGGACGTCGATTTCGCCCGCGCCGTGCTGGCCTTGCGCCGGGCAGGCGCCTGGCCGCTGGCCGACGAAGAACCCGGTCCCTGATCGGCACGAGCATGCTCCGAACGGCCCGCTCGCATTTCTTCCGTCGTGAACTCGTCGACCTCCACCACTTCGGCGACCAGATCCCAGGTCTCGATCAGGATCTTCGCCTCTTCGGCGGAGATCAGACCTGCCGCGCGGGCCTCGTCGATCCGCTCGCGGGGATGCGGATGTTTGAGATCACCGTCCTTGTATGCCTTGACCAGCTTGTACTCCAGCTTTTCGGTCTCGATCACGGCGGTTAGTGCCTTGCGCAACACACCGAGCGGATGCTTGACGTCTTGCGGCTGGTAGACGGCGTGGGCCAGGCGGTCCAGCGACGCGCCAGGCGTCATCATCAACTTGGCCACCGCGCGGTTGTTGTCGTCGCTGGCAGACCGGGCACGTCGCCCCAACGGGAAGATCACGACACGCAGCGCCCACATCGCCGGCCGCATGGGCAGATGATTGAGCACCCCGTCGAGGCGGTTCTCGATACCGTGGCACAGGTCGTCGAGCATCCACTGCACCAGCGGAAGGTCTTCTTCCGGCCGCCCGTCATCCTGGTAGCGCTTGAGCACGGCACTGCCAATGAACAGTGCGGAGAGCACGTCGCCCAGACGGGCGGAAATGCTCTCGCGGAACTTCAGCTTGCCGCCGAGCAGCGCCATCGCCACATCGGATAGCAATGCGAGGTTCGCGCTGTAACGCGCCAGGCGCTTGTAGTAGATCGCGGTCGGACCGCTCACCGGCGCGCTGGCCAGCCGGGCGCCCGTGAGTCCCAGCACGAAGGAGCGCGCCTTGGCGGAACCGATATGGCCGAGATGCCCCATGAATGCAGTGTCGAAGTTATCCAGGCCACGCTGGCTGTCATCGTCAGCGACCGCGTCCATCTCCCGCAGCACGTAGGGATGGCAGCGGATGGCGCCCTGGCCGTAGATCATCATGCTGCGGGTCAGAATGTTGGCGCCTTCGACCGTGATGGCCACCGGGGCACTCTGGTAGCCGTTGGCGATGATGTTCTTGGGTCCGATGCACACGGCCTTGCCCGAATGCACATCCATCGCATCGATGGCGACGAGACGGGAAAGATCGGTGACATGCATCTTGGCGATGCCGGACGACACCGACGGCTTTTCGCCCAGGTCCACGGCCAGCGCGGAGATCTGTCGTACCGAGTCGCAGGCATAGGCGCGGGCACCGATACGGGCCATCGCCTCCTGAATACCTTCGAATTCACCGATCGACACGTTGAACTGCTTGCGAACCCGCGCGTAGGCACCGGTGGCGAAGGCAGCCTGCGACGCACCGCCGGAACTGCCTGACGGCAGCGAAATGCCGCGGCCCACCGACAGCACTTCCATCAGCATGCGCCAGCCACGGCCGGCGTTCTGCTGCCCGCCAATAATGGTATCCAGCGGCACGAACACGTCCTTGCCGCGGATCGGCCCGTTCATGAAGGGCGCGGCCAGCGGATAATGGCGCTTGCCGATCTCCACACCCTGGGTGTCGCGAGGCACCAGGGCACAGGTGATGCCCAGGTCGTCCTGTTCACCCAGCAAGTGGTCGGGGTCGTAAAGCTTGAACGCGAGGCCGATGACGGTCGCCACCGGTGCCAGCGTGATGTAGCGCTTGTCGAAGGTCAGGCGCATGCCCAGTGTCTTCTTGCCCTTCCAGGTGCCTTCGCAGACCACACCCATGTCCGGAATCGAGCCGGCGTCCGAGCCGGCATAGGGACTAGTCAGCCCAAAGCAGGGGATCTCCTCGCCGGTCGCGAGCCGTGGCAGGTAGTAATCCTTCTGCTCCTCGGTGCCGTAGTGAAGCAGCAACTCGGCAGGCCCCAGTGAATTCGGCACGGCCACGATCGATGAGGCGGTGGTCCCGCCGGCGCTGGCGACCTTTGCCAGCACGGCCGAGTGAGCCACGGCCGAGAATTCCAGGCCGCCGTACTGCTTGGGAATGATCATGCCGAAGAACTTGTTCTTCTTGATGAACGCCCAGGCCTCCGGAGACAGGTCCGCGTCTTCGTGCACGATCTGCCAGTCGTCGAGCATGCCGCACAAGGCCTCGACAGGACCGTCCAGAAAGGCCTGCTCTTCGTCAGATAGCCGTGGCCGGGGCAACGCGGCCAGGCGGTGCCAGTCGGGGCGGCCGGAGAACAGGTCGCCTTCCCACCAGACCGTGCCGGCGTCCAGCGCCGCGCGCTCGGTCTCCGACATTTCGGGCAACACGCTCTTGAAGAATTTGAACGCCGGCGCAGTCAGCAACGGCTTGCGCAGCGAGGCGACATTGAGCACGGCAGCGATGCCGGCAAAGATGAACCAGAACAGCAGCAACCAGCCCCAGGCCACGTCGCCAAAAATCGACAGCACCAGCAGCAACGCGCCGATCACCGCCGTGGATGTGGCGAGCGAAGTCTTGCGATAAGCCAGCGCCGTAGCGGCGACGATGAAGACCAGCAGCCAAAGTAGCGTGCTCATTTCGACCTCCTGTCAGTGAATCGGGAGTCGCGATCCGATTGGTGCGGATACCAGCGCAACCCCAGCAGAGGAACCTGGCGACCGTTCACGACGATACCGTGACAAAAAACAGCCAAGTGCCTAGTAGTGCGGACAACGCCGAGCGCCGGTTTGTTCGTACCGAATCACCGGACCGGCTTGGCGTGTCGAAAACTGATTAGCAAGCCACCACGAGGATAGGGGTGCGCTGGCGGCACCGCAAACCGCGTATTTACGCGGCTACCCGACGACGAAATCGCCAAGAAAATCGCGTATCCCCTGCGCGACCAGCTCAGGCTGATCGTGGTGCATCATGTGCCCGCAGTCGTCGATGAACCTGTGCTCATGGTCGCGAAAGCAGCCGCGACGGCGCGCCAGTTCCTCTTCGCCGGCCATTTTTCGCAGCTTGGAATCGCTGGCATCGAGGAACAAGGTCGGCGCGGTGACCTGCTTCCACACCGCATATGACTCCGAGGCGCGATAAAGCACCGGGTTATGCGTGTGGTGACGTGGATCGGCAAGCAGTTCGATCTGCCCGTCGCCGCGAGACCGTCCCCAGACGCGGGCCACGGACAGGGCGCGTTCTGGGGTAAGCCGGGGATTGCGCCGCGCAATGCGGCTGGCCAGTTCCTGGCACGACGGATAGGCGCGCTGCGCCGGCGGGTCCTGCACGGCCGTCAGCCACTCGCCCAGAGCCTTGGGCGCCCGCTCGGGCGGCATGTCGGGCAGCAGCAGCGAATCCAGCAACACCAGCCGCGCCAGGCGCTGCGGCCTAACGCCCGCGTAAAGGCTCGTGATCTGCCCACCCATGCTATGGCCAACCAGTAACACCGGCTCATCGGGGCTGAGCGCGTCGATCACGGCATCGAGATCAGCCACATAGTCAGGAAACCAGTAGTGGTCACCATGCCATTCGCTGTAGCCGAACCCGCGCCAGTCCAGCGCCACCACATGAAAATCGCTGGCCAGCTGCTCGGCAACGAACTGCCAGCTACCTCCGGTATCCAGCCAGCCGTGGCAGCAGAGCAACAGCGGCTTGCCCGGGTCGCCCCATTGCCAGAAGTGATACCGCAGGCCGCGGATCCGCAAAACGGCAGACCGCGCCCCGGTTGACGCGATGGTGGTAGGAGCCGGCGCGGTCAAGCGGCTGCGCGCGTCAAATGGGCACGCAACAGATCGAGACGGTCATTGCCCCAGAACAGCACGTCGTCAACAAAGAAACTCGGCGCGCCAAAGGCGCCGCGGGTGACGGCTTCCTCGGTGTTCGCCTTGAGCTTTGCCTTGATCTCGGGACGGTCGTTGGCGGCCAATGCCTGGTCGGGCTCGAAGCCTACGGAGCGGGCCACATCCGCCAGTACATCCGGCTGTGAAATATCACGCCCCTGCCCCCAATACGCCTGCATGATGGCCAGCGCGAAAGCATCACCACAACCGAGTTCATCCGCGACCAGCGCCGCCCGCAGTGCCCGTACCGAATTGGCGGGAAAATTCTCGGGAGGCGTGACCGGCACACCGTAGAACTGCGCCCAGTGCTGCAGATCCGCCATCATGTAACGGCCCTTGTTGACCACGGTTGCGGGCGGGCGATTGCCGGTGGCCTGAAACACCCCGCCGAGCAACAAGGGGCGATAGGCCAATGTCGCGCCACAGTCGGCCGCCAGCGCCGGCAACTGAGTGGATGCCAGATAGGTGTATGGGCTCACCGGGTCCCAGAAGAACTCGATCGTCGCCATGGTCGTCTCCGTTTTCTGTTCGCTTTGCCGGCCGTCTATTGCGACTGGCTGAGGGCGTCCGGCGCCAGTTCCGGCCGGAAATAATGTTCCGTGATGACATTGCTCAGCGCAGCAAGCCGCTCCTGCAATTCGTCCATGTAATCCGACACCTGAGTCTGCGGCAAGACGGACAGGTCGGCGCCACAGACGCGGGCGCGCAGCGTGCGAGCCACGTTCAACGGTGCCGAGTGATTCGGCAGGCGGGAGAGCGTCTGACAGATGCTGTCGAGATTCCAGGCCACCGACCGCGGAAAATGGCGATCCTGGGTCAGGAACTGCACCACCTTGGGGCCGGAGACGCGTTTGCGCACATGACGCCGGTACATCTGATAGGCCGTCAGCGACAGCAACACACTACGCCACTGAATGTTGGAGAACGGCAGCAACTCGTCCTCGCGATGAGGCAGCAGGCCGAGGGCGGAGGCATCGACAATGCGGGAGGTCATGTCCGCCTGCTCCAGGTTGGAGCCGAGACGCAGAAACCGGAACGCCAGGTCGTGCGACATGTTCTCGCCGAGCATGCCGTCGACCAGCAGACAGCCGCGAATCACGGCGTCGAGGAACTCACCGCGGCGGCGGCGCTCGAGCGTCTGCGCGTCGGTGTCTCGCACAAACCAGTACAGCTTGTTGATCTCTTCCCAGACCTCGCGCGGCATGATGTCGCGGGCCGCGCGCAGAATCGTTCGAGCCTGGGCCAGGGACGACAGTATCGACCCGTAATTCGCATCATCGACGAGCAGAAAGCGAACCACATTGCCTTCGGTGAAGCCGTCATAGCGCTCGACAAAGTCGGGACGACTGCCGGTAATGTCGATGACCGACTCCCAGGCAACGATCGCGCGTCGCGGCATGTCCAGAATCAGGTTGGCATGCACGCTGGCCAGCCGCGCGGTGTTCTCGGCCCGCTGCACATAGCGACCGAACCAGAACAGATTGTCTGCGACGCGCGAAAGCATCAGTCCTCCACCTCCACGATCCAGGTGTCCTTGCTGCCACCACCCTGCGAACTGTTGACGACCAGCGAACCTTTCACCAGCGCCACGCGCGTCAACCCGCCCATGGTCACGTACTGGGATTCGCCGGAGAGGATGAAGGGCCGCAGATCCAGATGGCGCGGCTCGATCGCAGAATCGTCGCAAACCGTCGGACACACCGAGAGATTCAAGGTCGGCTGCGCCATGTAATTCCTCGGATTCTTGCGAATCTGCTCGGCGAAGGCCTTGCGTTCGGATTCGTTGGAGCGCGGACCAATCAGCATGCCGTAGCCACCGGACTCGTTCGCCGGCTTCACGACCAGTTTGTCCAGATTGGCCAACACATGCTCGCAGTCCTGCTGGCGATGGCACAGGAAGGACGGCACATTCGGGATGATCGCGTCCTGATCGAGGTAATACTTGATGATCTCGGGGACATAGGCGTAGACGACCTTGTCGTCGGCCATGCCGCAGCCGGGTGCATTGGCCAACCCGACATTGCCCTTGAGCCAGGCGCGCATGAGGCCGCGCACGCCAAGCATCGAATCCGGGTTAAAGGCTTCCGGGTCGATGAACAAGTCATCGACTCGGCGGTAGATCACGTCGACGCGCGTCAGCCCTTCGACACTGCGCAGGTAGACGCAATCGTCGTCGCCGACGACCAGATCGGGGCCTTCGACCAGCTCGATTCCCATCTGCTGCGCAAGGTAGGCGTGTTCGAAATAAGCCGAATTGTAGATGCCGGGGGTGAGCAGCACGATGACAGGCTCGTCGCCGTCGCGCGGCGACAGACTCGCCAGCATTTCATAGAGTTCGGCCGGGTACTCATCGACGGGCAGGATGCTGCTGTGGGCGAACAGCTCCGGGAAAACCCGCTTGGTGACGAGCCGGTTTTCCACCATGTACGACACGCCCGACGGCACGCGCAGGTTGTCCTCCAGCACGTACAGGGTGCCGTCGCCGTCGCGCACCAGATCCGAACCGCAGATGTGAGCCCATACGCCATGCTTGGGCCGCATGCCCTCGCATTGGGGGCGATAGTTGACCGACTGCTCCAGTAATTCCACCGGAAACACGCCGTCCTTGATGATCTTCTTGTCGTTGTAAATGTCCTGAATGAACAGGTTCAGGGCCTGTACGCGCTGCTTGAGGCCAGCCTGGGTGCGCGCCCATTCGCGGCTGTCGATGATGCGCGGAAGAATGTCGAACGGCCATGTGCGATCCAGCATGCTGCCCTGGGTGTATACGGTGAACGTGATCCCCATGGACTTGATCGCGAGATCGGCGGCAACGCGCCGATCGGCCAGTTCCTCGCGATTCATTCCGGCGAGATAGTCCACCAGTGCCTGGGCGGACGGACGCGCCTTGCCGCGAGCTTCGAATAACTCATCGTAGAACCCGTTCGGGTCGTAGTCAGACCAGTTCAACAGCGGCACCGCCGGGTTGATTCAAGATGACCGGAGGCTCCCATGTAGCGCGCTGTTCCCGCAAGTCCACCGTACTCGTCTCACCTGAAGCGGCATCGCCGCGTGGGTTGCGCCGTTAGCGACTGTCGTCTTCCGACAGGTCCGGCGGCTCGGGCAGCACGATCACCGCCGTGGGTCGATTCGCTGCCACCTGCCGGTCATGCACGAACTTGGCCAGCGCATCATCCATGATCCGATCAAAGGCGATGTCGTACTCCACGAGTTCGATGCCAGGCGGACCGCCTTTCATGGTCGTGACGATGGCGTGCTCGTAAAGCCCTTGTGTCACGCGTTCTTCGTCGTCATCGCCGAGCAGCTTGAGTCCGATGCTGAATTCGTCCCGAACGGCATTGGTTGCGAGATCAAGCCCCATGGATGCACCGGTCGCGACGCCGGCACGTACCGCTTGGTCTGCATCAAAGCGGTGATCGACATGTACGTCCAGCACTGAAAGGGCGCCTTCCGATTGTTCCACGGGCACCACGGCAGACACGCCGGCCTGCTCGATCAGGGTCTTGACCCGCCCATGCGCCAGTTCGGCGCGCGTCGGATCAACCACCCCGTTGGCCTGATAACTCACCTGCAACCCGATGCGGTCGGGCAAGACCTCCGGGGGGTGGTTCTGCAGCGTATAACGGGTGTAGGCGGGATCGAGATACGAATCGAAGGTGGCGCAGGCGCCAAGGCTAACGACCAGGGCGACCACGGCGGCACTCCGGCAGCGCCCGAGCACATACCCACAAGCCTCAGATAAAAAACGAGGTGCATTCATCGACCGACTCCTGTCAGCGCCGGCCACGCCGGCATGAACCCCCCGCCTGAAACCGACCGGATGCTAGCCGCCTATTCCTCGTCGGGGCGCGTGTCCGGTACGAAGATGATTGGATTCGCGTCGCGCTCTGCGGTTCCCAGGTCTTTCAGGAACTGCGTCAACACGCTCTCCAGCACCCGCTTGTAGGCGCCAGGATAATCGCTGGGCAGCAGCCCCTGCGCGTCGCCGCCTGCGCGGGTGACGATGGCATGCCGATAAACCCCCAACTCGCCGGTGTCGTACAAGACTTCCCGCACCGGCGGCTTTTTCGGATCCTTCAAAGACACCTGAATACTGAATTCGTCGCGAATCTCGCGCTTGGTGCCGCCAAAGGTCACGCCGACGGCCAGTCCCGAATTTCTGGCTTCGGCAGCGTCGTAGGTGTGGCTGATCACCATGACCAACATCGGCGTGTAAGGAGTTTCTGCTTCCTGCTGGATGATCTGGGTCAGCCGGGAGGTGCCGAGAATATTGGCGACGTAGTCTCGCGTGGCCTGCGACTCCCCGTCGTGCAGCTTGCCGTTCACCGAATAATCGACATGGACACCAATTGCCGGCGGCAAGACGTTCGGCGCCTCGAACAGGCGATCGCGGCCGAACTGCGGATCAGCAAACGAATAAATCTGTGGAGCACAACCCGAAGCCAGCAGCACGGCAATCAGGAAGAGCACGGAGGTCGATGCCGAGCGAACAGTCTGGCGCATGGATTCGCTTTTGATGGTGGTCGGGAGGGGTGAAGGGGCCAGTTTACTGGTTCTTAACATGGATTCACGAATCCGCTGCCAGACGGCCCCTCTGGTCGCCACCATCCGCATCCCTTAGACTTTTCGCGTGTTCTCGCACCGCATCATTCCTATCGGCTTCGGGCGCCTGCCTCGTGCCGGCCGCCAAACGCTACGCCTGTGAGCCAGAACGACGTGCTCTTCAAGGGTCGGGTCATGAGCCTGACCGTGTTGCGACTCAACACGCCCGATACAGATCGGGTGATCGCCGGGATCGAAGCCGAGGTTGCTCGCGCACCGAAGCTCTTCAGCGGCCTACCGGTCCTGATCGACCTGAACCGACATCGCGTGGACATTGCCCAGGTCGCGGACATCGCGCGCAACCAGGGCCTCGTGCCGGTCGCGGTGGTCGATGCCGACGACGACAGCGCGGCATCGGCGCGCGCCTGCGGGCTCGGTGTGCTGCAACAGGCCGCGCTGGATTCGCAGGCCTCGAGGCCCCGATCGGACGAACGCCCGGCGGCGCGCATCGTCGACCAGCCGGTGCGCTCCGGCCAGCAGCTGTACGCGCGCGGCACCGACCTGATCATCCGCGCACCGGTCAGCGCCGGTGCCGAAGTGCTGGCCGATGGCAGCATCCATATCTACGGCCCGCTGCGCGGTCGTGCGCTGGCGGGCTGTCGCGGTGACGAGACCGCACGAATTTTCTGTCAGTCTCTGGAAGCAGAGCTGGTCGCGGTGGCCGGGAATTATCTGGTCGCCGATGACATCGCATCCGAACATCGATCGCAGCCGTCCATGGTGCGGCTGGTCGATGAAACCCTAACTATCGAAAACTTGTGATCGCGCAGGCGAGGAAATTGTGGCCAAGATCATCGTTGTAACTTCCGGCAAGGGGGGCGTCGGCAAGACGACCACCAGCGCCTCGTTCGCCACCGGGTTGGCGCAGGCGGGTCACAAGACCGTGGTCATCGATTTCGATGTCGGCCTGCGCAACCTCGATCTGATCATGGGAGTCGAACGCCGCGTGGTGTTCGACTTCATCAACGTGATCGCCCAAGAAGCCACGCTTAAGCAGGCGCTGATCAGGGACAAGCGGGTCGAGAACCTCTACATCCTCGCCGCCTCACAGACCCGCGATAAGGACGCGCTCACCGAGGCCGGTGTGGCCCGCGTGATCGACGAGTTGTCGAAGGATTTCGACTACATCGTCTGCGACTCGCCGGCAGGTATCGAGAAGGGCGCATTGCTGGCGATGCATTTCGCCGACGAGGCGCTCGTCGTGACCAACCCCGAAGTCTCGTCGGTGCGTGATTCCGACCGTGTGCTCGGCATCCTGTCCAGCAAGACACAGCGGGCGAAGACCGGCGAATCGGTCAAGGAACATCTGGTGATCACCCGCTACGACGCCAACCGCGTCGCCCGCGGCGAGATGCTGTCGGTGGAGGACGTCAAGGACATCCTCGCCATCCCGCTGCTCGGCGTCATTCCGGAATCCCGGGACGTGCTGAACGCCTCCAACCAGGGCGCGCCGGTCATCTCGATGCCAGAGGTGCAGGCCGCCGAAGCCTATAAGGACCTGGTCGCCCGCTTCCTCGGCGAGGAGCGCACGCACCGCTTTCTGGATCCGAGCTCCAAGGGCTTCCTCAACCGGCTGTTCGGAGGATAACCATGGCGTGGATGGACATCTTTCGGGCCAACAAACCCTCGACGGCGCAGCTCGCCAAGGAGCGCCTGCAGGTGATCGTCGCCCACCAGCGCGCCGGCCATCTGCATGCGCCGGATTATCTGCCCAAGCTGCAGAAAGAACTGCTGGACGTGATCCGCAAGTACGTCGCCGTCGGCGAAGACGCGGTGAACATCGAAGTCGAACGCGACGGCGACACGGAGATACTGGAGCTGAATATCACGGTGCCGAGCAGCAAAAGCTAAAGTCCACTCGCACGTGGCCCTAGGTCACGTGCGGGGAAACCCGTTACCGCCTCTTAGCGTCAGCAGCCTCCCTTCGATATCAGGCAGTGCGAGAAACACGAACGCATTGCGCACCTTGCGCTGCTCCAGCAAGCGCAAAGTCGCCAGTTCGAGTAGATCGGTTCTTGCCGTCGGGTATGAGATCCGATGCGATTGGCGATGGCTCTCGAAGGTGTAGACATCGCCGGGGTTGCGGATCGCATGAGACAACAAAGCGATTTGCCGGTGATTTAATGTCCTGGCGAACAAGGAATCGCCCAGCAGGGCCTCTATCCGCCTCACCTCCCGCGATTTCTTTGCGAGGTACCCCTGCAACGCTTTGATCGCCTGCTCGACCACACGCAGGTTGTAGTCGATGAAGTAGGTCAGATCGTTGTCGTCGTGCTCGGTGTACAGGTAAGCCCGCGCGTACTGGGCTGGCGCCCGCTTCAGAATCGTGGAGATCGAGACATACTCCATGAGCCAGTATTTATGCCGGGCCATCGCCCAATAAAATAGCGCCCGGGCAGCTCGCCCGTTTCCGTCCACGAACGGGTGGTCGTAACCCACCATAAAATGCAACGCGATGGCCCTGACGACCGGGTGAAGAAATTCGCCGTCGTCATCCAAGCCCGCGTTTGCAAACGCGCACAGGGCGCCCAAACGAGCATCAAGCTCGTCCGCCGGCGGTGGCGCATGAAGCAGCGAGTGATCGCGAGGGTCATAAACGCCGATCTCCTCGTCCGCCCGCCGGAAGCGCCCCTCCTGCGCCCGATCCTCTAAGCTGCGCTCGGTCACGATCGCATGCAGCTCGAACACGAGCGCTGGCGTCAGCGGTTCGCCCGCATGCTCCCGAATAAAGGCCATAGCCCGATAGTTGTTCGAGATCATCTGTTCACTACGATCTCGCGGCGCCCGGCCCTCGCGCAGCATATTTTTGGCGACCGGGTAGGTCGTTGAAGCCCCCTCTAACTGACTCGACTTGATGGCTTCTTCGATAAGCGAATTGACGAGGTAGCGATCCCGACTCTGCTTGTTGGTCACTTGCTCGGGAATCTCTACGCGCCCGCTCGCCTGCTGATCGAGCTTGTGCAAGCGCTGCTGAACGCAATCGGGTAACCAGTATACGAACGGGGTGTGCGCTTTGGCCCGTAACGGCAATGGCTTGTAGAGACTCGTACGCCGAAACTTGGTCAACAGCCACCAGTCTTCGTGGGTATCGACTCCCTGGGGTAGGGGTTGGCGCTTCAACCGCTCCCAGTGCAGATAGTGACCGTCACGGTCTTTTCCGTGCTCTGACGGCAACAAATTGAAGACCCGTTTGAACTGCTCCCGAAGCGCTGCGTCGCCTGTATCCGCACGGATGAGCTGACTCAGATTAGGCGGATACTCGGGGATCTTCACGTGACAGCGCTCCAGCTCTTATAGGAGATTTATAAAAATCTCATCAATCTATAGCTGGCGACTCTAGCTAAAATATAAATCTAGGACAAATTTATATTTCGCTTACATCTAACGATGGTGCCGATCTGTGTGTCGAAGATACGGCCGCTTGGTCCGAGCATCGGTTACCAAAAATCGGAACACAACGGAGCCAGCAGCAGGTTCGCGGGCCGGCTCGATCAAGAGCGTTGCATACTCGCCAGACGCATTCTGCGAGGCGCTGGCCTAGGTTCCCAGATCAATCGCGTCGACGTTGTTCTCGTCAGCTTCCAGGGCTTCACGGGTGCGCTGTTCCAGCGCCTTTA